>JBKHXT010000124.1:0-4311 GCA_046565885.1 Acidimicrobiia bacterium
CCCCCGCCCGTTCGCGTTCGGGCGTCAGCGGTCGCGCCCGTAGCCTGGCGAGATGCGGACCGCCCGGGTCATCCCCTGCCTCGACGTCGACGCCGGGCGCGTCGTCAAGGGCGTGAACTTCGTCGGCCTGCGCGACGCCGGCGACCCGGTCGAGCTGGCCGCCCGCTACGACCGGGAGGGCGCCGACGAGGTCGTGTTCCTCGACATCACCGCGTCGTCCGACCAGCGCGACACGATCCTCGAGGTCGCCCGCCGCACCGCCGAGGAGGTGTTCATCCCCTTCACGGTTGGCGGGGGCGTGCGCACCGTCGACGACGCCCGCGCCCTGCTGCGCGCCGGCGCCGACAAGGTGTCGGTGAACTCCGCCGCCGTCGCCCGCCCCGAGCTGATCTCGGAGATCGCCACCGAGTTCGGGTCGCAGTGCGCGGTGGTCGCCATCGACGCCAAGGCGGTCACGACCGAGGACGGTCGGCGCTGGTTCGAGGTCTTCGTGCACGGTGGTCGGACGCCGACGGGCATGGACGCCGTCGCCTGGGCCCGCCGGGCCGTCGAGCTCGGCGCCGGCGAGATCCTGCTCACCTCGATGGACCGCGACGGCACCAAGGTCGGCTTCGACATCCCGCTCACCCGGGCCATCTGCGAGGCCGTCGACGTGCCCGTCATCGCCTCGGGCGGCGTCGGCACGCTGGACCACCTCGTGGAGGGCGTCACCGAGGCCGGCGCCGACGCCGTGCTCGCCGCGTCGATCTTCCACTTCGGCCAGCACACCGTGGCCGAGGCCAAGGAGCACCTGGCCGCCGCCGGCATCGCCGTCCGCCCCGCCGGCGCCTGACCCGCCTGCCCGGGCAGGGTTCGCCCGTTTCGGTCGACTGCCGCCCGGGCTGGGTCGGTCGGCGGTCTGCCCGGGCAGGGTTGGCCCGTTTCGGTCGACTGCTGCCCGGGCTGGCGATCAGCTGAGGTCGGCGACGAAGGCGACCACCCGGTCGGCGACCCGCTGGACGGCGCCGGCCAGGAAGTGGTCGGCGCCGTCGACCGGCTCCACCGACGTGGCCGGCCAGCCGTCGGTCACCGTCGCCGCCCGGTCGGCGTCGCAGAACTGGTCGTGGGCCGGGGACAGGATGAGCGTCGGGCGCCCGTCGCGGCACGCCGCCAGGTCCTCGACGGGCAGCACGCGCAGCGGGGGCGCCACCGCCACCACGCCGGCGAGGCGGTCGTCGTCGACGGCAAGCAGGACGTCGGCACCGAAGGAGTAGCCGACCCCGACGATCGGCACGCCGGGCAGCTCGGTGGCGGCGGCGTCGACGGCGCCGACCACGTCGCCGCGCTCGGCCGGGCCGCCACCGTGCTCGCCGCCGCTCGCCCCGGTGCCCCGGAAGTTGAGGCGCACGACCGCGATCCCCACCTCGGCGAGGGCGCGGGCGAGGCCGGCCGGCACCGGGTTGCCCAGGTCGCCGCCCATGCGGGGGTGCGGGTGGGTGACGACCGCGACGGCGGTCGGCTCGCCCGTCGGCCACGACCACGCCAGCTCGATGGAGGTCCCGTCGGGGGCGGTGGCCCGCTCGGGCGCGCTTCGGTCCGGCATCGGGCGGCACGGTACCGTCGCACCTCCATGACCGAGTCCGGCGCCGGCGACAAGCTCCCGATCAAGATGCTGAACGACCGGATCCTGGTGGAGCTCGACCGGGCCGACGGCGAGCGCAAGAGCACCGGCGGCATCCTCATCCCCGCCACCGCCCAGATGGGCAAGCGCCTGGCGTGGGCCCGGGTGGTGGCCACCGGCGCCAACGTCCGCAACATGGAGATCGGCGACCGGGTGCTGTTCAACCCCGAGGACCGCTACGAGGTCGAGGTGCGGGGCACCGACTACATCATCCTGCGCGAGCGCGACATCCACGCCGTCGCCGCCGAGCGCCTCGAAGAGGGCAGCACGGGCCTCTACCTGTAGATCCGGCCCCGTCTGGTCCACCTGGACCAGGCACCCCTGGAGCGCTCGCACCACCCGGGCGCCGACCAGGTCAACAGACGCCCAACACCGCAGCGCATGCCCGGTGTCGCGGGTCCGACCTCCGTAGGGTCACGGCCGCTGGAAGACCGCCGACGAGGCGGAGCGGGCGCCGGGGAACCTCATCCCGATCGGCGCGCGCCCTCGTCCCGAACTCCCTCCGCCGATGCCTCGCCCTGACCCCCGCACCCGCATCCTGTTCCTCGGCGCGAGCGCCACCGCCGTGGTGGCGGCGCTCGCCCTGGCCATCAACCCGCCCTCCGACATCGACCCGCTCGGGTCGCTCGGCACGGCCGACGCCGCCTCGCCGGCGCCGGTGCCCGACGGACCGCCCGCCGCCTTCGGCGTGGAGGGCATCGACCTGGCCGCCTTCGGCTACTCGGGGCCTGATCTCGACGCCACCACGGTCGAGCAGCTGTCCGGGCCGATGCCGAAGCTGCCCACCCAGCAGGCCGCCGCCGCCCGCGACCGCCTGGCCGTGGCCCAGCCGCACCTGAACGGGCTGCACCAGGCCAAGAACCTCCTCCGCAAGGCGGCCGCGAAGCAGGACCACCACCTCTACGCCGCCAAGGTCGCTGCCGCCGAGGCCGAGGAGGCCCGCCTCGAGGCCGAGGAGCGCCTCGCCGACGCCATCGAGGCCGCGCGCCCCGCCACCCCGCCGCCAGCCGACCCCGGCCCCGCCGAGGGCGGCCCCGACGAGCCGACCGCCGACGTCCAGAGCGCGGCGCTCGCCGCCGACGTCCACGAGGTCGACGCCCCGCGCACCGCCGCCGAGGCCGCCCCTGCGGCCGGCGACGCCGAGCGCACGGGCGAGCCGAAGGGCAAGGGCGACCCGAAGGGCAAGGGCGACGCCGAGGGGAAGAGCGAGCCCAAGGGCAAGAGCCAGCCCAAGGGCAAGGGCGAGGCCCAGGGCAAGGGCGCAGCTGCTCCCGAGGGCACGGGCGAGGCCGACGCCACGGGCCCGGGCCGGTCCGAGGGCAAGGGCGCCGCCGCCGGTCGCGACGCCGCGCCGGTTGCCGACACCGCCCCCGACCGGGACACCGACGACGAAGAGGTAGAGGCCGACGCCGAGGCCGATCGCCCCGTGGCGGCGCCGGCCGCGCCGACCGCCGAGGAGGTCGTCCGCCGGGGACGCGAGGTCGAGCGGCTCGCCGCCGAGGCCGCCGAGGCCCGGGTCGAGGCGGTCGAGCAGTGGCAGGAGCTGGAGCGGCGCCGGGAGCGCCGGCGCGACCTGCTCGCCGCCGCCGAGGCCGCCCAGGCCGAGCTGGGGCGCTTCGACAGCCACGTGCGCTGGCTCGGCGCCGTCCTCGACCGGGCCGAGGCCCGGATGCTGACCGTGGGCGGCGTGCTCGTGGAGCAGAGCCGCGGTGCCGGGTCGCTGCCCATCGTCGAGGTGCGCGGGTTCGAGGTCCACGAGGCGATCGCCGACTCGGTGCGCCAGCTCGTCGACGCCGCCGCCCAGGCCGGCATCGACCTCGAGGGCCGCGCCTACCGGCCGATCTCCCGCCAGATCGAGCTGCGCCGCCAGAACTGCGGCTCCACCGACTACGACATCTACGAGAAGCCGTCGAGCCTGTGCTCGCCCCCGACGGCGAAGCCGGGCCGGTCGCTGCACGAGCTCGGGCTCGCGCTCGACCTGCGCAACGGCGAGAACTCGATCACCAGCCGCCGCGACCCGGCGTTCCGCTGGCTCGCCGCCAACGCGCCGGCCTACGGCCTGTACAACCTGCCCGCCGAACCGTGGCACTGGAGCGTCACCTCGCAGTGATCGCACTTCGGGGCGCCCGACGGGCACCTCTACGATCACCCGGATGAGCGGCACCCCCACCTCGACGCCCATCGCCTACGACGAGGCCCACCTGGCGAACGTGACGTTCAACGCCGACGGGCTCGTGCCGGCGATCGTGCAGGAGGAGGGCACCGGCCGCATCCTCATGCTCGCCTGGATGAACGACGAGTCCCTCCGCAAGAGCCTGGAGACCGGCCGCACCTGGTTCTGGAGCCGGTCCCGCCAGGAGTACTGGTGCAAGGGTGAGACCTCGGGCGACCGCCAGTACATCCGCGAGGCGATGTACGACTGCGATGGCGACACGCTGCTGTTCATTGTCGAGCAGGAGGGCAAGGGCGCCTGCCACACGGGCGAGTTCTCGTGCTTCTACCGGTCGTTCTCCGACGACGACGTCCGCCCCAACGGCTGAGCCCGGCACCCCGGTGATCCGCCCCACGCGAGACGAGTTCCACCGCCTCGCGGCCGACCACACCGTCGTGCCGGTGTGGCGGGAGCTGCTCGCCGACCTGGTCACGCCGGT
>JBKHXT010000125.1:0-6125 GCA_046565885.1 Acidimicrobiia bacterium
CCAGCGACCCCACCGTGGCGGCGATGATCATGCCGACGAGGTTGGCGTCGCCCCGGCCGGCCACGAACCCGGCCAGCGGCAGGACCACCTCCGACGGGATCGGCGGGACCACGTTCTCGATGGCGACGAGCAGGGCGACGCCGACGTAGCCGAGGGTGTTGACCACGTCGGTCACCCAGGTGGTGATGTCGTCGAGCACGCGGCGAGCGTAGGGGTGCGGGTCGGGGTGCCCGCGAACCGGCCGACGCCCCGGTCCCCAGGCGGTCAGCCCCGGGCGTCGAGCGCGGTCCGCAGGGCGTCCATGGTGAACGGCGGGCCCTGCATGACGATCACGTGGTCGGCGCCGACCTCGGCGTACTCGGGCACCCGGTGCGCCTCGCCGGCGTCGATGGCCACCGTGCGCTCGATCTCGGATGGGTCGCGCCCCACCTTCCCGCACCAGTCGTCGACCACGCCGTTCAGCTCCGCCCACCGCTCGGGCGGGCCGAAGCTGTTCCAGGAGGTGGCGTGCTCGGCGACGAGCCGCAGGGTGACCTGCCTGCCGGAGCCGCCGATCATGACGGGCAGCGGCCCGACCGGGCCCGGGTTCAGCTTCGCCAGCCGGTCCTTGATGATCGGCAGGTCGCGCTCGAGGTCGCGCAGGCGGCCCGGGGCGGTGCCGAACTCGTAGCCGTACTCGTCGTAGTCCCGCTCGAACCAGCCCGAGCCGATGCCGAGCGTGAACCGGCCGTGCGACAGGTGGTCGATGGTGCGCGACATGTCGGCGAGCAGGTTCGGGTTGCGGTAGCTGTTGCAGGTGACGAGGGCGCCGAGGCGGGCCCGCTGCGTCTCCACGGCCAGGGCGGCCAGCGTCGTGTAGCACTCGAAGTGGGCGGCGTCGGGATCGCCGTAGAGCGGGAAGAAGTGGTCCCACACTCAGATGGAGTCGGCGCCGAGCTCGTCGGCCTGGCGGGCCGCGGCCCGGAGGTCGTCGAGGCTGGTCGCCTGCGGGTGGAGCTGGATGCCGACCTGGAGCTTCGCCATGGACCGGAACGTATCCACGTCGGCCGGGGGCGCGGCCGCGCGACGATGGGGCGTGGTCATCGGACGCTGGCGGCGCAGGGGCGAGGAGCGGGCACCGGCGCCGGCGCTGGTCGAGATCCCGGTCGGCACCGACCGGTTCGCGGCCGGCGCCCTCGTCGCCCGGCTCGAGGCGGAGGGCGTGCCGGTGCGGCTGCTGACGACGGACGACCACGGGCTGTTCCCGGTCGGCGCCCGCCGCTTCCCGCACCGCATCCTCATCCGCGCCGACGACGAGGAGCGGGTGCGCGCGCACATCGAGCGGACCCTCTGAGGTTCTTGGCCACGGGCGTTGCCAACGGGCAGGATCTGGACATGACGCAGGCAGACGGCCCCCGCTTCGACATCGCCGATCCGCAGTTCTGGCGCCGGCCCCTGCAGGACCGCATGGACGACTTCGCCGCCATGCGGGCGAAGGGCCCGTTCTGGGACAGCGAGATCCCCGACACCATGGGGATGATGGGCGGGCCGGTGCCGTTCCACGCGGTGACCACCTACGACGAGGTGGTCGAGATCAGCCGCAAGCCCAAGCAGTTCTGCTCCGGCCAGGGCGCCGTCGCCATCCCGGACATGCCCATCGAGGCGCTCGAGTTCTTCGGCTCGTTCATCAACATGGATGACCCCCGCCACGCCCGCCAGCGCGGCATCGTGAGCCGGGCGTTCACGCCCCGGCGCCTCGAGTCGGTGCTCGACTCGGTGCAGTCGATCTGCGACGAGGTGATCGACGGGTTCTGCGAGCAGGGCGAGGCCGACCTCGTCGAGGTGATGTCCGCCCCGTTCCCGCTCCTCGTGATCTGCGACATGATGGGCATCCCCCGGTCGGAGTTCAAGACCGTGCTCGACGCCACCAACGTCATCCTCGGCGGCGGCGATCCCGAGTTCGTCGGCGACGACATCATGGGTGCCCTCTTCGGCGCCGGCATGACCCTCACCGGGCTGCTGCACGAGGTCGCCGAGGACCGCCGGAAGAACCCCAAGGACGACCTCACGACGGCGCTCATCACCGCCGACGTGGAGGAGGAGATGATGACGCCCGAGGAGCTCGGGCCGTTCTTCATCCTCCTCGCCGTCGCCGGCAACGACACCACCCGCACGGCCATCAGCTACGCCATGCAGTTCCTGACCGAGCACCCGGACCAGCGCCGCATCTGGCAGGACGACCTCGAGGGCGTCACGCCGACCGCGGTCGAGGAGGTCGTCCGGTACGCGTCGCCGGTGACGTTCATGCGCCGCACCGCCACCGAGCCGGTCACCATCGGCGGCCGCGACTTCGACGAGGGCGAGCGCTTCGTCATGTTCTACGGCGCCGCCAACCGCGACCCGCAGCACTTCGACGACCCCGACCGCTTCGACGTGCGCCGCGACCCGAACCCGCACGTGGGCTTCGGCGGACCCGGCCCCCACTTCTGCCTCGGCGCCCACCTGGCCCGCCGCGAGCTGGCCGTGGCGTGGCGCCAGCTGCTCACCCGCCTGCCCGACCTCGAGGCCGCCGGCCCGCCCGTGTACCTCGAGGCGGCCGGCATCCCGCTGGTGGGCGGCATCAAGCGGTACCCGGTGCGCTTCACGCCCACCGCGCCCGTGGGCGCCGGCTGAGGCCACCGACCTACCATCCACCGACACGGGTGCACCGCAGGGGACGCGGGCACCACGACCACCCGAGGAGCTCCGTGGCCACGACCACACAGATCCCGATCGTCGACTACCTGGCGCTGGGCGACGACCCGCACCTGGTGGCCAGCGAGTGCACGTCCTGCGGGGCGCGCTACTTCGACCGGCGCAACGCCTGCGCCTCGTGCTTCGGCACGGACTTCACGAAGGTCGACGTGCCCACCGAGGGCACGCTGCGCTCGTTCACGATCGTGACGTTCGCGGCGCCGGGCGTGCCCGTGCCCTTCGTGGCCGGCGTGGTCGACGCCGGCGGCACGAGCGTGCGCACCAACATCATCAACGTCGAGCCCGACGACCAGCACGTGAAGCTCGGCATGAAGGTCCGCCTGGCGACGTACTCGCTGGGCACCGACGACGACGGCGTCGAGGCCATCGGCTTCGGCTTCGAACCCGTGGACTCCTAGGGGGAACCGACCATGAGCACCGACGACATCTACATCCTCGGCATCACCATGACGAAGTTCGGGAAGCACCCGGACAAGGACGCCGTCGACCTCGGCGCCGAGGCGGCCATGGCCGCGCTCGCCGACGCCGGCGTGACGATGGCCGACATGGGGATCCTGGCCGCGGGCAACCTGATGAACGCGAGCGCCGGCTTCGGCCAGCAGCTGCAGAAGCAGATCGGCCAGACCGGCATCCCCGTCTACAACGTCGCCAACGCCTGCGCCACCGGCGCCACCGCGCTGCGCACGGCGATCATGGCCGTCAAGGCCGGCGAGGTCGACATGGGCCTGGCCGTGGGCGTCGAGAAGCTGGCCGGCGCCGGCCTGCTGGGCGCCCGCCCGCAGTCGAAGTCCGACGAGCACAAGTGGGAGCCGTCGGGTCGCGTCGGCGCGGTCACCGGCGTCGACGGGCGCATCGGCACGGCCGCCATGCCCGGCACGTTCGCCCAGGTCGGCATGGAGTACCTGCACGACCACCAGTACGGCGGCGAGGCCTTCGAGCTGTTCGCCAAGATCAGCGTGAAGAACCACAAGCACTCCACGCTGAACCCGCTGGCGGCCTACACCAAGGAGATGACCCTCGAGCAGGTGATGGGCGACGTGATGATCGCCTACCCCAACACCCGCCCGATGTGCTCGGCCAACTGCGACGGCGCGGCCGCCGCCGTGGTGGTCTCCGGCGAGAAGCTGAAGACGCTCTCGAAGGAGCAGCAGAAGCGGGCCATCAAGGTCTCGGCCTCCGTGCTCACCACCGACCCCTGGCAGGAGGCCTGCCAGGTGCTGCCGGACGTCAACACCCTCACCCGCAACGCGGCCAAGACGGCGTACGAGCAGGCCGGCATCGGCCCGGAGGACCTCGACCTGGTCGAGCTCCACGACTGCTTCGCCACCGCCGAGCTCGTGCACTACGACAACCTCATGTTGTGCGAGGAGGGCGGGGCCGTCGACTTCTTCGAGTCCGGCGCGCCGTGGCGCGACGGCAAGACGCCGGTGAACGTCTCGGGCGGCCTGCAGTCGAAGGGCCACCCCATCTCGGCCACCGGCATCGCCAACATCTGGGAGATCTGCCACCACCTGCGCGGCGAGGCCGGCGACCGCCAGATCGAGGGCGCCAAGGTCGGCCTGGCCCACGTGATCGGCCTCGGCTCGGCCTGCGGCGTCCACATCCTGGAGTCGAACACCGCCGCCTGATCCGGTGACGGGCCCGCTGGTCCACCACCTCGACGACGACCACGGCGACCGACCCGCCGAGGAGCTCCGCGAGCGCCTCGGCGGGAAGGGCGCCACCATCGTCGCCCTGCACCGGCTCGGCCTGCCCGTGCCGCCCGCCTCCACCCTCACCACCGAGGCGTGCCGGCGGTTCCTCGCCGACGGCTGGGACGACGACCTCGACGCCGCCCTGCGCGGCGCCCTGGCACGCCTCGAGGGCCTGACCGGCCGCCGGCTCGGCGATGCCGCCGACCCGCTGCTGGTCAGCGTCCGCTCGGGCGCGTCGGCGTCGATGCCCGGGATGATGGACAGCGTCCTCGACGTCGGCGCCACGCCCGAGGTGATCGAGGCGCTGGCGGCCCGCACCGGCGACCGGGCCTTCGCCGACGACACGTGGCGCCGAGCGCGGCGCGGGTGGGAGGCGGTCGTCGGTGGGGCGCTGCCGGCCGATCCGCACGAGCAGCTGGTGCGTGCCGTGCAGGCGGTGTTCGGCTCGTGGCGGGCCGAGCGGGTGGCCCGCTTCCGAGAGCTCGAGGGCCTCGACGACGACGGCGGCACGGCCGCCACCGTGCAGGTGATGGTCTTCGGCAACCGCTCGACCGGTTCGGGGACGGGCGTGGCGTTCTCCCGCGACCCCTCCACCGGCGAACCGGGGCCGATGGGCGACTTCCTCGTGGGCGCCCAGGGCGACGACGTCGTCGCCGGCGCCCGGATCACCGGCGACCTCCACCGGCTGCGGGAGCTGTGGCCCGACGTCTGGGACGAGCTCGTCGACGCTATCGACCGCGTCGAGCACCACCTCGGCGACGCCGTCGACGTGGAGCTGACGGTCGAGGACGGCCGGCTGTGGCTGCTCCAGGCCCGACCGGCCCGGCGCAGCCCCCGCGCCGCGCTGCGGGTGGCCGTCGACCTCGCCGAGGACCCGACGTTCGCGCTCGACCGGGCCGGCGCCGTCGACCGCTGCCGTGAGCTGCTCGATGCCGACCCGGCGACCTGGACGTCCGGGCTGGGCGACACAGCCGGGGGAGCGGTGGTGGTCGAGGGCCTGGGCGCGTCACCGGGCTGCGCCGTCGGCGTGCTCTGCGTCGACCTCGACCGCGCCGCCGAGCTGCTGGCCGAGGGCGCCGACGTGGTGCTGGTCCGCAACGAGACCGCACCCGCCGACGTGCCCGCCATGGCCGGCGCGGTCGGGCTGGTCACGGCGCACGGCGGCGTCGTGAGCCACGCCGCCGTGGTCGCCCGCGACTGGGGCGTGCCGGCCGTCGTCGGCGCCGCCGAGCTGCGCTTCGTGGACGGCGGCGTGGAGGGGCCCGGCGGGTTCGTCGCCGAGGGCGCCGTCGTGACCGTCGACGGCGACGGCGGCCGGCTCCTGCGGGGGGCGCACCCCGCCGCTCCCGGCGAGCCGCCGCCGGAGCTCGAGGTCCTGCGCCGCTGGGCCGCCGAGCTCGCCGGGCGCTGAGCGCCGATCAGGCGCCGCCCGGGCTGCGGTCGGTGCGTGGGCCCGAACCGCGCCCGGGCTGCCGTCGATCGGCGCCGCCCGGGCTGCGGTCGGTGCGTCGGCCCGAAGCCCGCCCGGGCTGGACGTCGGTCAGGTGGCCAGGAGGGCCTCGGCGCAGCGACGCCCCGAGTACATGGCGCCCTGGATCGAGCCGGTGTCGCGGTGGTCGCCGCACACCCACAGGCCGTCGCCGAGCGACACCGGCTGCTTCGGGCGCAGCGGGGGCGGCTGCGCCGGCTGGCCGTGGG
>JBKHXT010000126.1:0-8601 GCA_046565885.1 Acidimicrobiia bacterium
ACTGCCTGATGCTCACGTCGTTCGACGACGAGGACGCGCTGCTCAACGCCATCCTCGCCGGCGCCGCCGGCTACCTGCTCAAGCAGGTGCGGGGCCTCGACCTCATCGACGCCGTGCGCCGGGTGGCGCAGGGCCAGTCGCTGCTCGACCCGGCCGTCACCGAGCGGGTGCTGCGGGCGGTGCGCAACCGCGAGCAGCGCGACGAGCGGCTCGAGCGGCTCACCCCGCAGGAGCACCGCATCGTCGAGCTGCTGGCCGAGGGTCGCACCAACCGGGAGATCGGCGCCGAGATGTTCCTCGCCGAGAAGACGGTGAAGAACTACGTGTCGAACGTGCTGGCCAAGCTGGGCATGAGCCAGCGCACCGAGGCCGCGGTGTGGGCCGCCCGCCTCGACGAGCGGGGCGAGCTCCGCCGGGACTGACCCCTCAGCGGGTCAGGGGGCGGCGATGACGGCGACGTCTCGCCGCTGGCCGCCGCGGCGGCTGGACGTGGCGGCGTCGAGCAGGCGCACGGCGATCATGGAGCGGGTGGGCCGGTCCAGGTCGGCGGCCACGGTCGCCACGATGCGCTCGTGGCCGGCGTCGTGGTGCACGACGACCTCGCCCGTGACGATGCCGAGCTGGTCGAGCACCTGGCGCAGCGCCGCCTGGACCGTCGCGGTCACGTGGTCGTCACCGAGTTCGGCGACCCGGCCGAGCACGGCGCCGAGGTCCGGGTGCGCCAGGTCGTGGCGGCCGAGCGCGACCACCGGGACGGCGGCCCGGCGAGCGCACACGGTGCCGGCCGCCGGCGCCTCGTGGGCGTGGTCGAGCGCGGTGATGGCGAGGTCGGCGCCGGCGTCGAGCGGGCAGGTGTGCTCGACGAGGCCCCGGCAGGTCAGCGCCGAGCCGCCGTCGGGCAGGCACTGCTCGAGGACCTCGTGGCCGTCGTGGCGGAGGCCCTCGGCCACCCGGGCGCTGGTCTCGGAACGGTCGGTGAGCATGATCCGCATGGCCGCCATCGTCGGGACCGGTCGACGCTCGGGGCAGGGGCCAAGGTCCCGTCGCGCCCGGGAATGCCGACCCAGAGATCGTTGTTGTTGCAACTACCTCACCCGAGAAGGAGGAGCGACCCCATGCCCACCGCCACCGACCTCATCCGAGCCGACGAGCGCTTCCACACCCGCATGTCGTGGCTCGACTCCCGGCACAGCTTCAGCTTCGGGCACCACCACGACCCCCGGAACATCGGGCACGGCCTCCTCATCGTCTCCAACGACGACCGCGTCGCCGCCGGCGGCGGGTTCTCCACCCACCCGCACCGCGACATGGAGATCGTCACCTGGGTGCTCAGCGGCGAGCTGGAGCACCGCGACTCCGAGGGCAACGAGGGCGTGATCTACCCCGGCCTCGCCCAGCGGATGAGCGCGGGCACCGGCATCCTCCACTCGGAGATGAACCACTCGGCCACCTCCGACGTGCACTTCGTGCAGATGTGGGTGCCGCCGTCCGCCGCCGGGATCCGACCGGGCTACGAGCAGCTCGACGTGAACGCCGACCTCGACGCCGGCGGGCTGGTGCCCGTCGCGTCCGGCCGGGGCCACGAGGGCGCCATCACCATCCACCAGGACCACGCGTCGATGTGGGTCGCCCGTCTCTCCGCCGGCGAGGCGGTCGAGCTGCCGGCCTCCCCGTTCGTGCACCTCTTCGTCGCCACCGGCGAGGTGGAGCTGTCGCAGGCCGAGGGCGCACCGGCCGACGGGCTGGCGCTCGCCGCCGGCGACGCCGCCCGCCTGCGCGACGCCGGCCGTCCGGTGGTGACGGCGGCCGCCGCATCGGAGATCATCGTGTGGGAGTCCGACCTGGAGGTCCGCCGATGAACGACGTCCCCGAAGCCGGCAGCGCCGGCACCGCCGCCCCCCGTGCGATGCGCGCCGCCGAGACCGACCACGGCGAGGACGTCGACCGCACCGCCGAGTGGGAGCGCCTCCGCGAGCGGTACCTCGAGACCGGCCCGGGCCGACGCATGTCGTCGGCCCGGGGCGTGCACCACGTGGCGCTCATCTCGGGCGACCTCGAGCGGACGATCGAGTTCTACTCGGGTCTGCTCGAGTTCCCGCTCATCGAGCTGTTCGAGAACCGCGACTACCGGGGCTCGACCCACTTCTTCTTCGACATCGGCAGCGGCAACGCCCTGGCCTTCTTCGACTTCCCCGGCCTCGGCCTCGGCCCGTACCAGGAGGTGCTCGGTGGCCTCCACCACCTGGCGATCTCGGTCGACCCGCTGCGCTGGGAGCGGTTGAAGGCCAAGCTCGACGACGCCGGCATCGAGTACCACCACGAGAGCGGGACGTCGCTCTACTTCCGGGGTCCCGACGGCGAGCGCCTCGAGCTCATCTCCGACCCCCTCGGCGAGATGTACGGCGAGGTCCTCGGCTAGCAGCCGGCCCGCCCGGGCGAGCGCGATCCGGGGTCCAGCCCGGGCAGGGTTCGACCGTTCCGGTGGACTGCTGCCCGGGCGGGGTCGGTCGGGGTGCAGCCCGGGCAGGGTTCGACCGTTCCGGTGGACTGCTGCCCGGGCAGGGCGCCGGCGCCGGCGGCCGCCGTGCCGGACGGGCGGCACCTCGCATCGGCTAGACCGCCGCCCCATGGCCGACGAAGCGAAGACGAGCGATGCTCCGGCGTTCGAGCTGCCGAAGGGCAGCACCACCCAGGCGGTGTGGCCGGCGCCGGACGGGAGCGAGGTGCGCTACACGGCCGAGGCGTCGTGGATGGCGCTGCGCGACGAGCACGACGAGCCGGTGGCCGACATCTTCTCCGTGTCGTACCTGTCCGACGGCGCCGACGCCGGGACGCGGCCGGTGACGTTCGTGTTCAACGGCGGGCCGGGCGCGTCGTCGGCGTACCTGCACGTCGGCGCCCTCGGCCCGCGCCGGGTCGCCTTCGACGAGCGGGGTGCGCCGCTGGCGCCGCCGTCGGGCCTGGTCGACAACGCCGAGTCGTGGCTCGCCTTCACCGATCTCGTGTTCGTCGACCCCGTCGGCACCGGCTGGAGCCGGGCCGTGCGCGACGACGGCGACGCCAAGGAGGGCGGCGCCAAGAAGGAGCGCGACCCCAAGGCGTTCTTCGGCATCAACAAGGACCTCGACTCGCTGGTCGAGCTGATGACCCGCTGGCTGTCGGGTCACGACCGCTGGGCGTCGCCGGTGTTCGTCGCCGGCGAGTCCTACGGCGGCTTCCGGGCCGCCAAGCTCGCCCGCCTGGCCAACGAGCGGGGCATCGGCCTGAACGGCACGGTGCTCATCTCCCCGGCGCTCGAGTTCGCCCTGCTCGACCCCTCCGACTACGACGTCCTGCCCTGGGTCGACCTGGTGCCGACCATGGCCCTGGCCGCGGCCCACCACGGGCGCAGCCGGGCCTTCGACGCCGGCGCCGACCCGGCCGAGGTGCGCGAGGCCGCCGAGGCGTTCGCCACCGGGCCGCTGGCCACCGCGCTCATCCGGGGGGCGACGATGCCCGCCGACGAGCGCGCCGACGTCGTGCGCCGGCTGGCCGAGCTGATCGGGCTCGACGAGGAGGTGGTCGACCGCCACGAGTGCCGCATCTCGATGACCCGCTTCGCCCGCGAGCTGCTCCGCGACGAGGGGCGCATCGTCGGCCTCTACGACGCCACCGCCGTCGGCCGCGACCCGTTCCCCGACCGAGACGGCATGCCGTGGCCCGACCCGACCCTGTCCGGGATCGAGCGGGTCTTCAACGCCGGCATCAACGCCCGCCTGCGCACCGAGCTCGGCGTGTCGACCGACCGGGAGTACCGCCTGCTGTCGATGGCCGTGAACCGCGACTGGAAGATCGACTTCGACCAGCACGCCCTCGAGAGCCAGGTGGGCGCCACCGACGACCTGCGCTACGGCATGGCCCTCAACCCGCACATGAAGGTGTTCCTCACCCACGGGCTGTACGACATGGTCACGCCGTACTTCGCGTCCGACCGGCTGCGGAACCTGCTGCGCCTCGACGAGGCGTCGGCGGCGGCGCTCACCACGCAGCACTTCCACGGCGGCCACATGTTCTACGCCTGGGAGGACAGCCGCGTCGCCTTCCGCGACGCGCTGGCCGAGTTCTACGCCGGCGCGCTCGGCTGAGCCGCCGGCTCGAGCCGCTTCTCGAAGAAGCGCTCGGCGTAGGGGTTGTCGTTGTAGCGCTCGATCGCCTCGTAGCCGGCCGCGGCGTACATGGCGATCGCCTCGGTGAGGGTGGCGTTCGTGTCGAGGCGGACCAGGCGGTGGCCGAGCCGGCGGCTGCGGCGCTCGAGCTCGGACAGCAGCGACCGGCCCACGCCCTGGCCCCGCACCGAGGGTGACACCCACATGCGCTTGATCTCGCCGACGCCGTCACCGATGGTTTGCACGCCGCCGCACCCCACCACCTCGCCCCGGCGGCGGGCGACCACGAACGCGCCGGTCGGGGGCGCCAGGCGGTCGGCGTCCTCCAGCAGCGCCTCGCCCGCGTCGAAGCCGTGGGGGAAGCGCGAGTCGACCTCGGCGACGTAGGCGCCCACCGCCGCCACGGCGTCGGCGTCGCGGGGATCGACCCGCTCGAAGCGCACGCCCGACAGCACCTCCTCGGCCAGCTTCACCATCGGCACCAGCCGGAACGGCTCCGGCCACACCGCCGTGCCGATCCCGGCCTCGACGAGCGCCTCGGCGCACACCGGCCCGACGCAGACGGGGACCACGGCGCCGTCGTCGAACGCGGCCACCACGTCGGCCCGCCGACCCTCGGCCTCGGCGACCTCGAGCAGGAACCGCACCGCCGGCTGGCTGGTGAACGTCACGGCGTCGAGCTCCCGCCGGGCGATGCGGCCGGCCAGCGAGCGGACGGCGTCGACGTCGTCGGGCAGGCGCCAGCGGTACAGCGGCACGGTCAGCACCGACCCGGCTGCCGCCTCCACGTCGGCCGTGGACGGGTGGTCGCCAGGGTCGAACAGCTGCAGGACCACCGACGCCTCGGCGATGCCGGGCTGGTCGGCGAGCCAGGCCACGACCTCGGCCATCGACTCGCGCGGCGCCCGCCACACGACCTCGAGGCCCCGCTGGCGGCACGCGGACTGGGCCTTGGGCCCCCGCGCCACCACCCGGCCCGAGCCGAGGGCCGCCACCAGGTCGTCGCCGAGGCCCCAGGAGTCGGCCGCCTCGAACCACAGGCGCATGCCGAAGCCCGTGGTGGCGACCAGCCAGTCGGGCGGCGCAGCGATCACCTGCTCGGTCCTCGCCCGCAGCTCGTCGTCGGCGGTGAGGTCGACGGTGTGCACCGTCGGCACGTGCACGACCTCGGCGCCGCGCTTGGCGAGCAGCTCGGCCTGCTCCTCGGCGCGGCGCTCGGCGGTGACGGCCACCACCGTCCCGGCGAGCGTCGCGCCGATGGGGTCGCCCACGGTCGGCCCGTCAGCCCGCCTGGGCGAGGAAGGCGCGCAGGCCGTCCATGCCGAGCTCGCCGGCCGAGCGGGCGATCACCTCGCCGTCGGCGTCGAGCAGCACCAGGAAGGGGTAGGACGACAGGCCGAAGGCGCTGCCGGCCGTCGACTCGGCGTCGTCGACCACCACGTCGCCGGTCCAGCCCTCGCGCTCGAGCCACTCGCCGGGCGGGTGGTTGTCGAGCGCCGCGTCGGTGCCGGTGAGCACCACGACCGACCGCAGGTCGTCGAGCGCGCCCTCGCCGGCCAGCTCGACCAGCCGCGGCAGCTCGGCCTGGCAGTGCGGGCACCAGTGGGCCAGGAAGGCGACGAGCGTCGGCTCGCCGGTGGGCTCGAGGTTCGTCGGGTCGCCCAGGTGGGAGACGCCCTCGAGGGTCGGCGCCTCGCTGCCCACGGCGGGATCGGACCCGTCGTCGGCCAGCGGCGGCAGCGGCTCGCCGCGCACGGTGACGCCGGCGGTGGAGACGTAGGTCTCGGCCGCCGTGCCCTCGTCGTCACCGCCGGCCAGCAGGGCCACGACGAAGGCCACGACCACGACCGCCACCACGGCGAGGACCGGGATCAGCGCCTTGCGGGACGAGCCCCCGCCGTCGCCGGGGCGGCCGATGTCTCGCGCCCGTGCGGCGCGGTCCTTGGTCGTGCTCATGCGTGCTCCTCCTGGGGGACCGGGCTCCCAGCGTAGGGAGCGAGCTCGTCGGCGCCGGCGCGACGGGCGTCGGTGCGGTCGAGCAGTAGGCCGAGACCGACGAGGCCGAACACCACCGTCGCCAGGCGGGGGATGGTGAAGAAGCCGAGGCCCTCGACCCAGCGCAGCGTGCAAGGCACCGACGCGCTGCAGGCGCCGCTGTCGAGCGTCGGCCAGGTCTCGATCACCACGTGCCAGACGTTGACGGCGAGGCCGGCGCCCACGAGCACCAGGGCGGCCAGGCGCAGGTCGCGGCTGCCGCCCGGGCGCAGGGCCCGGAGGCCCAGCACGACCACGAGCGGGTAGACGGCGATGCGCTGGTACCAGCACAGCGTGCAGGGCGTGAACCCGGCCGACTGCGAGAACCACAGGCTGCCGGCGGTGGCGATGGCGGCGACCAGCCACACGCTGACACGGGCGTGCTCGTCGACCAGGCGGCGCACGGTCGCCCGTGCGTCGGCGCTGGCGGCGGCGGCGACGGTCGCGAGGAGGGCGCCGGCGATGGCCAGCACCGCCATCACGCCGAACGCGTCGGCGACCTGGGAGGCGTCCATGGAGTTCCTCGATCGTTCCGATGGGGGGGTGGTGCGACCCTGCCACCGCACCGCGACGGCGACCAGGGACCTACGGCCCGGGAGCTCAGGCCTCGGCTTCGACCACGATCACGTAGGTGCGCGAGAAGCTGGCCAGGTAGGGGTTGGCGCAGCCGTCGGCCAGGTGGGTCGCCGTGTGCCCGCTGACCGTGACCTCCCGCTCGCCCGGCTCGGTGAAGGAGAAGGTGCGGGTGACCGGGACCCGATCGGTGCGGGGCGCCGGAGGCTGGTGCGGGCCGTAGCGGTCGCAGCTGTGGTTCACGGCCTCGCACGTGGACACGTTCGGCACGCCGGGGTCGTCGACGGCCCACGAGGCGCAGGCCCCGATGGCGTCGGCACCGGCCCGCTCGACCACGTCGACCCGCAGCGTGAGCTCCTCGCCCACGACGGCCCGCAGCGGCACGGAGACCTCCTCGACCTGCACCTCGTAGGGCGCCGGCTCGGGCTCCCAGCGCAGCGGCCCGCACGCCGGGTCGCGGCTGTCCTGGCACGTGGTGGTGGTCGTGGTCGAGGGCGGCAGCGTGGTGCCCACGGTGGCGGGCGGGGAGGCGCCACCGGTCGGGCGCGGCGACTCCGTCGTGGTCGGCGCCGGCTCGTCGTCGCGGGTGGTGACGTCGCCGAGCACCTCGGGCTCGCTCGTGGTGGTGGCGGACGGGCGGGTCGTGCTGGTCGTGCGCCGCACCTCGCCGTCGTCGTCGCTCTCGTCGTCCGCGTCGTCCTCGTCGGTCGCCGGCGGCTCCTCGACCCCGAGGCCCACGGCCACGGCGTCGTCGTCACCGCCGTCGAAGGTGTCGATGACGGTGATGGTGAGCAGCGACAGCGCGGCCACGATCAGCACCGCGCCGAAGACGGTCATCGCGCCGCGCCAGCCTCCGAGTCGCACGGCGGGAGTGTACGGCGGCGACTCCTAGGTCTGGACGCCAGGTGGCGGCGCGCCCGTGGCGGCCTCCCACCCGGCGGCGGCGAGGCGCTGGCTCAGCAGGCGCATGACGCCGGCGCCGATGCCGGCGGCCAGGGCCCACTGCAGCGCCGTCGGCCAGGCCACCCGCCGGTCGGCGGGGTTGAACGGCGGCCCGGTGGCGTCGTCGCCCACCGGCCAGACCGCCTGCAGGAGCTTGCGGGTGGCGATGGCGCCGGCCACGCCGCTGAGGCTCGACACCGCCTTCCACATCGTCTGCTGCCGTCGTGCGCTGCCAGCCATGGGACGCCCGTACCCGACCGTTCCGGACGTCACCCTTCCGGAACGCGGCTTTTCAACCACGTTGCGTGGTGTTACGGTTCTGCCAGGCGGGTCCGGCGGATAGTGGGATCGACGATGGAACGACGCGACGAGGGGCGGGCTCTCAGCGCACTGGCACCGATGGACGGCACCGCGCCCATCGCGATCCTCGACTTCCTGGCGAACGCGGAGGCGGTGGTCCACCGCCTCGGCCAGCACACCTGCGTCGCCGACTGGGTGCTCACCCGCCGGCTGGGCGACGAGTGGGTGGTGCTCGCCTCGCACGGCGGGCGCACCTACCGCCCCGGCGACGTCCTCGACCGGCCGGAGGGCGTCGCCGCCCACCTGGCGGCGCGGGCGGCGGAGTGGACCGACGACGTCGTCGTCGACCTGACCGCAGGCGAGGTCAAGCCCGGCAACGGCGACCACGACCAGGTGCCCCGGCTGCCCGGCCTCGTCGCCTTCCCCCTCTGGGGCGGCGACGGCCTCTTCGGTGCCGTCTGCGCCCTGCCGGCCGACGCCGACGACGAGGCGGCCCTGCGCGCCACCGAGCCGATGGTCCGCCTCACGGTCGAGCTGCTCACGTCGGTGCTCGGGCTCGACCTCGACCGCAGCCGCCTGCAGCGCCGCCTCGACGCCGCCGAGAGCG
>JBKHXT010000127.1:0-32926 GCA_046565885.1 Acidimicrobiia bacterium
TCCTTGGCCGAGCGGTCGTAGTACGGCGTGAACGCGTCGACGCCGACGACCTCGTGGCCGTCCTCGAGCAGCGCCTCGACGAGCTGCGAGCCGATGAACCCGGCGGCGCCGGTGACGAGGTGGACCACGTGGCGACGGTAGTGGCCTTCCTCGGGGCCGGCGGGTGACGGACGTAGGGTTCGCCACCGTGCGTCGAGCCCTCGTCATCGCCGCCGTCGTGGTCGTGCTCCCGATCGCCGTCCTGGCGGTCGAGGTGCAGCTCGCCCGCACCGGCGACCGGCTCGAGGACGAGGACGGATCGCGCCCCCGCCAGGAGGTCGTGCGGCGCGGCGAGGATCCGCTCCACGTCATCTGGCTCGGCGACTCGACGACCACCGGCGTCGGCGCCGAGGACTTCGAGGAGTCGATGGCGTGGCGGGTCGCCGAGCGGATCACCGACGGTCCGGTGCTGCTCACCGTGCTCGGGCGGTCGGGCGATCAGATCCACGAGGTGCTCGACCACCAGCTGGCCGCCCTCCCGGACGACCTGACGGAGGACGTCCGGGGCCAGGTCGTCTTCGTCTCCATCGGTGCGAACGACGTCACCGCCCTGACCCGGCGGCCCACCTTCGAGGACCGCTACCGGGAGCTCGTCGCTCGCGTGTCGGAGGTCCTCGACGAGTCGGACATCCCCTCGCGGGTCGTGCTCGTCGGCATCCCCGACCTCGGGACGGCGCCCCGCCTGCTGCAGCCCCTCCGCGAGGTCGCCGGCTTCCGGGCGGCGCAGCTCGACGACGTGATCGAGGAGGTGGCCCGGGACCGTGGGCTCCACCACGTCGAGCTCGCCGACACGACCGGCCCGGTCTTCGCCAGCGACCCCGACCGCTACTTCGCCGGCGACGACTACCACCCGACCGGCGACGGCCACGGCGTCTGGGCCGACGCCATCGTGCGCTCGCTGGACTTCGCCGGCATCGCGATCGGGGAGCTCGGACGCCGTGGGTAGCCTCGATCCGTGACCCTCCGGATCCGCTGGCTCGGCACCGTCGCCTACACCGACGCCCACGCCCTCCAGCAGGGGCTGCACCAGCAGAGCCCGGACGACCACCTCCTGCTGCTCGAGCACCCGCACGTGTACACGCTCGGCGTCCGGGCCGACATGGAGCACGTCCTGGTGCCGCCGGCGTCGGTCGGCGCCGAGCTGGTGCGGGCCGACCGCGGCGGCGACGTCACCTACCACGGTCCCGGCCAGCTGGTCGGCTACCCGATCCTCACCGTGCCCGGGAAGCGGGGCGGGGGGATGGCCGACACCGTCGCCTACGTGCGCTCCGTCGAGCAGCTGGTCATCGACGCACTGGTCGAGCTCGGGCTCCCCGACGTCGGACGCCTCCACGACTACCCGGGCGTCTGGGTCGAACCCGAGGGCGACCACCCACGAAAGATCGCCGCCATCGGCGTGAAGCTCACCCGTGGCCGTTCGATGCACGGCTTCGCCCTCAACGTCGATCCCGACATGTCGATGTTCGGTCACATCGTCCCGTGCGGCATCGCCGACAAGGCGGTGACCTCCCTGGCGGCCGAGGGCGTCGACGCCTCGATGCGCGAGGTGCTCGACGTGGTGGCCCGCCTGGCGGCCGAGCGCTGGGGCGGCGCCGGCTGGGAGCGCGCCGACGTGGTGTGGCGGGAGCGCGCCGAAGACCTGGCGCCGTTCAGCCGGGGCGAGGGCCCGGGCGAGGTGGTGAAGGTGCAGGCGCCACGACAGCCGTCACCCCGGCTCTCCGGCCGCCTGGCCGAGGCGGGCGTCACGGAGGGCCTCTCGATCTCCTCGCGCAAGCCCGACCACGTGAAGGCGCGCTTCAAGATCACCGACGACTACATCCGCCTGAAGCGGACCATGCGCGACCTCGACCTCGTCACCGTCTGCGAGGAGGCGGGCTGCCCGAACATCTTCGAGTGCTGGGCCGACGGCACCTCGACGTTCATGGTCGCCGGCGAGCGCTGCACCCGGAAGTGCGGCTTCTGCCTGGTCGACACCCGCAGGCCGCAGCCGCTCGACGCCGACGAGCCGGCCCGGGTCGCCGAGGCGGTCGAGCGCATGGGCCTGTCCTTCGCCGTCCTCACCATGGTCGCTCGCGACGACCTGCCCGACGGTGCCGCCGGCCACGTCGCCGCCACCATCCGGGCGATCCGGGCCCGCACGCCGCACGTCGGCGTCGAGGCGCTGATCTCCGACTGCAAGGGCGACGCCGACTCGCTCCAGCGCATCTTCGACGCCCGCCCCGACGTCCTCAACCACAACATCGAGTCGGTGGCCCGGCTGCAGCGGGCGGTCCGCCCGAGCGCCGGCTACGCCCGCTCCCTGTCGGTGCTGGCCCGGGCCAAGGCCGCCGGCCTCACCACCAAGTCGTCGATCATCGTCGGCATAGGCGAGACCGACGACGAGGTGCGCCAGACGATGGCCGACCTGCGAGCGGTCGGGGTCGACATCGTCACCATCGGCCAGTACCTGCGCCCGACCACCAACCACCTGCCCGTCGCCCGCTGGGTCGACCCCGAGCAGTTCGAGCGCTGGGCGGCCGAGGGCGAGGCGATGGGCATCGGCCACGTCGAGGCGTCGCCGCTCACCCGGTCGAGCTACCACGCCCGCCAGGCCGCCGACGCCGCCGCTGTTCACACGGACGTCATCACCGCCGGCTGAGGGTTGGCTACGTTCCGCCGACGATGAGCGTCTTCGCCGGCTACGAGCGTGACGGCTTCTTCGACGAGGCCCACGACGAGCGCGGTGGCGTCCGCCCGCACTACGAGGCGCTGATCTCCCAGCTGGAGGGCTTCCCGCCGGGCGAGCTGACCCGTCGCGAGCGGCTGCGGGACGAGGCGTTCCGCACCGCCGGCATCACCTTCACCGTCTACGGCGAGAGCGAGGGCGTCGAGCGCACCTTCCCGCTCGACCTCGTGCCCCGCCTCGTCCCGGCCGATGAGTGGGCCCACCTCGAGCGCGGTCTGGTCCAGCGCATCACCGTGCTGAACCGGTTCCTCGACGACCTGTACGTGGGCGAGCGGGCGGCGGTGCGCGACGGCGTCATCCCGTGGTGGCTGGTGGCCTCGTCGACCGGGTTCGTCCGGGAGGCGGCCGGCATCCCCGTGCCCCACGGCGCCCGCTGCCTCGTCGCCGGCGTCGACCTCGTGCGCGACGACCAGGGCACCTACCGCGTCCTCGAGGACAACCTGCGGAACCCGTCGGGCATCTCCTACGTCCTCGAGAACCGCCAGGCCATGACCCGCGTGCTGCCGCGGATCTTCGCCAACCACCGCGTCCGCCCGGTGGACCACTACGGCCTGTCGCTGCTCCACGCGCTGCAGTCGGTGGCGCCGGCGCCGGCGGGCGACGACCCGACGGTCGTCGTGCTCACACCGGGCGTCTACAACTCCGCCTACTTCGAGCACGCGTTCCTGGCCCGCCAGATGGGCGTCGAGCTGGTGGAGGGGCGCGACCTCGTGGTCGACGACCACGCCGTGGCCATGCGCACCACCAAGGGCATGCAGCGCGTCGACGTGATCTACCGCCGCATCGACGACTCGTTCCTCGACCCGGTCGTGTTCAACTCGGCGTCGACGCTCGGCGTGCCCGGGCTCATGGCGGCCGTGCGGGCCGGCACCGTCACGCTCGCCAACGCGGTCGGCAACGGCGTGGCCGACGACAAGGCGGTGTACGCCTTCGTGCCCGACCTCATCCGCTACTACACGGGCGAGGAGCCGATCCTGCCCAACGTCGACACCTACCTGCTCTGGGACGACGACCAGCGCGAGCACGTGCTCGACCGGCTCGACCAGGTGGTGGTGAAGCCGGTGGCCGAGGCCGGCGGCTACGGCATCACCATCGGCCCCAAGGCCAGCGCCCGGGAGCTCGACGCCTGCCGGCAGTCGATCGAGGCCGACCCCCGGGGTTGGATCGCCCAGGACGTCGTGCAGCTGTCCCGCCACCCCACCTTCGTCGACGACCACATGGAGGGCCGCCACGTCGACCTGCGGCCCTTCGTGCTCTGCGGGGACACCATCGAGGTCATCCCCGGCGGGCTGACCCGCGTGGCGCTGCGGAAGGGGTCGCTCATCGTGAACTCGAGCATGGGCGGGGGCTCCAAGGACACGTGGGTGCTCGCTCCGGACGACCACCCTGCCGGGACGGAGGCCTGACGTGCTCGCCCGCCACGCCGAATCGCTCTTCTGGGCCGGTCGCTACATCGAGCGGGCCGAGTCGACCGCCCGCATGCTCGACGTCACCTACCACGCCCACCTCGAGCTGCTGTCGGTGCGCGAGTCGGCGGCCTGGTTCGACCTGCTGAAGGTGCTCAACCTCGACGTCGCCTTCAGCGAGACCGAGCAGCCGCTGCGGGCCGACACGGTGACCAGCTTCCTCGTCCTCGACCCGGTGAACCCGGGCACCATCCGCTCGAACGTCGCCCTCGCCCGGGAGAACGCCAGAGCCGTCCGGGAGCTGATCAGCACCGAGCTGTGGGAGTCGATCAACGCCTTCCACCTGCGCCTGCAGGCGCGAGACATCGGCCAGGACATCGCCGGGGAGCCGCACGAGCTCTACGCCATGATCAAGACGTCCTGCCAGGCGGTGGCCGGGGTCTCGAGCGAGACGATGCCCCGGGACGAGGGCTGGAACTTCATGAACCTCGGCTGGATGCTCGAGCGGGCGGTCATGACCTGCCGGCTCCTGGCGGTGCGCTACAGCCAGCTCGTCGAGGCGGGCGCGACCGGGGGCTTCCACCACTGGGTGTCCACGCTGAAGTCGGCGTCGGGGTCGGAGGCGTTCCGGCGCCGGTACCGGGCTTCGATGGACCCCACCGACGTCGTCGCCTTCCTGCTCACGTCACCGCAGTTCCCCAGGTCGGTGCTGTTCAGCCTCCAGGCGGCGGCGCGGGCGCTGGACCGGATCGAGGGGCGGGAGGTGCCGGCGAACCGGCCGCAGCGGATGCTCGGGCGGCTCCGCTCGGACGTGCAGTACTGCGACGTCGAGGAGGTGCTGGAGGAGGGCCTCGGCGTGTACCTGAGCTTCATCGAGTCCCAGATCCGCCAGGTGTCGGAAGCGGTCGAGGTCGCCTACTTCCGGGCGTCGGACGAGCTGTCGCTGCACGTCCTCGACCCGTCGGTGGCCCGGCGATGAGGTTCGAGATCCGGTACCGGATGGCGTTCGAGTACGAGAACGTCGTCCGCCACTCCCAGAACGAGGTGCGGGCCTGCCCCCTCACCGACGAGCACCAGCACGTGCTGTCGTACCGGTTCCACTCGACGCCGTCGTCCCGGGTGCACGGCTACACCGACTACTGGGGGACCCGGGTCGACGCCTACGGCGTGCGGGAGCCGCACGTGGCGATCGAGATCGTCGCCGAGTCGACCGTCGAGACCCGGCCCCGCCCGGTGGTCGCCTCATCGGCGCCGCTGTCGGCCCTCCACGACCCGGCGTTCCGGGAGCCGCTCGTGGAGCACCTCCAGGCCACCCGCCACACCGAGCCGGGCTCCGGCGTGCGCAGCTGGGTCGACGACCTGCGCCAGCGCAGCGGCGACGACGTCGTCGACCTGGTGCTGGCCATCCACCGGGGCGTGCACCGGACGCTGCGCTACGCCCCCGGCGCCACCGGCATCGGCTCCGCCGCCGAGGACGTGCTCGAGGGCGGCGCCGGCGTGTGCCAGGACTACGCCCACCTGGCGGTCAGCGCCTGCCGTGCGGCCGGCATCCCCGCCCGCTACGTCTCCGGGTACTTCTTCACCAGCGACGACCGCACCGGCGAGGTGTCCGGCGACACCGCCTCCGTGCAGACCCACGCCTGGTTCGAGGCGGCCATCCCGGGCGCCGGCTGGCTGGCGCTCGACCCCACCAACGCGCTCCCGGTCGGCGAGCGCCACGTCACGATCGGGCGGGGCCGCGACTACGACGACGTCCCGCCGATCCGCGGCGTCTACTCGGGGATGGCCCGGGCGACCGTCGACGCCGGGGTCGAGATCCGGCGCATGTCCGACGTCCTCGTCACCCAGCAGGCCCAGCAGCAGCAGTAGCTGGCGGAAGGATCGGCGCGCTGGTCCGGCCGGGGTTCGGCGACGGCCTACGGGTGGATGGTGACGCCGGCGAGGACCCGGTTGACCTCGTCCACCTGCGCCGCCCGGTTCAGCCGCTCGGCGATCACGACGTAGAGCACGAAGGCCCGGTCGCCGACGTGGAAGAAGGCCTGGGCGCCCGACCGGCCGGCCTGGGGGCGCTGCATGGCGTCGGGGGAGAAGTCGGAGGCCGACAGGCGGGGCACGCCGTCGAGGCCGTGGAGGCGGGAGCCGGCGGCGGGCGCCGCCTCCTCGAGGAGGCAGATCAGCGCGCCGCCCCGGGGCATCTCCTCGACCGCGAACGACCCGTAGTCGCCGCGGTCGGCCCGCAGCGGGAAGTTGGCGATGTGGGTGCGGGGCGTGCGCGGCCGGGGGGCGTCGGGGTCGGGCTGGCCGGAGCCGCCGTCGACCTCGGCCTCCCAGCCGGGCGGCAGGTCGAGGGTGATGCCGGGTGCGTCGAGCTTCATCTACAGCTCCCCGAGGAGGGCGACGCCGCCGGCGAGGCCGGCGACGACGAGGGCGGACGTGGAGGCGGCGCGCACGAGCGGCGCCGTGGCCTGGAGGCGGCGGTGGAAGGCGACGAGGCGGTCGGGCCCCTCGATGCGGCGGGCGGGCAGGATCGACAGCCCGCGCACGAGGCCGAAGGTGCCCATGATCGCGATGGAGGCGAGGAGGTGGCCGGCGAGCAGAGCGGCGGCGACGGCGACGTAGACGGCGGCGGTGGTGATGAAGGTGAGCACGCCGGCGCCGAGCTGGAAGCCGAAGCCGGCGCCGTAGACCCAGCCCCGGTACTCGTGCAGCCAGTCCTCGTCGACCTGGCGGGGCACCGACGGCAGCGCCCGCCCGGTGCGCTCGAACGCGGCGCCGAGCAGGGCGACGACGACCACGACGGCCAGCGCCGCGGTGCCGGGCACGACCGCCCGCACGGCGAGGCCGACCAGCCCCACGAGCGCGCCGGTGGTGACGCCGCCGAGCGTCGCGCCGACGGCGAAGGCGCTGGCCGTGAGGCCGAACCGGTTGCCCTTGGCCCGCTCACCGAGCGGGTGGATGCTCGAGAGCATCGACTCACCTCACGGCGACCACGTGGACCGCACGGCGCCGATGACGGCGGCGGTCCAGCCGATGGCCAGGACGACGCCGTTCACGACTCGCTCGGGCCCGGGCCGTGGAACAGCCGCGGGTCGCCCGGCTCGATGCCGGCGTCGAGCAGGTCCTGGTCGATGCGCTGGCCACGGACCCGCCCGGTGAGCACGTCGCGCCGGCGCAGGCGGCCCTCCTCGCTCGGCAGGGTCTCCTCGAGGGCGGCGTCGGCGAGCGAGCGCTGGATGAGGTCGCGCACCCGCTCCCACGAGGCCGCCGCGCCCTCGCCGACGACGACGCCGCGGCGGCCGTCGACCAGCGTGAAGTAGGGGGCCACGGGGATGCGGTAGTCGTCCCAGGCCTGCGACGACTGGATCGTGAGCACGCCCTCCGGGGCGAGCGCCGCGACCTCGCCGGGGCTCTCGAGCTCGGGCCCCTTGGCGACGATGACGAGGCGGAGACCGGCGGGCAGCCCCAGCCGGGGGAGGGGGTCGCCGCCGGCGGCGCCGGCCTCGGAGAAGGCCTGCCAGAACGTGGCGCACGTCGAGCAGCCGGTGGACAGGAAGGCGAGCAGCGTCGGCTGGCCCGAGGTGACCGACACCGTCCGGGTGCCACCGGCCGGGGTCTGGCCGACGAGGTCGGTGGCCCGCTGGCCGCTGGCGCCCGCCGGGCCGGGCACGCCGGCCTGGGTGCGGATGCGGGGCTCGTCGACGCCCACGGACACGCCGTGCGAGCGCCGGTGCGGGTCGGCGTCGGGGTCGAGGTCGATGCCGGCCTCGTGGAGCGCCCGCAGGATGGTGGCGTGGCTGCGGAGCAGGCCGACGACGAGCAGCGCGAGGAGCGCCACCACGGCCGTGAGCAACCAGACGAGGGCGGTCATCGGGACGCCATCTCGAGCACGGGGTCGGGCTGCTCGGGGAAGCGGGCGGAGGCCCGGCGGTAGTACTCGTCGCTGGCGGCGAGGAACACGGCGAGGGCGATGTCGGGGAACCGGTCGAGGACGCCGACCCAGTACTCGCGCCCGTCGGGGTCGGGCTCGCGGTCGAGGAGCAGCTCGTACAGGTCGACGACGCGGGTGCGGCGCGACTCGGCCGAGCGGTACACGTCCTCGGCGACGTCCTTGCGGGTGCGCCCGGCCGCCAGCTGCTGGGTGCGCGACTCGACGTCGGCGGCGGTGGCCTCGCGGCGCAGGCAGCGCCGGTACAGCACGCGGGTGAAGCCCTCGGCGGTGCTGCCGGCCTTCTTGAACAGCTCCTCGCTGGCAAGGAGTTCGACGGCGAGGTCCTCGGGGGTGAGCCGGTCGTCGCGCAGGGCGGCGGACCAGTGGGCGAGCCCGTCGGGCTCGGCGTCGCGCTCGAGGTAGCGCTGGTACGTGCGCTTCGTGACCGCCGTGGCGTACTCGTCGGAGTAGCCGAAGGAGTAGCCGATGCGGCTGCGGGCGTCGGCGCCGAGGTGGGCGCCGCGCACCATCTGCTGGCCCCAGTACGCCTCGCCCGACGCGTCGGACGCCCGGCCGAGGAAGTCGGCGTACACGGCCCGGATGAAGGCGACCTCCTGGGCGTCGGCGTCGCGCTCGAGGCAGGGGCGGTGGTGGTTGCGCGTGCGCTCGTCGGTGCGGGGGACCTGCGAGCACGTTGGCTCGATCTCCCACGGCTTCGTGCACGTGACGACCCGGCACACGATGGGGCCGACGCAGGCGATCTGGTTGTTGCAGTTGCCGTACCGGAACACGGTGCAGCTGTCCTTGCGGCTCTGGCAGTCGCGGCAGCCGCACTGGCTGGCGTCGTCCTGGCAGGAGCCGGAACCGCCGCACCGGCACCCGGGCGACGCCTTGTTGCAGTCCATGTAGTAGCGGGCGGTGCCGAAGCAGAAGTCGGAGCGGTCGACCTTCCACCAGCCGGCGAGCAGCGTGCCGGGTGGGCACTCGTTGGCGCCGTCGGCGTTGATGTGGCAGCAGAACTCGGTGTAGCCGTCGCAGCAGAGCCCGCCGCCGCAGTCGGCGCAGCGGACCCGGGTGACCGCCGCGTAGGCGGTGCCCGGGCGCAGCACGTAGGTGGGCCCGGCGACGGTGAGCGCGCTGCCCACGAGCGCCGTGCGGCCGAGGAACCCGCGCCGGCTGGTGCGCCGGCCGACCAGGTCGGCGGCGCGACGGGTGAGGTCCTCGGTGAGGGTCATCGGAGGGCTCCGGGCGTCTCGGTGGGGCCGAAGAGGCGCACGCCGGGGCGGTCGGCGACGGGCCGGACCTGGGCGAGCAGCGTGGGGGAGAGCAGGACGAGGCCGGCGCCGATGGCGACGAGGAGGGCATACGGCAGGGCCACGCCGACACCTTCGTCGACGACCTCGACGACGTCGGGGACCCCGGCGACCGCGGCGGCCAGCGCCACGCCGGCGGCGGCGGCGTTGAGCACCACGTGGGCGGTCGTGGGCGGGGTGGACGCCGAGCCGAAGCACCCGCACGAGGCGCTGGCGTCACGGCGGCGGAGCACGACCACGAAGGCGGCGAGGCCGAGGTAGGTGGCCGCCAGCCACAGCGCGGTGGCCGGGTGGGGGGCGGCGAACACGGCGAGGCCGGTGGCCACCTCGGTGGCGCCGAGGACCAGCCCGGCGACGGCCTGGCGGCGGACCGGGACGGGGAGCCCGGCGTCGGCCATGGCCTGGCCGGCGGGCTGCGGTCGACCGAGCTTCTGCGCACCGCTCACCACCAGGACCAGCGCCACGAGGTGGAGCGGTCCGGCGAGGGCGCTCACGAGGCGGGTCGACGGGTCGGCACGGCCCTCCAGGCTACCGACGCCGCGTCAGCTGCCCAGCAGCTCGTCGATCTTGGCATCGAGCCTGTCAGCATCGCCGTACTCGCCGTACGCGGTGACCTCGACGGAGCCGTCGTCGTCGACGAACACGAAGGCGGAGCGGCTGATCGTGCCGAAGCGCGCCCACAGCGAGCCGTCCTCGTCGTAGGCGTGGGGGAACCCGTCGACGCCGAAGCGCTCGACGAAGTCCTCGATCGGGCCGAGGTCGTCGAGCCCGGCCATGCCGAGGAAGGCGACCTCGTCACCGCGGGCGGCGTGGACCTCTGCGACCGCAGGGGCTTCGCGGATGCACGACGTTCACCACGGCGCCCAGAACCAGATCACCAGGTCCTGGCCGGCGAGGTCGGCGCCGGTGACCTGCCCGCCGCGCACGTCGGGTGCCACGAAGTCGAGCGGGTCGGTCTCGGGGGCGGTGGCGGCCTCGACCGGCGCCGCGTCACCGCCGTCGTCGCCGCAGGACGCCACCAGCAGCCCGGCGACCAGGGCGGCGGCGAGGCGGCGGCGCACGCCGGCAGCGTACGACCGGCCGATCGGGGCGTCCCGTCACCCCCGGCTACCGTTCCCGCCGTGAGCACCCGACGCCTGATCATCGCCGCCCTGCTGTGCGGCCTGGCGATCCTCGTGGCGTTCGCGATCCAGCTGCTGCTCGTGCTCTGACCGTGGGTCGGAGCCTCTTCGAGCCGCATCCCGACCGGCTCCCGCCCGAGGACCCGGACCGTCCCGAGATCCTGGCGCGCCACCGGGCGGCGGTCGAGGCGGGCGAGCCCGGGTACCTCGACCCGGCCACCGGCCTGTTCGTGCTCACCGCCGCCGAGCTGGTCGCACGAGGGACGTGCTGCGGCTCCGGCTGCCGCCACTGCCCCTACGTCTGAGGCGCTAGGAGATCCGGGCGTGGGCCCGGCGGCCGAAGTGGACGTAGCGGACGGGGCCGGCGTCGTCGTCCTCGTCGTCGCCGATCATGGCGACCACGTGGGTGATGCCGGTCTCCGGGTCGAGCGTGACGTAGCGGGCGGCGTCCACCGGGTGGAGGGTGAGCGTGCGCTCGCGCATGCCGGCCAGCACGAACAGGTCGTCGGGGATGATGGTCATCCGCAGGGTGCCCTCGCGGCCGCCGGCGATGGCGAGGCGCTGGTGCATGCGCTCGTAGATGCCGGTGTAGCGGTCGGGGTCGGGGCCCTCGCCCTCGGGCAGCGGTGACGGCGGCGACGGCGGCGTCAGCCCGAGGGCGGCCTCGGCGGCGGCGGCGAGCACGTCGACGGCGACGAGCGTCCCGCGGGCGGCGTTGGTGAGCACCACGATGGCGGCGTCGGCCTCGGGGAAGACCCGCAGGAAGGCGCGCTGACCGACGGTGTCGCCGTCGTGGGAGGCGACGTCGTCGTGGCCCTCCCAGCGCTCGAGGCGCCAGCCGAGGCCCCACTCGTCGGGGCTGCCGGGGACCTCGATCTCGCCGCTGCGCATCTCGGCGATGGCCCGGGCGGGCACGACCTGGCGGCCGTCGTCGGTCCTGCCGCCCCGGAGGTGGAGCGCGGCGAGGTCGAGCACGTCGCCGGCCGACGCGATGACGCCGCCGATGGGGACGTTGAAGCGCGACAGCACCCACGGGCTCACCCTCGGCTCGCCGTCCTCGCCGTGGTGGTGCCCGGCGGCGACCCGGTGGACGATCGCCTGCTCGGCGAGGGTCACGGTGCGCTCGAGGGCGAGCGGCTTGAGCAACCGGCGCTGGAGGGCCCGGGTGAAGTGGTCGCCGGTGGCCTCCTCGACGAGGCGGCCGAGCACGCCGTAGCCGGCGTTGCAGTAGGAGAACATGTCGTCCGGGGCGTGGAGCTGGCCCACCTCCTCCAACGTCGACACGTAGCGCCACAGCGCGTCGGGGTTGCGGCCGCAGTCGAGGAAGTGGTCGCCCTGGATGCCGCTGGTGTGGCTGAGCAGCTGGCGGGGGGTGATGGTGAGGGTGGCCGTGTCGTCCCGGACGCGGAACTCCTGCAGGGCGCCCCGCACCGGTTCGTCGAGCTCGACGAGGCCGGCGTGCACCAGCTGCATGACGAGGGTGGCCGTGTACACCTTCGAGATCGACCCGATCTGGAACAGGGTCTCGGGGGTGCAGTCGACGCCCGTGGCGACGTTGCCGGAGCCGCAGGCCACGAGGAGCCGCTCGTCGCCCCGCAGCACGCCGACCACGGCGCCGGGGACCCGGTGGGTGCGCAGGGACTCGTCGAGCGCGTCCTGCAGCGCCGAGCGGAGGGAGTCGAGGGCCGGCATGCGGGGGAGGAGGGTAGTGGCCGACCTGGTCGCGATGGTCCTCCGCCACCGGACCGGCTCTAGCCTCGCCGGCATGTTCACCGAGCGCCTGGGACGGGTCCGCGACCGCATGCGCGAGCTCGACGTCGAGGTGCTGCTGCTCTCCGTCGGACCCGAGCTGCCGTACCTCACCGGGTACGAGGCGATGCCGCTCGAGCGGCTCACCATGCTGGTGCTGCCGGTCGACGGCGAGGCCACCCTGCTGGTGCCCCGGCTCGAGGCCCCCCGGGTGGTCGAGCGGCCCGAGGTCTTCCGGCTCGAGGCGTGGGACGAGACCGACGACCCGGTCGCTCGCACGGCGGCGCTGGTCGGCCCGGCGGCGACCGTGGCCGTCGGTGACCGGACCTGGGCCCGCTTCCTCGTCGACCTCCAGCCCCAGGTGGGCGCGCGTCGCTGGGTGCGAGGCAACGACGTGGTCGGTCCCGTGCGCGCCGTCAAGGACGCCGCCGAGATCGAGGCGCTGCTGGCCGCCGGCGCCGCCGCCGACCGGGTGGCGGCCCAGCTCCAAGCCGGGGAGATCCCGCTGCGGGGCCGCACCGAGGCCGAGGTGTCCGCCGACCTCGGCCGCCGCCTCGTCGCCGAGGGCCACCACAAGGTCAACTTCGCCATCGTCGCCGCCGGCCCGAACGCCGCGTCGCCGCACCACGAGCCGGGTTCGACCGTGATCGAGGAGGGCCAGGCGGTGCTGTGCGACTTCGGCGGCACCATGCACGGCCCCGGCGGCGTCGGCTACTGCTCGGACATCACCCGCGTGGTGGCCGTCGGCTCGGCCCCCGACGAGCTGGTCGAGGCCTACGCCGCGCTCCACGACGCGCAGCAGGCCGCGGTCGCGGCGGCGGTGGTCGGCGCCTCGTGCGAGTCGGTCGACCAGGTCGCCCGGCGGCACCTGGTCGAGGCCGGCTGGGGCGAGTGGTTCATCCACCGCACCGGCCACGGCATCGGCATCGAGGAGCACGAGGACCCCTACATCGTCGAGGGCAACGCCACGCCGCTGGCCGCGGGCCACGCCTTCTCGGTGGAGCCCGGCGTGTACCCGACCGGCCGCTGGGGCATCCGCCTCGAGGACATCGTGGTCGCCACCGACGACGGGCCGCTCCCGTGCAACCGCGCCGACCACTCGCTCGTCGTCGTCGACGCCTGACCTCCGCGTGATCTCCCTCGACGCCGTGCTGCTGCGGTCGCCTCGCACGCTTCGGCTCCCTGCCGGGGTCGGCGCTGGCGCTCCTTCCGACCCCGGGTCCTCGCTGTGATCTCCCTCGACGCCGCGACCTTCTTGCTCCAGTGGGCGACCGGCGGCCTGCTGTTCCTGTGGGTCACCACCCGCCGGCGGGAGGTGGGCATCGGCTACGGGTGGCTGATGCGGGGGACGTACGGGATCCTCGCCGCCATCGGCGTGGTGGCCGGCGTCCGGTACGGCGCCGAGCCGGGGCGGGAGATCGCCGGCATCGGCGTGGTGGCCGCCACCACGGCGGCGCTGGTGGTGAGCGTCGTGCGCCGCAAGGCGGGCGTCGCCGGCGAGCGGGAGCGGGTCGAGCGCCGCTCGGCGCGCATCACCGCCATGACCGGCATCGACCGCCAGGCCGACGGGCCCCGGGACGACGTCCCCGAGTTCCCGCCGGTCCTCGACCTCATCGCCCCGGCCATCGGCGTGGTGGGGCTGCTCTTCGCCGCCGGCGCCGCCGCCCAGGGCGACGCCTCCTACGCCGTGTCGCTCTTCCGGGTGCTGGCCGGCGCCGCCTTCCTCGGGGCGGTCACCGACGCCATGCTCCTCGGCCACTGGTACCTGGTCCAGCCCGGCCTGGCGAGGGGGCCGCTGCTCGAGCTGGTCCGCTGGACCGGCATCACGTGGCCCTTCGAGGTCGTGGCCATGCTGCTGCCCACGGGGATGCTGTCGGTGCTCGCCGGCGACATCGACGACGGCTACGGCGGCCTCCTCGGCTGGTTCTGGATCGCCTGCGCGCTCGGCACGATCGTGCTCGTGGTCGTGACCCGGGCGGCCCTGAAGGAGCGCTACTACTCGGCCGTCATGGCCGCCACCGGCCTGCTCTACCTGGCGATCCTCACCGCCTTCGGCACCGACCTCGTCGCCCGCGCCGTCCTCGCCTGACCCCTCCGCCCGTACCGGCCCCGGCACCCAAACCGGAAACCGGCAGCGGCCACGGAACGGAACTGGCAGCGACCACGGAACGGAACTGGCAGCGGCTACGGAACGACGCTTCGCGACAGGGGACGGCTGCGCAGGTCCGGCAGGGTCGGCGGGGAGGGCGTGGCGTCGACGCCGAGCTCGCGCAGGCGGCGTCGGATGGCCTGCAGCACGAGCTCGGGGTGGTACGTGACCTCGTCCTCGTCGAAGCGATCGACCGTCCAGCCGAGGGCGCGCAGCCTCCGGTCGCGCCGGGCGTCGCGTGCCGCCACCTCGGGCAGGCGGTGGTGCGGTCCGTCGATCTCGATGGCCAGCTTGACCAGCGGGTAGGCGAAGTCGATCCGGTAGTGGCGGCCGTCCGGCAACGGGACGACGAGCTGGCAGACGGGGAGCGGGAGCCAGGCGTCGATGAGGAGGTCGAGGACCACCTGCTCGAGGGTCGTGTCCGGGATGCCGTCGACGCCGTAGTGGCGTTCGAGGTACCGGCGCAGCGGACCGCACCCGCCGCGGCCCCGGCGGCTGTGCAGCCGGAGGACGGCGGCCAGCTTGGGCCACGACAGACCGTGCTCCCGGCGGAGCTCTCGCAGCACGGTCGTGTACGCCGTCGGGCCGAGGACGGCGCCCATGTCGACGGCGAGTCGACGGGGCGGCGTGCACGGGATGGCGTCGATCACCACCGGCGGGACGTACCGGAGATCTCGGCTCTCGTGCACCACCACGCCGTCCCGCCGGAACGTCCGCTTCGACGGGACGGTGATCTCCGGCGGGTTCCCCTCGAACGTCGGGATGCCGAGGAGGCGGGCGACGGCTCCGTGCGATGCCTGGCTCGGAGCGCCGGCGAGGATGACGCCCGCCAGCAGCTGCTGGTGCCACGTCTCCGGAGCGTCTCGGAGGCGGTACAGCCCTCGGCCGATGCGCTCGAGGTGGTGCTGCCGGGCGAGCCGCGAGAGCTGGGCGCCGTGGACGCCGACGGCGGCGGCGCTCCTGACGTCGACGAGCTGGTGCTGTGCGTCGAGGACCGGCGCGAGGCGGTCCTCCAGGGTGGCGGGCATGACGGTCTTCCCTTCGCTGTCGTGCTGGGGGAAGTGCCGGCTGGACGCCGTCCGGGATCAGGCTACGGACGGGGTCCGACAGCCGTTTCGTGGCCGCTGCCAGTCCCGTTTCGTGGCCGCTGCCAGTTCCGTTTCGTGGCTGCTGCCAGTTCGCTAGGGGGTGGGCAGCTGCTGCTGGAGGGTGGCGCACGGTGCGAAGAGGTCGCCGTGCTCCTCGATGCGGGCGAGCACCTCGGGGGCGGTGAAGGAGAGCGCCTCACCGTCGGCGCAGTCGCTGACCTCGTCCCACGTCACCGGCGTCGACACCGTCGGCTCCGTCTTCGCACGCAGCGAGTAGGCGGCGACGGTGGTCTTGTGGCGGCTGTTCTGGCTCCAGTCGATGAAGACCTTGCCGGGCCGCAGGTCCTTGCGCATCACCGACGTCACGTCGTCCGGGTGGTGCTTCTCCATCGCCCGGGCCACGGCGTGGGCGAAGTCGCTGGCCTGCTCGTGGGTGTGCGGGCGGTTGAGCGGCACGTAGAGCTGCATGCCCTTGGAGCCCGAGGTCTTGGCGACGCACACGAGCCCGACGCCGGCCAGCACGTCTCGCAGCTGCAGCGCGATGCGGGCGCACTCGACGATGGTCGCCGGCGCGCCCGGATCGAGGTCGAAGACGCAGAGCTGCGGCGACTCGATGTCGCGGCCGAGCGCCATCGGCGCGTGGATCTCGAGGGCCGCCATGTTCGCCGCCCACACCAGCGCCGGCAGGGTGTCGAGGTCGCAGTAGCCGATGGCCCCGCCGCGGTCGCCGGGACCGTCGATGGTGCCGACGAAGTCGGGACGGTGCGACGGGCAGCGCTTCTCGAAGAACGACCCGCCCTCGACGCCGTCGGGGAACCGCTTCAGCGTCACGCCCCTGCCGGCGACGTGGGGCAGCATCGCCGGCGCGACCCGGGCGTAGTAGTCGATGACCTCGGCCTTGGTGAACCCGGTGGCCGGGTACAGCACCTTCTCGAGGTTGCGGAGCCGGAGGCGGTGGCCCTCCAGCTCGATGACGTGCTCGCTCACGCGGTCTGGGCCGCGGCCTCGTCGGTCTCCTCGGCCGGCTCCTCACCGGCGATCTCCTCCGCCGACACGGTGCCCGGCGCCGCGGCGGTCGGGTGCCGCTTGCGCGCTTCCTTGGCCGCGGCCACGGACGCCTCGAGGGCGGCCATGAGGTCGACGACCTTCTCCTCCTGCGGCTCGGGGGTGGCGATGACCCCCTCCTCGCCGGCGACCTTGCGCTCGATGACCTCGAGCACCTTGTTGCGGTAGGTGTCCTCGTACTTGGCCGGGTCGAACGTGTCGCTCAGCGACTCGATGAGCTGGTTGGCCATCACCAGCTCCTTGTCCGACACCTCGATGTCGTCGAGCTGGGCGAGCTCGGGGATCTGGGCGGGGTCGTTCACCTCGTCGGCGTAGACCATCGTCGACATGACGAGGCGCCCGTCCTTGGGTCGCACGGCGCACAGGTACTGCTTGGTGCGCATGACGACCCGGGCGATGCCGACCTTGCCCGACTCCTCCATGGCCCGGGCGAGCAGGGCGTAGGGCTTTGCCGTCGCCTTGTCGGGGGCGAGCAGGTAGGCGGAGTCGTAGAAGACCGGGTCGATGTCGGCGAGGTCGACGAACTCCTCGATGTCGATCGTGCGGCTCGCCTTCGGGTCGAGCTGCGCGAGCTCGTCGTCGGTGACGGTCACGTACTCGCCGGACGGCAGCTCGTAGCCCTTGACGATGTCGTCGCTGCGCACCTCGTCGCCGGTGTCGGCAGAGACCTTCTTGTACCGGATGCGCGCCCCGCTGGTGCGGTCGAGCTGGTTGAAGCTGACGTTCTTGCGGGAGACGGCGGCGTAGAGCTTCACGGGGATGTTGACGAGCCCGAAGCTGATCGACCCGCTCCACATGGCACGAGGCATGGCGTCAGTACACCGCACGACCAGGGATTTCGCTACACCCCGGTTCCGTGGGCGCTGCCAGAACCGTTTCGTGGCCGCTGCCAGTTCCGTTTCGTGGTCGCTGCCAGTTTCCCCGGGGGTGGGTCTGCGGGAGGGTCAGCGAGCGACGAAGTACTTGGCCCGAGGGTGGTGGCAGATGATCGCCGACGTGGACTGCTCGGGCTGGAACTGGAAGCCGGTGTCCTCGGAGACCTCGATGCCGATGCGGTCGGCGCCGAGCAGGCGGGCCACCGTCTCGTTGTCCTCGAGGTCGGGGCACGCCGGGTAGCCCCACGAGTAGCGGCCGCCCCGGTACTGCTGGCGGAACAGGCCGTGGAGGTCGGGGCCGTCCTGGTCGGCGTAGCCCAGCTCCTCGCGGATGCGGCGGTGCCACAGCTCGGCGAGGGCCTCGGCCATCTCGACGCCGAGGCCGTGCAGCAGCAGGTAGTCCTGGTACTTGTCGGCGGCGAACAGCTCGGCGGTGCGCTCGGACACGGCGTGGCCCATGGTCACGACGTGGAAGGCGGCCACGTCCACGACCGTCTCCTCGGGGGTGGGCCCGACCGGGCGGAAGAAGTCGGCGATGCACAGGAACGGGTGCTCGTGCTGGCGGGGGAACGGGAAGCGGGCCCGCTCCTCGGTGGCGGTCTCGTCGGTCCAGATGACGACGTCGTCGCCGTCGGCGTTGGCGGGGAAGTAGCCGTAGACGACGGCGGGCTGGAGCAGGCCGTCGGCCTTGGCCTCGGCGAGCTGGGTGCGCAGCTGGGGACGGATGCGCTCCTTGAACTCGACGTCGGACTCCTTCGTCCCGTCGGCCTTCGCCTCCGGGCGGAACTGCCACTGGTTGCGGAACAGCGCCGTCTCGTTCACGTACCCGGCGATGTCGTCGATGGAGATGCCCTTCACCACCCGGCTGCCCCAGAACGGCGGCGTCGGCACGGGCACGTCCTCGACCTCGGGCGAGCGCGCGGGGAGCTCGACGTCGGCGTCGGCCGACGGGTCGCGCTCGGCGATGCCGGCCCGGGCGCGCACGGTCGACTCGGACGGGACGGTGCCCCACTCGGGGTCGTCGGCCTCGTCGCCCCGGCGGATGGCGCCGAGGCGGTCCATGGTGCGCAGGCCCTCGAACGCGTCGCGCCCGTAGAAGAGGCGGCCGTCGTAGACCTCGCGCAGGTCGCGCTCGACGTAGCTGCGGGTGAGGGCGGCGCCGCCGAGGATCACGGGGATGTCGGCCAGCTGGCGCTGGTTCAGCTCCTGGAGGTTGTCCCGCATGATCAGCGTCGACTTCACGAGCAGCCCCGACATGCCGATGGCGTGGGCGCCCACCTCCTGGGCCTTGGCGATCATGTCGGTGACGGGCACCTTGATGCCGAGGTTGTGCACCTCGTAGCCGTTGTTGGTGAGGATGATGTCGACGAGGTTCTTGCCGATGTCGTGGACGTCGCCCTTCACGGTGGCCAGCACGATGCGGCCCTTGGACGAGTCCTCCTCGGTGCGCTCCATGTACTGCTCGAGGTGGGCGACCGCGGCCTTCATCGTCTCGGCCGACTGCAGCACGAAGGGCAGCTGCATCTCGCCGGAGCCGAACAGCTCGCCCACCACCTTCATGCCGGCGAGGAGGTGGTCGTTGATGATCTCGAGCGGCTCGAGGCCCTCGGCGCGGGCCTCCTCCAGCTCCTCGACGAGGCCGTTGCGGTCGCCGTCGATGATCCGCTGCTTCAACCTGTCGGTGACCGCCCAGCCGCTGCGGTCCTCGCGCACGTCCTGCACCGACTCGACGTCGGCGAACAGCTCGATGATCCGCTGCAGCGGGTCGTACCCCTCCCGGCGCCGGTCGTAGATGAGGTCGAGGCACGCCTCGCGCTGCTCGTCGGGGATGCGGTTGAGCGGCAGGATCCGCCCGGCGTGGACGATGGCGGAGTCGAGCCCGGCCGCGGCGCACTCGTGCAGGTACACGCTGTTCAGCACGTGGCGGGCGGCCGGCTTCAGGCCGAAGGAGATGTTCGACAGCCCGAGCGTGGTGTGCACGCCGGGCAGCTGCTCCTTGATGAGCCGGATGCCCTCGATCGTCTCGACGCCGTCGCGGCGTGACTCCTCGAGGCCGGTGCCGAGCGTGAGCGCCAGCGGGTCGAAGATGAGGTCGGACGGCTCGAGGCCGTAGCGCTCGACGGCCAGGTCGTGGATCGCCTTGGCGGCACGCAGCTTCCACTCGGCGGTGCGGGCCTGGCCCTCCTCGTCGATGCACGTGCACACGACGGCGGCGCCGTACTCCTTCGCCAGCGACAGGAAGCGGTCGAGCCGGGTGCCGGGTGCGTCGCCGTCCTCGAGGTTGACCGAGTTGAGGATGGCCCGGCCGCCGAGGTGCTGCAGCGCCGTCTCGACCACCTCCGGCTCGGTCGAGTCGATCATCAGCGGCACGGTGGACTGGGTGGAGAAGCGGCTGGCCACCTCCTCCATGTCGGCGGTGCCGTCTCGGCCCACGTAGTCGACGCAGACGTCGACGACGTGGGCGCCGCCGGCCACCTGCTCCTTGAGCATCTGCACCGTGGTGTCCCAGTCGCCGGCGATCATCGCCTCGCGGAACGCCTTCGACCCGTTGGCGTTCGTGCGCTCGCCGATGAGCAGCACGGAGGCGTCCTGCTCGACGGGCGTGAACGAGTAGATCGACGTGGCGCCGGGCTGGTGCTCGGGCGTGCGCCGCGCGGGCGTCAGGTCCTTGCACCGCTCGGCGAGCAGGCGGATGTGCTCGGTGCCCGTGCCGCAGCAGCCGCCCACCACCTGCACGCCGAGCTCGGTGATGAATCGGGCGTGGGCCTCGTACAGGCCCTCGGGCGTCAGGTCGTAGTGCATCGCGCCGTCGACCACCGACGGCAGACCGGCGTTCGGCAGGGCGGCGATCGGCATGCGGGCGTGCTGGGACAGGTAGCGGAGGTGCTCGCCCATCTCGCCCGGGCCGGTGGCGCAGTTGAGCCCGACGACGTCGACGCCGAGCGGGTCGATGGCGGCCAGCGCGGCGCCGATCTCGGTGCCCGGCAGCATCGTGCCGGTCATCTCGATGGTGACCTGGGCCTGGAGGGGCACCTGGCGGCCGACGGCGGCCATGGCCCGCTTGCAGCCGTTGACCGCGGCCTTCAGGCCGAGCAGGTCGTACTGGGTCTCGATGAGGAACAGGTCGACGCCGCCCTCGAGCAGGCCCCGGGCCTGGACCTCGTACTGGTCGCGCAGCTCGGCGTAGCCGATGTGCCCGAGCGTGGGCATCTTCGTGCCCGGCCCGATGGAGCCGGCGACGAAGCGAGGCGAGCCGTCCGAGGCGAAGTCGGCGGCCACCTCCTTGGCGATGCGGGCGGCGGCCACGTTGATCTCGTGCGCCCGGTCGGCCAGGCCGTACTCGGCCAGGGGGGTGGCGAAGGCGCCGAACGTGGCGGTCTCGGTGACGTCGCAGCCGACGCCGAAGTAGCCCTCGTGGAGCCCGGCGATCACGTCGGGCCGGGTGAGGGCCAGCATCTCGTTGCAGCCCTCGAGGTCCTCGCCGCCGAAGTCGTCGGCGGTGAGGTCGAGCCCCTGCACGTACGTGCCGAAGGCGCCGTCGTAGACGACGACGCGCTCGCGCACCAGGTCGAGGAAGGGGGAGGGCATGGCCGTCCGAGCCTACCGACGCCCCTTCCGGGCCCTCCGATCGGTTGCGGCCTCGTCACCGGGACGAGGGAGGCGGTCGGTAGGGTCCGCAGCCGTGCGCAGGGTCTACACCGGCAAGGGCGACGACGGCTCCACCGGTCTGCTCTTCGGTGGCCGCGTGGCCAAGGACCACCTGCTCCCGGAGGCCTACGGCAGCGTCGACGAGGCCCAGGCCGCCATCGGCCTCGCCCGGGCCGCCACCGAGCGGGGCGGCGAGCTCGACGAGGTGCTCGTCGCCGTGGAGCGCGACCTGTACGTGCTCATGGCCGAGCTGGCCACCCAGCCCGAGAACCGCCACAAGCTGGCCGACGGCCAGACCCGCGTCACCGAGGCCATGGTCGAGCGGCTGTCGTCCACCACCGACGGCATCGCCGGGCGCTTCGAGTTCCCCACCGAGTTCGTGGTGCCCGGGCAGAACGAGCTGTCGGCCCGCCTCGACGTGGCCCGCACGGTGGTGCGCCGGGCCGAGCGCCGCTCGCTGCCCGCCGCCACCGACGACTCCCACGTCGTCCCCTACCTCAACCGCCTGTCGTCGCTGCTGTGGACCGCCGCCCGCTGGGTCGAGGCGGACGACACCCTGCTGGCCCGCACCGTCCTGGAGGACACATGACCCTCGCCATCTCGCTCGTGAAGGAGGCGCCGGAGGGCGCCGTGCCGGCCGCCGGCATCACCGCCGACGCGTTCGAGCAGCACCCGCTGCACGACTACCTCGACGGCCAGGGCTTCTCGGCGAAGCCGGGCGAGCACCGGGTGGTGCCCGACGACCAGGGGCGCCCGATGATCCTCGTCGGCCTCGGCGGCGACGCCGAGCGCACCGTCGACGACGTCCGCCTGGTCGGCGGGGCCGTGGCGCGGGCGGCCAAGCGCCACGCCGACGTGTCCACCGACGTGCTCGGACTGCTCGGCGACCTGAACCCGGCGGCGGCCGCGCAGGCCTTCGCCGAGGGCCTCGGGCTCGGGCAGTACTCGTACACGGTGCTCAAGAGCGACCCGAAGCCGTCCCAGCTGGAGCGGGTCCACGTCATCGGCAAGGGCGGCAAGCGGGTGCAGGACGCGCTCGACACCGGCATCGCCGTCGCCGACGCCGTCGCCGTCGCGCGAGACCTCGTCAACGAGCCCGGCGGGTCGCTGACGCCGCCCGCGTTCGCCGCCGAGGTCGAGTCGCTCGGCGAGAGCTACGGCTTCGACGTCACGGTGCTCGGCAAGGCCGAGATCGAGGCCGCCGGGATGGGCGGCGTGCTCGGCGTGAACCGCGGCTCGGACATCGAGCCCCGCTTCCTCGAGCTGCGCTGGACCCCTGGGGGCAAGCCCCGCGGCGTCGTCGCCCTCGTCGGCAAGGGCATCACCTTCGACTCCGGCGGGCTCAGCATCAAGCCGAGCGAGGGCATGCTCACGATGAAGGGCGACATGGCCGGCGGCGCCGCCGTCGTCGGCGCCTTCTGCGGCCTGGCGGCGGTGCAGCCCAGGGTCGAGGTCCGCGGCTACGTGCCGCTCACCGACAACATGACCGGCGGCGACGCCATGCGCCTCGGCGACGTGCTGCGCATCAGCAACGGCAAGACCGTGGAGGTGCACAACACCGACGCCGAGGGCCGCCTCATCCTCGCCGACGCCCTCTCCCGCGCCTCGGAGGAGGGGCCCGACGCCATCGTCGACCTGGCCACGCTCACCGGCGCGTGCATGGTGGCCCTCGGCGACGACCGCGCCGGCGTGTTCGGGACCCACGACGAGTGGGTCGGCCAGGTGCTCGGCGCCGCCGAGGCGGCGGGGGAGCAGGCGTGGCGCCTGCCGCTGCCGGTGGAGTGGCGCCCCAAGCTCGACTCCGACATCGCCGACATGAAGAACATCGCCGGCAGCCGCTACGGCGGTGCCTCGATCGCCGCGCTGTTCCTGCGGGAGTTCGTGGGCGAGGGCATCCCGTGGGCGCACGTCGACATCGCCGGCCCCGCCTTCGCCGACGGCGAGAGCGCCATCCACACCAAGGGGGGCACCGGCTACGGCGTGCGCACCCTGCTCACGCTGCTGAAGAGCTTCGCCAAGCCTCGCAAGGGCTGAGCTCGCCCGTCGGTGCCGGCCCGGGCGCCGGTACCGTGTGCGCATGCCACCGACGACGGCGCGGTGGGCGGGTTCGCGACCTCACATCCTGGTGCTCGGCTCCGACGGCACGACGTCGGCGGTCTGCGACGCCCTCGATCGCGGTCCGGCACCCGGCGAGGTCGAGGTGCGGCCCCTGCACGACGGCGCCGACGTCGCCGCCGCCGATCTGGTGGTCGTGGTCGTCGACGACGACGAGCCCGACGCCGCCGACGCCGTCGCCGAGGTGCGCTCCGAGACCGACCGGCCGATCGTGGTCGTGGCCGGCCCCCGCACGGACCGCTTCGCCGTGTTCGACGCCGGCGCCGACGACGTGGCCGCGGTGCCGGTGGACCCCGAGGAGCTGCGCGCCCGGGTCGCCGTGCGCCTGGCCCGGTCGTCCCGGGGCCTCGACGCCCTGCGCCACGGACCCCTCGTCGTCGACCCGGCCCGGCGCGTCGTGACCCTCGACGACCACGCCGTGTCGCTGACGGCCAAGGAGTTCGACCTGCTCGAGCACCTCGCCCGCCACGCCGGCCACGCGTTCAGCCGGGCCGACCTGCTCGAGGCCGTGTGGCAGTCCTCCGAGGACTGGCAGCAGACCCGCACCGTGACCGAGCACGTCCACCGGCTGCGCCGCAAGCTCGGCCCGGGCTGGATCAGCACCGTCCACGGCGTCGGCTACCGCTTCGAGCCCCACGACCGCCGGGCGCCGACCTCCTAGCCGGCCTCGCGCTCCTCGGGCTCGACCAGGGCGAGCGCCTCGCGCAGCGCCCGGCGGGAGGCGGTGTCGTCGAAGCCCCAGCGGCGCAGCTGGTCCTCGACATCGGCAGCGCTGGCGCCCACGTCGAGCAGGCTCCGGGCGAGGCGGGTGGCGTGGGCGTCACCGGCCGGGTTCGGGCCCCGGCGCCGGCGCTCGCGCTGCCAGTCGTCGTGGCGGCCCCGCAGGTGGCGGGGGAGGCGCTGGGCCTGGGCGCCGGACAGCGGGGGCAGGCGCCGGCGGACGGCGAGGATGCCGTGCTCGGCGTGCTGGATGCAGCCGAAGCGCACGCAGCGGTCGATGGCCCGGTGGAACGGGCCGCTCTGGCCGCCCTTCGTGCCGATCCCGATGGAGCGGGCGGCGTCCTGGGCGTCGAGGCTGAACCCGTCGGGGTGGCTCTCGAACTCCACGGCGAAGCGGCGCAGCAGCCAGGTGCTGGTCGGACCGAGCAGCGGGAGCCAGAACCGCTCGACGTAGGCGGAGCGGGGGTCGAGGCCGAGCTGGTCGCAGACCGGGTCGACCCAGGGGACGACGAGGAGGGGCGGCAGCGTGGGCGTGGGGCGGGTGGGGGCGGAGGTGGCGGGCACGGAGGTTCTCCCTCGGACGGGTGCTCGGGGGAAGTGACCGGTCGTGCACTCTCGTGCACTTCCATGTTGTTCCGATCCGACCACCGCCACCGGTAGCGTGTCAAGGGTGGATGCGCAGCTCGACGAGGCCCGGCGGCTGCTGCGGGGCGCCGAGCGGGTGGTCGTCCTCACCGGCGCCGGCATCAGCACCGACAGCGGGATCCCCGACTTCCGGGGCCCGAACGGCGTGTGGACCAAGGACCCCGAGGCCGAGAAGCTGGCCACGCTCCAGCACTACGTCTCCGACACCGCCATCCGCGCCAGGGCGTGGCAGCGCCGGGTCGAGACGCTGTCCGCCACCTACGAGCCCAACGACGGGCACCGGGCGCTCGTGCGGCTGGAGGAGCGGGGCGTGCTCGACACGCTGATCACCCAGAACGTCGACGGGCTCCACCTGGTGGCCGGCACCAGCCGGGACAAGCTGGTCGAGATCCACGGCACCACCCGCGACGTCGTCTGCCTCAGCTGCGACGACCGGGCGCCCATCGAGGTGGCCCTCGAACGCGTCCGGGCCGGCGAGGCCGACCCCGACTGCCGCTCGTGCGGCGGGATCCTGAAGACCGCCACCATCTCCTTCGGCCAGGGCCTGGTGCCCGACGACCTCGCCCGGGCCGACGCCGCCGCCCGCCGGGCCGACCTCATGCTCGCCGTGGGCACCACCCTCGGCGTCTACCCGATCGCCAACGTCGTGCCGCTGGCCAAGGCCCACGGCGCGCCCGTCGTCATCGTGAACGGCGGACCGACCGAGATGGACGACCTCGCCGACGTGCGCCTCGAGGGCTCGATCTCCGAGCTGCTGCCCGCCCTCGTCGGCTGATCGCGCCCGGGCGACGTTGCGGAACAAAGGGCGGGCGCGCAATTGTTGACCACCTGAGTAGGGATTCCCCTGCCCCGAGGTCCACCAGCACGGAGCGAACACCGATGGCGAACTTCCGAGAGCTCCTCGCCGCCACCAAGGCCCAGATCAGCGAGATCGACACCGAAGAGGCCGACCGCCTCCGCCGCGAGGGCGGCGACGTCGTCATCCTCGACGTGCGCGAGCCGGACGAGAACGCCCAGGGCTCGATCCCCGGCGCCGTCTTCATCCCGCGTGGCCAGCTCGAGTCGAACATCGAGAACAAGGTCCCGAACAAGGACGCCAAGGTCCTCATCCACTGCGCCTCGGGCGTGCGCTCGGCGTTCGCCGCCAAGACGCTGGCCGAGCTCGGCTACTCCGACGTCGCCTCCGTGGCCGGCGGGTTCAACAAGTGGAAGGACGAGGGCCGCGAGTGGGGCGTGCCCAAGAACCTCACCGCCGAGCAGCGCAACCGCTACCAGCGCCACCTCCTGCTGCCCGAGGTCGACATCGAGGGCCAGATCAAGCTGCTCGAGGCCCGGGTGCTGCTGCTCGGCGCCGGCGGCCTCGGCTCGCCCGCCGCGCTCTACCTGGCCGCCGCCGGCGTGGGCACCCTCGGCATCATCGACATGGACGTGGTCGACGAGTCGAACCTGCAGCGCCAGATCCTGCACAACCTCGACCGCATCGGCATGCGCAAGGTCGACTCGGCCAAGGAGACGCTGACCCGGCTGAACCCGGACGTCAACGTCGTGACCCACGACGTGCGCCTCGACGCCAGCAACGTCCTCCAGATCATCGGTGACTACGACCTCATCGTCGACGGCACCGACAACTTCCCGACCCGGTTCATGGTGAACGACGCCTCGGTCAAGCTCGGCATCCCCGTGGTGCACGGGTCGATCTTCCGCTTCGAGGGCATGGTCACCGTCTTCGACCCGAGGAACGGCCCCACGTACCGCGACATGGTCCCGGAGCCCCCGCCCGCCGAGCTGGCGCCCAGCTGCGCCGAGGCCGGCGTGCTCGGCGTGCTGCCGGGCATCGTCGGGTCGCTCCAGGCCATCGAGGCCATCAAGCTCATCCTCGGGCTCGGCGACCCGCTCATCGGGCGCCTGCTCGCCTACGACTCACTCGAGCAGAGCTTCCGGGAGTACAAGGTGCGCGTCGACCCGGCGAACGAGATCACCTGGGCGAACCGCGACCGCATCCAGGTCGTCGAGCTCGACGGCCTGTGCATGCCCGCCCCGCTGGAGGCGCCCGCCGGCTGACGCCGGCGCCCTGCCACAAGATCTCACGGAACGTGGTCAAGTTCCGGCCATCCCCGTCCGATCACCTGAGTGTTCGTAGGAGCACGCTGGGTGAGGTACGAGGATGCGACGCACGGGAGAGGGTCGGCAGGTCGAGGGTCGAGCGCGACGGCGAGGTGCGGCCCTGCTGGGCGCCCTGGCCGCCGGGCTCGCCGCCGGTGCCGGCTCGCTGCTGCTGAGCGCCTCGCCCGCCGGCGCGGCGTGCTCGACCGCGGCGCTGCTCGGTGACACCAGCGCCGTCGACACCATCGAGGCCGGCGCCCAGCAGGACTTCCTCGTCCGGCTGAACGACCTGCGCCGCTCGAAGGGCCTCGGCAACCTCGTGTGGAACGGCGCCGTCGCCACGCCCTCGATCTCCTGGTCGCAGCACATGTCGTCGGTCGACCGGCTGTACCACGCCCGGGACACCGGCCCGAACGACGGCGTCGAGCCGCACCAGGACTACGTCACGATCAACTCGCGGATCGTCTCGAACTGGCAGCGGCTGGCGGAGAACGTCGGCGTGTCCGGGATGTACAGCTCCTGCACCCACGCCGAGCTCGAGGCCAACACCGCCAAGGCGGTCGAGGCCCTGCACCGGGCCTTCGTCAACTCGTCGGGCCACTACGCCAACATGGTCGGCGACCACAACCAGGTCGGCATCGGCGTGCACATCGACGCCGACGAGCTGTGGGTGACGGTGCGCTTCGCCAAGGGCGACCTGCCCACCGGGTCGGCCGCCAACGCCTCGACGATCGTCACCCAGGCGACCGGCGCCTACGTCGACGCCGTGTACCAGCTCTTCGGCGGCCGTGCGGCCACCTCGACCGAGAAGTCGTACTGGGCACCGGCCGTCGCCTCCGGCAACCGCCTGGCCCTCACCTCGGCCCTGTCGGTGACGGACGCCTGGGCCGGCACCCGCCTGGACGACCTGTACCGCACCGTGTTCCAGCGGGGCGCCGACAGCGGCGGCCGGGCGTACTGGCTCGACCAGATCCGCCGGGGCCTGACCCTCGAGTCGGCCGGCGTCGAGTTCTACAGCTCGAGTGAGTACTACGTGCGCAGCGGGAACACCCGCAAGGGCTGGATCAGCGCCCTGTACCGCGACCTGCTCGGCCGGACCGCCGACGGCGGCGGCGTCGCCTACTGGGTGGACCAGCTCGCCAAGGGCCAGCCCCGCTCGGCGGTGGCCGCCAACTTCTACCGCTCGAACGAGTCCCGGCGGGATCGCGCCGGTGGCATCCACGAGGACGTCCTCGGGTCGCCCCTGGCCGACCCCGGGCTGCAGCTCTGGGCCGACCGCCTCGCCTGGGTCGGCGACGTCCGCCTCGCCGCCGAGCTGGCCGCCTCGCAGACCTTCTGGGACAAGGCCACCCGCTGAGCTCGTCGCCCGGGTCGGTAGCGTCGAGCTCCGTGCCCGACGCCCTGCCCGAGGTCGACCTGTCGGCCGTGCCGCTGCGGGCGGCGTGCCTGCCCGAGGACTTCCGGGCGCTGAAGGCCTGGATGCGCCACGTGTTCCCGTGGGGCCAGGCGGTGCACGGCCGTCGCTTCCCCCGAGGCGCCGAGTACCGCAAGCACTGGGAGGTCGTGCAGGCGGCCCGCACGCTGGCCCACGCCGGCGTCCTGCGGCCCGACGCCGAGGTGCTCGGGGTGGGCGCCGGCAACGAGCCCACCGTGTTCTGGCTCACGAACCACGTCCGGCGGGTGTTCGCCACCGACCTGTACCTGGCCGGGGGGTGGGAGGAGTCGGCCAGCCAGCGGATGCTCACCGAGCCGGGGACCGCCTGGGAGGGCGACTGGAACCCACGCCGCCTGGTCGTGCAGCACATGGACGCCCTCGACCTGCGCTACGAGGACGACAGCTTCGACGCCATCTTCTCCTCGAGCAGCATCGAGCACTTCGGCACCCACGACGACGTCGCCCGCAGCATCCGCGAGGCGCACCGGGTCCTCAAGCCCGGGGGCGTCCTCACCGTGTCCACCGAGCTGCGCCTCGCCGGTCCCGGCCCCGGCCTGCCCGGCATCCTGCTGTTCACGCCCGACGAGCTCTCCCGCTGCGTGACCGAGGCCGCACCCTGGGAGCCGATCGGGCCCGAGCGGGCCACGCTGCCCGACCCCGCCATCGCCGTCGACTTCGAGGCCGCGGCGGCCGACGTGCAGGCCCACGTGGCCGAGCACGGCGAGATCACGTGGTCGCGGCTGCGGTGGTCGACCTACCCCCAGATCGTCCTGCGCCATCGGGACTACGACGATGTGCGCGTCTGGACGAGTGTGCACCTGGCCCTTCGCAAACCACGCTGATCTCCGGTTCTGCTCAAGTCGCCACCCTCGGCGCGCCGATGCACCACCTGGTCCCATGTCCCCTCCCACCCCCCGCCGCCGCCTCGCCGTGCTCCTCGCGCTCGCGCTCCTCGTGCCGCTGGCGCCGGGCGTGGCCGGAGCCTCCGACGGTGCCCCCGACGGGGCCGACGGGGCCGACGGGGCGGCACCCGAGGACTCGGTCCCCGAGCCCTCGGCGCAGGACCTGCAGGCGAGCGCCATCCGGCCCTTCCTCGTGGTCCCCGGCGTCGACCTCGCCGGCCTCGGCTACGACGGGATCCCGCTCGACGCCGACGTGATCGAGCGGGGGACCGCCGAGCTGCCGTCGGATCCCCGGGAGCGGGTGGCCGAGATCTCGACCCGGCTCGACCTGCTGCAGCCCCAGCTCGACGGGCTCCGGGCCGCCGAGGCCGTGCTCGCCGGGACCCTCGCCCGCTTCGACCCCGCCGTCGGCGAGCTGCGTCGCGGCGCCACCATGGCCGCCGGCCAGGCGGACGAGGCCGCACGTCGGGTGGACACGGGCGAGCGCCGGGTGCGCGCCCGTGCCGCCGAGCTGTCCGACCACCGCCGCCGGATGGCCGAGGTCGCCGTCGCCGCCTACATGCGCCCGCCCGGCGCCGACGCCCTGGACAAGGCACTCGAGGGCGTGGCCGCGGCCACCGACGACCTCGCCGCCGACGTGCTGTTCACCGCCAAGGCCGACCACGACGGCGTCGTGCGCGACGACCTCGAGGTCCGCCTCGCCCTGTCTCGGGCGCGCCTGCGCTCGGCCGTCGTCGACGCCGACGCTGCCCGACGGCGGGTGGCCGCCGCCGAGGCGCTGCTCGCCGACGCCGAGGCCCGCCGGGAGGCGCACCGCCAGGCGCTGGCGCAGGTGGCCGCCGCCCGGTCGACGCTCGAGGAGGCGCTGCCGCGGCTGCGCGAGGACATGGACCGCACGATCGAGGAGACGTGGGGGTCGCTCGAGGCGCTGGCGGCGGGCGAGGGCGTCGCCGAGGGCGCCATCGTGAACGTCGCCGGCATCCGCATCCACGCCGCCATCGCGCCCAAGCTGCAGGCGCTCCTCGCCGCCGCCCACGCCGACGGCGTGCCCCTCGGCGGGTGGGGCTACCGCAGCACCCACCAGCAGATCGAGCTGCGCCGCAAGCACTGCGGCCCGACGCCCGAGGACATCTTCCTGAAGCCGTCGTCGCAGTGCTCGCCGCCCACCGCGCGGCCCGGCGCCTCGATGCACGAGCGGGGCCTCGCCGTCGACTTCCACCTCGCCGGCAGCAGCATCTCCACCCGGCAGTCGCCTGGCTACCAGTGGCTGGCCGCCAACGCCGCCACCTTCGGGTTCTTCAACCTGCCGAGCGAGCCCTGGCACTGGAGCGTCAACGCCCAGTGACCCCGACCCGGACCGTTCTGGCATGCCAGATCCCTCGCATGCGAGGGGATCGGTAGGCCAGAACGGCGGCTCGGTAGGCTCCGCCGCCATGCGAGGACCGAGGCAGATCGTCGGCGGCGTCCTGCGGCGCCTGGGCCTGCGCCGGCCCCCGGAGCCGCCGCCGGCGCCGGAGGGCCCGGACCTGGTCACGCTCCTCCACGCCGTGAAGAACGACGTGATCGGCGAGGTCCGGGGGATCAACGACAACTTCTACGCCCTGTCCTCGTCGCAGCAGGCCATCGTCGACCACCACGCCCTCACCGGCGCCCGGGCCGAGGCGCTGATCGAGGCGGTCGGCGCCACGCGGGCCGAGCTCCAGGCCGCCCGCCAGGAGGTCATGGACACGCTCGAGCGGATGGCCCCGCTCGCCCGGGCCCGCTTCGTCTACGACGCCCGCCTGTCCGACATCGACGAGCCCACCGCCGGGGTCATCAACTACCTGCTCTGCCACCGCGGCCCGCTGGCCGACGTCGGGCTGTGGCGCAACGAGCCGGTGGTCGTCGAGTGGCTGGCCGGCGACGCCCGGGTCGCCGCCGTGAACGAGCGCATCGTCGAGCAGCCCTTCGTCTACGGCGCCCTCGCCGACCTGCCCACGGGCTCCCGCATCGCCGACGTCGGCGGCGCCGAGAGCCTGGTCGGGCTGAGCCTGGCCTCCAGCGGCCACCACATCACCGTCGTCGAGCCGGCCGGCTACCCCTACGAGCACCCGAACCTCACCGTGGCCCGCACGACGCTGGACGACTTCCAGCCCGACGAGCCCTTCGACGCCGTCGTCTTGCTCTCGGCCATCGAGCACTTCGGCCTCGGCGCCTACACCGACAACGGCGAGCTCGACGACGACGCCGACCTCAACGCCATGAAGCGGGTGCGCGACCTGCTCGCCCCGGGCGGGCGCGTGGTGCTCACCACGCCGTTCGGCCCGTCGGCGGTGAACGAGCTGGAGCGCACCTACGACGAGGAGCGCCTGCGCCGCCTGTTCGAGGGCTTCGAGATCGAGCACCAGCTGGTCGGCAGCCGCCAGGACGACACCACGTGGACGGTCACCGGCTCCGACCTCACCACGCCGGACCGGCCCGGCCACGTGGCGATGGTCCGGGCCCGCCGCCCCGAGTGACGGTCGTCTTCGACCTGGTCGCGGTCCAGAACCGCGACCACGGCGAGCGGGGCATCGCCCGGTACACCCTGCAGCTCGCCCTCGAGGTCGAGCGCCAGGCTCCCGGGCTCGTCGACCGGTGGCTGCTGCGCCGGCACCTGCCCGTGCCCGGCCTGCTCGAGCCGATCCTGTCGACCGGTCGGGTCGAGCTCTTCGACGGCGATCGCCGCCGCTTCGACACCCGGCAGGGCGGCGTGTTCCTCGCCGGCTCGCTGTTCGAGCTCGAGCAGCGCACCGAGACCGTGGTCCCCCGGATCTTCCGCGACCCGGCCTGGTACCGGATGGCGGTGCTCTACGACCTCATCCCGTCGCACTACCCGGAGCGCTACCTCACCCGCTACGAGATCCGGAACGAGTACCACGCCCGCATCGACGCCCTTCGGGCGATGCACCACGTGCTCGCCATCTCGGAGACGACGCGCGACGACGCGAAGGCGCTCCTCGGCATCCCACCCGAGCGGGTCTCGGTGATCGGGGCCGGCGCCGACGCCCGCTTCCGCCACCACGTCGGCGGTCGGGCTGCCGCCCAGGCCGACGTGGTCGCCCGCCCGCCGGTGGAGGGCATCCGGCCGGGCTACGTCATGTTCCCGAGCGGCCTCGACCCCCGCAAGAACATCGACGGGATGCTGGCGGCGTACGCCCTGCTGCCCGCCGAGCTGCGGGCCCGGCACCAGCTGCTGCTGCAGTTCAAGGTCACCGACCAGCAGAAGGCCGAGCTGCGCGACCAGGCCTGGCGCATGGGCATCCTCGACGACGTCCTCGTGGTGGGCTTCGTGTCCGACGAGGACCTGGTGCGGCTGTACCAGGGCGCCGAGCTGGTGGTGTTCCCCTCGCTGTACGAGGGCTTCGGCCTGCCGGTCCTCGAGGCGATGCGCTGCGGCGCCCCGGTGATCTGCAGCAACGCGTCGTCGCTGCGCGAGGTGCAGCTCGACGCCGCCGCCCGCTTCGATCCCGAGGACCCGGCCGACATCGCCGCCGTCATGGCCCGGGTGCTCGAGGACCAGGACGAGCGCGACCGCATCGCCGCCCTCGACCCGCCGCCGTGGAGCTGGGAGTCGGCCGCCGAGGAGACCATCCGCCAGATCGAGGCCGGCGTGCGGGACCGCTCGGCCGCCGTCCGGCCCCGGCGGCCCCGGGTGGCCCTGCTCACGCCCATGCCGCCGCAGCGCTCGGGCATCGCCACCTACGCCGGGCACCTCGTCGAGCACCTCCGGCACGAGGTGGACCTCACGGTCTTCGTCGACCTCGACGAGGATCCGCCCACGCCGGTCGACGGCGTGTCGATCGTGCCCACCCGCACCTTCGAGGGCCTCGACGCCGCCGGCCGGCCCTTCGACCGGGTCGTCACCTTCATGGGCAACTC
>JBKHXT010000128.1:0-18654 GCA_046565885.1 Acidimicrobiia bacterium
GGCGATCAGCGGCCGGTGACCGCGCCGACGAAGAACGCCAGGTCGCCGTCCTCGACCGGCCCGCAGGGCCGGGCGGCGCCGTCGACGTAGCGGCCGCGGAGGCGCACGGTCGATCCGATCGACGCCACCGTCGTGCCGCCCGGTCCGGTGATCCGGGCGGGGTCGAGCTCGGCGCCCGTGCCGCGCGGCCAGACGATGCCCAGGGGGCCGTCGCCGGTGTCGAGGTAGGAGCACGGGTGATCGGGCGGTGAGGCGAGCCGGCCGGAGGCGGTCACGCCTCCCACCGCCTCCGGCGGCTCGTCGTGGATCTGCAGCGCGGCGGCGCCGGGGGCCTGCGGACCCTCCGGGCAGCGGGGGTCCTGGCTGATCTCGATCTCGGGATCCCACCGCTGGAGGTCGGGCGAGGACGCGACAGCCGGTCGACCCGGGTCGTCGACGACGACGAGGCAGGCTTAGGTCTCGGTCGAGACGTCGGCGTGCAGCACGGCGGAGCTCGGCAGCCGCTCGGTGTGGTGGCCGCGGACGACGGCGACGCCGACCACGGCGGCCGCGACCGCGCCCAGCACCATCCACCGTCGGCGCCCCAGCCAGCTCCGCACGTCGCGACCCTACGTCCGGACGCGGAAGGGCCGCCGCCCCGTCCGGGGCGGCGGCCCGTCGTTCCGTGGCCGCTGCCAGTTTCTTCCGTCGTCGTCGGCGGCGGCGTCGGTGGGGTCAGATGAAGGCGCTGGCGAACACCAGGGACACGATGGTCATGACCTTGAGCAGGATGTTCATGGCCGGGCCCGAGGTGTCCTTGAACGGGTCGCCCACGGTGTCGCCGACGACGGCGGCCTTGTGCGGCTCGGAGCCCTTGCCGCCGTGGTGGCCGGCCTCGATGTACTTCTTGGCGTTGTCCCAGGCGCCGCCGGCGTTGGCCATGAAGATGGCCAGGCAGAAGCCGGTGACGAGGGCGCCGGCGAGGAAGCCACCGAGCGTGTCGACGTCGATGAAGCCGATGACCAGCGGGACGACCACGGCCAGGGCGCCGGGGATGATCATCTCCCGCAGCGAGGCCTTGGTGGAGATGGCCACGCAGGTGGCGGAGTCGGGGCGCACGCCGGGCTTGCCCTCGCGCAGGCCGGGGATCTCGCGGAACTGGCGCCGGACCTCCTCGATCATCGCCTGGGCGGCACGGCCGACGGCGTCGATGGTGAGGGCGGCGAACAGGAACGGGAGCATGGCGCCGAGGAACAGGCCGAGGAACACGTCGACCTCGCCCACGTCGAGGCTCAGCGCGAACGTGGGGTCCTCCTGGGTGAGGGCGAACTCGAAGCTCTTGAACAGCGCCAGGGCGGTGAGGGCGGCGGAGCCGACGGCGAAGCCCTTGGCCACGGCGGCCGTGGTGTTGCCGAGGCTGTCGAGGGCGTCGGTGACGTTGCGCACCGACGGGTCGAGCTCGGCCATCTCGGCGATGCCGCCGGCGTTGTCGGCGATGGGGCCGTAGGCGTCGACCGACACGACCACGCCGGTGGTGGCGAGCATGCCGATAGCGGCCACGGCGATGCCGTAGATGCCGCCGAAGTCCTCGAGGGCGTCGGGGAAGGACTGCACGCCGCCCCAGTAGGCGATGCCGATGCCGACGCCGATGAGCACGACCGAGGCGGCGACCGACACCATGCCGGCGGAGATGCCGCCGAGGACGGTGGTGGCCGGGCCGGTCTCGGCCTGGCCGGCGATCTTCTTCACCGGCCCGTACTCGTCGGACGTCCAGATCTCGGCGGTCTTGCCGATGCCGTAGCCGACGAGCAGGCCGCCGATGACCGACACGGGCAGGCCCCACCAGTGCTCGAAGCCGGTGGGGAACTCGCCGCCCGAGCCCTCCTCGGCGCCGAGCGACGTGAGGTCGAAGCCGCTGAGGCTGAAGGGGTCGCTGTCGAAGAGGAAGTAGCCCAGGACGATGACGCCGACGATCGTGATGACCATGGCCACGTTCGTGCCGCGGTGCAGCGCCTTGGAGAGGGCGTGGACCTCGGCGGAGTCGCCGGCCTTGACGGTGAACGAGCCGAGGATGGAGGCGACCATGCCGATGGCGGCGATGGCGAAGGGGAAGATCAGCAGCTCGAGGATGCCGATGGTGGCCGACTGCTCGGCGGCGAGGCCGACGGCGAAGGCGACGAGCGCGATCGGGGCGACGATGGAGCCGGCGTAGGACTCGAAGAGGTCGGCGCCCATGCCGGCGACGTCGCCGACGTTGTCGCCGACGTTGTCGGCGATCGTGGCCGGGTTGCGGGGGTCGTCCTCGGGGATGCCGGCCTCGACCTTGCCGACGAGGTCGGCGCCGACGTCGGCGGCCTTGGTGTAGATGCCGCCGCCGACGCGGGAGAACAGGGCGATCGAGGAGGCGCCGAGGCCGAAGGCGGTGAGCACCTCGAAGGCGTCGTCGACCTCGAGGAGCTGGACGAAGACGATGTAGACGATGGCCAGGCCGGCGAGCGCCAGGCCGGCGACCGAGAAGCCCATGACGGCACCGCCGCGGAAGGCGAGCGGCAGGGCCTTGGCCGGACCCTGCTTGGCCGCCTCCGTGGTGCGGGCGTTGGCCATGGTGGCGACGGTCATGCCGACGTAGCCGGCGAGCGCCGACAGGATGGCACCGAACACGTACGTCACCGCGCCGAGCGGCACGACGAAGACGGCGATGAGCACGGCCATGACGGCGACGAAGACCGCCACGTAGGTGTACTCCTGGCGCAGGAACGCCTTGGCGCCGTCCTGGATGGCGACCATGAGCTCGCGCATGCGCTCGTCGCCGGGGCTCTCCTTCTTGACCGCGCCGTAGTAGAAGAACGCCAAGCCGAGACCGGCCAGCGCACTCACCAAGGCGAGGTAGGGGATGGCTTCCACTGGGATGTTCTCCTGTCGTGGGTGTCGGGGTCAGACCGGGCGCGACGCGACAGAACGAGCCCGTCGGCGAGGGGTCGGACCGTAAGTTTCCCCCGGATCTGGCGTCAAAACGGGGATGGTGCGGCGGTCAGCCCATCGGATCGGGCGGCAGGTACGTGGCCAGCTGGGCGAGCACGCCGGACACGTCGAGGGCCTCCGCGCGCTCCAGCGCCTCGAGGGTGCAGAAGGCCTCGCAGGTGGCGTCGTGGGCGCGCCACTGGAGGCTCACGACGAACGAGGCGTGGGTGCCGTCGTCCAGCGTGAGCACCGCCTCGAAGATGGCCGAGCTGCGGTCGAGGAAGGAGATCTCGCCGATCTCGTGGGTGGCCTCGACCAGGCGGCGGAACGTCTCGTCGGGGGTGCTGGAGAGCACGAGGGTGTCGGTGCCGAGCAGGCGCACGTCGGCCGGTGGTCCCGGCGCCGGCGGCCACTCGGGTCGGGTGGCCATGGGCGCCTGGTGGGTCGGCGGCCGGAAGGGCTGGGGCGTCGGTGCCGGCGTCGGGTCGGGCTCGTGCAGGCGGCCCTCCCGGCGGGCCTGCGACAGGGCGCGGTACGCCGCGTTCAGCTCGATGGTGCGGCCGGATCCGCCGTCGCCGGCGACGTCCGGGTGGGCGAGGCGCACCCGGGCGCGGTAGGCGGCGCGGATCTCGTCCCAGCCGTCGGCGACGCCGACGCCGAGGATCGAGCGGGCGGCCGCCAGCTCCACGGCGTCAGCCGGCGAGCACGGCGGCCATGGCCCGCTCGTACCGGTCGGGGTCGTCGGCGCCGCACAGCTCGCGGGTGGAGTGCATGGCCAGCTGGGCGACGCCCACGTCGACGGTGGGGATGCCGAGGCGAGCGGCCGTGATCGGACCGATCGTGCTCCCGCACGGCAGGTCGGTGCGGGTGACGAAGCGCTGGGTGGGGACGCCGGCGTCGCCGCACGCCTGGAGCAGCAGGCCGACGGACTCGGCGTCGGAGGCGTAGCGCTGGTTGGCGTTCACCTTCACCACCGGGCCGCCGTTCAGGGCGACCTGGTGCTCGGGCTCGTGGCGGTCGGCGTAGTTGGGGTGGGTGGCGTGGGCCATGTCGGCCGAGACGCACAGCGAGCGGGACAGGGCGGCGTGGAAGCCGTCGCGGTCGACGCCGGAGGCGAGGGCGATCCGCTCGAGCACCGAGGCCAGCAGCGCCGAGTCGGCGCCGGTGCCGCTGGTGGAGCCGACCTCCTCGTGGTCGTAGAGGCACACGACCGGCGTCGACGGCGTGTCGTCGCCGACGGCGAGCAGGCCCCGGAGCCCGGCGAAGGACGAGCACAGGTTGTCGAGCCTCGGCGCGCTGACGAACACGCCGCCGACGCCGGTGCGCCGCGACGGCGTGAGGTCGTGGGCCATGACGTCCCACGCGAGGACGTCGTCCGCGGCGACGTCGACGTGCTCGGCCAGGAAGGCGGTGAACGCGGACTCGGAGCCGCCGTCGCCGTCGAGGTCCCACATGGGCACCAGGTGCTGCTGGGGGTTGAGCTTGAGGCCCTCGGTCGAGATCTCGCGGTCGAGGTGGATGGCGAGCTGGGGCACCCGCAGCAGCGGTTCGTCGACGCGCAGGAGCCGCAGCGCCGGCCCGTCGGCCGTGCGCACCGAGACCCGACCCGACAGGCCGAGGTCGCGGTCGAGCCACGAGTTCAGGAGCACGCCGCCGTAGATCTCCACACCCAGCTGGCGCACGCCGGCGCTGACCCGGTCGGGGCGGGGCTTGATCCGCAGGTTGGGGCTGTCGGTGTGCGCGCCCACCAGGCGGAAGCCGCGGACGTCCCCGGCGGGCTGGCGCCAGGCGATGATCGACCCGCCTCGGCGGACGTAGCGCCCGCCGGCGCCGCCCGGCAGCGGCTCGCCCAGCTCGACCTCGGTGAACCCGGCGCCGTCGAGCACCGCCGCCGCCGAGGCGACGGCGTGGTAGGGCGACGGCGAGTCGTCGATGAAGCGGCAGAGCGCGTCGGCGACGGAGCGGTCGGGCGCGTCGGTCATGGGTCGATGCTGGCACGCGCTTGGCGCTGCGGCGACGGCGGTCGCCAGGATGGCCCGATGCCGACCGCCCCGGGGCCCGTCCCCACGACCGTGGTCGTCGTGCACCGGAACCGGCCCAAGCTGCTGGCGGCGTCGCTGGAGGCGTGGGCGGCCCAGACCGTGCCGGTGCGGATCCTGCTCGTCGACTCGGGATCGACCGAGGACGACCACCGGGCGGCGCTCGAGCTGCTGCCGCCCGGCTCCGACGTCGTCCGCATGGGCCGCAACGGCGGCTTCGGCCCGTCGGCCAACGCCGGCTGGCGGCGGTTCCTCGCCGCCCACGACGGCGAGTGGGTGGGCCTGGCCCCCCACGACGCGCTCCCGGCGCCGGACGCGCTCGAGCGCATCCTCGCCGCCGTGGCCGCCCGGCCCCGGGCCGGCTTCGCCAGCGGCGACTACGGCGACGGGTGCACGCCGGTGGTCGACCCGTACTTCGGCACCATCCTCGTGCCGGCGACCGTGGACGAGGGCTGGGAGCCGTCGGGCTACCCCCACGGCACGCTGCTGCTCGCCCGTCGGGGGGCGCTCGAGGACGTGGGCCTGTTCGACGAGCGCTACTTCGCCTACTGCGAGGAGGCCGACCTCGGGATCCGCGCGCGGGCGGCGGGCTGGGAGGTCGGGCTCGTCCGGGGCGCCATGGTCCGGAACCCGAACATGTCGAACCCCCGTCCGGTCATCGACTACCTGATGGTCCGCAACACGCTGCTCCTCGTCCGCCAGCACTCGGGCCGGTACAAGGCGACGATCCGCCTGCTGATGGCGGCCGGCCAGGTGGTCACCGAGCGGCGGCGCAACCCGTACCACCACACCGAGGCGCGCCTGCGGGCCATCGCCGACTTCCTCCGCGGCCGCGCCGGCGAACCGCCGGCCCGGCTCGTCGGGGCGGGCAAGCACCCCGACGAGCCGTGACGTGGCGGTCTGCTCCGCAGCGCCGCGTGCCGGCTGCTCGCTGGCGCTCCCGACGCCGGCGATGACATGGCGGTCTGGTCCGCAGGCGCCGCGTCAGCCCGCCGGGCTCGGGTACTGCGGCGGCGCCTCGTCCTCGGGCGGCTCCTCGAAGAGCATCACCGTGCCCGCCGGGTCGAAGAACGTCGTCGAGTCGTCCCACTCGCCGGGCAGGTAGCGCCGTCCGCCGTCGACGAAGCGCATCATGCCCTGGCCCTCGCGCTGGATCTCGTCCGGGCCGGTGGCCTCGGCGTCCCACCACCACTCGGCCTTGTCGTCGACGCCGCTCCAGTCGAACTCGGTCTCCTGGTCCTCCCAGAGGCCGTGGTCGCCCCACGACAGCGACGGCTGGGTGATGGCCCGCTCGGTCGGCTCGTAGGCGAAGAGGGCGTCGTTCATGGTCTCCGGCGTCAGCTCCGGACCGGCGGCCTGCACCAGGGCGAAGAACAGCGACGGGCTCGGGAACAGGATCGGCGCCGTCTCGTCGGCGGGCGGCGGCTCGCCGTGGAACCACTCGTAGAGGGCGAACCCCGGCGTCGTCTCGGGGTCGAGGGGCACGGCGTTGCCGGTGATGCCGAAGGCGTGCTGCCACTGCTGCTGGTCGAAGACCCGCCCGAAGGTGTTGGTGTCGACGAGCGTGCCGCCGACCACCGCCCACTCCGGGAAGTACTCCTGGGCGGTGGCCTCCTGGGTGAAGGTCGCCGGCGCCACCGGGTCGGCCTGCAGCAGCACCGTGGTGACGCCCGACTCCTTCAGCTTGGAGATGATGCTGGTCGCCTGCTCGGGCAGGCGGCCGGGGTCGAGCTCGTAGCTCAGCCGCTCGGCCAGCTCGACGCCGCCGGCCGACAACCGGTCGGCGAGCTGCTGCGCCAGCTGCTCGGACTCCTCCGACGACGTGAGGTAGACGTGTCCGAAGACCCGCTCGGTGCCGGCCACGGCGTCGCCGCCGTGCTCGGCGGGCTTGCCGGCCAGCTTCTTGGTCACCCACTCGGCCGCGTGGACGTTCGTCTGGTTGCCGGCCATGCCGATGCTGATCAGGTACGGCGACCGGGCCTCCCGGAACTCCTCGTTGCCGGTGGAGCCGCACGAGATGCACACCACGCCGGCGGCGGCCATCTCGTCGGCCCAGGCGTTGGTGAGGGTGGGGCCGCCGATGGCGGCGAAGGGCTGGTGCTCCTCGATGGCCCGCTGGGCGTCGGCGCGGGCCGCGACCTCGTCGGTGGACGTGCCGCTGGCCTCGACGATGCGCAGGTCCACGGTGCGCCCGTAGGTCTGGTAGTAGGTGCCGAACAGCTCCATGAAGCCGGCGACGGTCTCCTCCACCTGGGCCCGGGTGTCGTCGTTGGCGATCGGGCCGGTGATGAAGTCGAGCACCGGGTCGGTCTCCGGCGCCGAGTAGTAGACGACGGTGATCGAGTCCTCGGTGACGCCCCGGTGGGTGGCGCCGCCGTTGTCGTCGACGTCGGCGAAGCACTCGGCGGCGAAGTAGTACGGGATCGCCGCCCGGCCGGTCTCCGGGTCGCACGTCTCGGGGAACGTCACGTCCAGGTCCTGGTCCTGGGCCTCGGACCAGCTGATGGCCCCGCCGGCATCGGCGGCGGTGGGGTCGCCCTCCGGGGCCTCGGTGCCGTCGGTGCTGCCCGTGGCGGTGTCGGCGGGCTCGTCGTCGCCCCCGCCGCCACCGACGACCAGGGCCGCGACGACGGCGATCACCGCCACGATGGCGGCGATGGGGCCGTAGCGCCGCAGGGCGCTCCCGCCCCCGACGTCCTCGTCGGGTCGATCACTGCTGGGTTGCATGGAGGGTCCTCCTAGGGTGCGACGATGGTGGAGCGGTCGAAGGCGGTGCGGTCGGGGCCGAGGTAGCTCTCGACGACCCGGGGGTCCTCGAGCACGGCGTCGGGCGTGCCGGTGGCGATGACGGCGCCCTGGTCCATGGCGACGAGCCGGTCGGAGACGTGGCGCAGCAGCGGCATGTCGTGCTCGATGACGACGAGGCTGGCGCCGGTCTCGTCGCGGATGCGGCGCAGCAGCGGGGCCAGCGCCTCGACCTCGCGCTGGGCGATGCCGCTCGACGGTTCGTCGAGCAGGATCACCGTCGGGCGGTGGGCGAGCAGGGCGCCGAGGTCGACGACGCGCCGGGTGCCGGTCGACAGCTCGTGGACGAACTTGGACCGGTAGGCCCCGAGGCCGAGCAGCTCGATGAGCTCGTCGACCCGGCGCCGCACCCGCTGCTCGGCGTCGTAGGCGTGGGGCAGGTGCAGGGCGGCGCTGACCGGGTCGCGAGAGCCGACCCACCGCTCGAGCGAGACGGCCAGCGCCTCGTGCACGGTGAGGGACGGGAACAGCCGGGCGTCCTGGAACGAGCGGCCGAGCCCCCGCCGGGCGCGGGCGGCGGCGCCCAGGTCGGTGACGTCGTGGCCGGCGAGGCGGATGCGCCCGTGGTCGACCGGCACGAACCCGCTCACGAGGTCGAACAGCGTCGTCTTGCCGGCGCCGTTCGGGCCGATGATGCCGACGATCTCGCCGTCGTGGACGTCGAAGCTGGCGTGGTCGACGGCGGCGATGCCGCCGAAGGAGCGCGTGACCTCGGCGACCTCGAGCAGCCGCTCGCCGAGCTCGGCGCTCCCGGCGGCTGGCGCTGCCTTCGCCGATCCGTTGGGGCTGGGTGCACCCAGGCCGCCGCCGCCCTTGGCGAGGAAGACCGAGCGGAGCACGTCGGGGCGCTGCAGCAGCTCGGCCGTGGGCCCGGCGAAGCGGACCTCGCCCTTCTCGAGGAAGAAGGCCCGGTCGGCGACCTCGAGGGCGACGTTCACCGACTGCTCGACGAGCACGACGGTGGTGCCCTGCGACCGCAGCTCCTCGATGACCGGCAGCAGCTGTCCGACGACGACGGGTGCGAGGCCGAGGCTGAGCTCGTCGATCATGAGCAGGCGGGGCTTGGAGAGGAAGACCATGCCGAGGGCGAGCATCTGCTGCTGGCCGCCGCTGAGGTCGCCGGCCGGGTCGGCGGATCGGGTGCGCAGGACGGGGAACAGCTCGTGCACCCGCTCGATGGCGGCGTCGCCGTCGCCCTTGCGGTGCAGCCAGGCGGCCAGCTCGAGGTTCTCGGCCACGGTCAGCGACGGGAACACGCCCTTGCCCCCGGGGACCTGGGCGATGCCCATGGCGGCGATCTCGTTCGGCGGGGCGTGGGTGATGTCTCGCCCGTCGAAGATGATCGCCCCGCGGTCGGCCTCGGTCACCCCGGAGATGGCGTTGAGCAGCGTGGACTTCCCGGCGCCGTTGGTGCCGAGCAGCGCGACCACCTCGCCCTCGTCCACCTCGAGGTCGACGCCGAACAGCACCTGGACGTTGCCGTAGGCCACCTGGACGTCGCGCACGAGGAGCAGCTTCGACCGCCCGGCCCGCCGCTCGATCAGGGCCTCTGAGCGGGCGGCCGCCGCCTTCCAGACCTGCTCGATGTCGCCGGTGATGGTGCGCTTGGTGGTGGAGATCACCATGCCGCCGACGAAGAAGATCGGGACCATGACGAGCATCCCCCAGCGGATGCCCCAGCGGTCGCCGATGGCGCCGATGATCGGCAGCACGAGCACGCCCGGGATGACCCACAGCGACGCCACGGAGAAGCCGATGGAGCGGGCCCGGGGCGGGATGGCGAGCGACAGGCAGGCGAGGACCCCGGGGCCGATGATGGCGAGGCTCGCCGTGATGACCATGTTCGCGGCGATGGCGACCCAGATGTTCGGCGCCGTGGCGAACACCACGAGGCTGGCCGACACCACCGTGGCGGTGCGGGCGAGGAAGCCGAGGACGCGGTCGGGGCCCTCCGCCAGGAGCCGGGTGGCGATGCGGGCGCCGACGACGAGGCCGACGAGCTGGACCGGCTCGGTGGACGCGGCGACGAAGCCGCGCGCCCGCTCGTCGAGGTCGAACACCTCCTCGTAGAGCAGCGCGGCCAGCGACACGAACCCGATGAGCGACGCGGCGAGGAACGGCAGCGACCACCAGATGCGTCGCAGCGTCTCGATCTTCCAGACCAGCCGCCAGCCCTCGGCGAACGACGGCGCCTCCTCCTCCGTGGCGACGGCCTCGTCGGACGCGCCCATCGCCCGCCGCTCGTGGGCGCCCCGCACCGGCGACTCGAGCCGCCAGGCGAGCACCACGAAGACGAGCGTGGGGACGACGAAGACGAAGAAGGGCGTCCGCCAGCCGTAGGCGGCGGCGAGCAGGCCGGCGGTGAGCGGCCCGACGAAGGCGCCCACGGCGTTTGCGGCGCGGTGGGCGGAGAACACCTTCGGGCGGATCGACGGCTCGTAGTAGTCGGCGATGAGCGAGTTGTGCGTCGGGTCGACGACGGCCCGCCCGATGCCGGACCCGGCCCGGACGAGGGCGAGGGCGACGATGCTGCCGGCGAGGCCGGTGCCGAGGCTGAACATCGCCCACGCCGCGGCGCCGATCCAGGCGATGCGCACCCGGTCGTAGCGGTCGGCGAGCATGGCGATCGGCACCTGGAGGGCCAGGGCGCACACCGACACGAAGGCGACGAGGGCGAGGACGCCCTGCAGGTCGAGGCCGAAGTCGTCGCGGATCTCGGGGATGAGGATGCCGAAGGCGGTGCGGTCGAGCTCGTCGACGGCGTTGAGCCCGAAGAGCACGACGAGCGGGTACACCGGGGCGCCGCCGGTGACGTCGAGCAGCGAGCGGCCCGGGTGGCGGACGGCCCGCCACACGCCGGCCGGCGAGATGCTGGGGCGGTTCACGGCGTGGCGCTCCCGGCTCGGGCCGGCGTGGCCGGCGCGTCGTCCCCGTCGGGGGCTGGGGGGTCGTCGGCGCTGGGGAGCCCTCCGGTGGTCGGCTCCTCGCGGCGGTCGGCCAGCAGGCTCGGGACGAGCACGCCGCGGCGGGCGGCGACCCAGCGCAGGGCGTGGTCGCGGAGCGCGTAGAGCAGGCCGCCGAGCCCGGCCGGCAGCAGCATGAGCACCATCAGGACGCCGATGCCCGAGGCGAGGAACTGCCACTCGAGGGGGAGGAACCAGCGGGTGCCGAGCAGGTACAGGGCACCGAGCAGCGCTCCCGGCAGGCTCGTGATGCCGCCGACCACGGCCATGGCGAACACGGCGAGGTTCTCGGTGGGCTGGTAGGGGCCGGTGCCGAGGGCCTGCTGGTGGTGGACGAACAGCGACCCGGCGACGGCGGCGACGAAGCCGGACACGGCGAAGGCGGTGAGCTTCGCCCGCACCACGTCGACGCTGTACGCCTGCGCCGCCCGCTCGTTGTCTCGCAGGGCGATCAGCACCCGGCCGGTTCGGCTGTGGCGCACGCCGTGGAGGCCGGCGAGGACGAGCACGAGCCCGGCGAGGACGACGTAGTAGATGCGCGTCGGGCTGTCGATGTCGATGCGCCCGAGCAGCGGCAGGCGGGGGATGCGCTCGCCCGGCACCCAGTCGAAGCGGCTCCGGTCGAGCAGGTAGCCGGTGGTGGCGAGGGCGAAGGCGAAGGTGGTGACGGCGAGGTAGAGCCCGCGCGAGCGCAGCGCCGGCAGGCCGACCAGGACGGCCACGACGGCGCCGACGGCGCCGGCGGCCAGGGTGGCGACCACGAGGTCGGCCTGCCAGGTGAGGGTGAGCTTGCCGGCGACCGCGGCCCCGAGGGCGAAGAACGCGACCTGGCCGAGCGAGACCTGGCCGGCCCACCCGGTGAGCACGACGATGGACGTGGCGAGGATGGCGTAGACGAGCACCGCCGACGCCTTCAGCGAGTGGTCGACAGCGAGCACGTGGGGGAGCGCCAGCGCCACCGCGCCGAGCACGGCGACGACGCCGACCCGGCCCCAGCGCACCTCGGGCAGGCGTGCGAGCTCGCGGGGGATGGGCCGCACCTCGTCGGCGGCCTGCCAGGTCGACTGGTCGTCGATGTCGCTGCGCCCCTCGCTGCGCCGGCGAACGAGGAGCGCCACGAGCACCACGACGGCGAGCACGGCGTCGAGCGGCGGCATGGCCACGTCGGTGAACGGCAGCGTGGCGTCCTGGTGCCAGTCGATGCCGAGCTCGAGCACGCCGAGCGCCACCGCCGACAGCCCGATCACCGGCAGGTGGACGAGGCCGCCGAGCAGCAGGGCGGTGAGCGAGCGCAGCAGGATGCCCAGGCTCAGCACCGACCCGACCGGCAGCCCGAGGATCCCGGCGCGCAGGAACGTGGCGGCGAAGGCGAGCAGGCCGGCCACCGCCCACACCAGCGTCTGGAGCCGCTTCACCGGCACGCCGAGCAGCGCGGCCCGGTCGGCCCGGTCGGCGGCGGCCCGGATGGCGATGCCCACCTTCGTCCCGCGCAGGAAGACCACGAGCCCGAGCACGAGCAGGGGCGTGACGACCATGGCGATCACGCTGTTCGCCCGGAAGATGGTGCCGCCGATCTCGAACCGGACGTCGAAGGGGTCGTCGATGCGGGGTGCGACGTAGGAGCCCTCGACGCCGAACCAGCGGGGCACGAAGAAGGCGACGCCGGTGAGCAGCTGGGCGAGGCCGATGGTGGCCACCGTGAGCACGAGCCGCGGCGCCCGGAAGAACCGTCGGATCACGGCCAGCTCGACCACGCCGCCGAGCAGCAGGGCGGCCAGCGCTCCCGACGCGACGGCGAACGGGTACGGCCAGCCCCACTCGGTCATGAGCACGAAGACGAGGACCGCCGGCGCCGCGCCGAGGTCGCCCTGGGCGAGGTTCACGATGCGGTTCGAGCGGTAGACGAGCGCCATGCCGAGGGCGATCAGGGCGGTGACGGCCCCGACGAGCACGCCACGGACCCAGACGCCGACCGGCAGCGGGTACACCACCAGCTGCAGCGCGACGAGCGCGACGGGTGGCGCGTAGGTGAGCGCCCGCCGTGCCCCGGGCGCCGACAGGAACGTTGAAGCTCGACGACGTCGCGCTGCCACCACGGAACCAACCCCCACCCGGCGCCCCCGCACCGGTCGCGGCCCTGTCTAGCCGATGGCGCCTGACCCGTGGGTCAATCCGTCGGGATGTCCCCGCGCTCGACGGCCGCGATCGCCGGGCGGACGCGCAGCAGGTACCAGCCGCTGACGAGCAGGCCGCCCACCACGCTGAGCACGCCGAACATGATCACCGCCATCCAGACGACCTGGCGCCGGCCGGCGAGGGCCCACGCCCAGCGGGGCCGGCGGGCGGCGTCGAGCAGCGCCCACAGCGAGATGCCGAGCGGGATGGCGGCGACGGAGGCCACGAGCGTCGCCCAGGCGACCGACGCGAGGTCGAAGTCGACGGTCGTGGCGGGGTCCGCCTGGGCGAGCAGCACCTCGGCAGTATGGTCCCGCCCCATGACGAGGCTGACCCGGCTCGACCGCTCGGTGGCGGGGCGCGTGGCCGTGATCACCGGTGCCGCCAGCGGCATGGGCCGCGCCACCGCCCACCTGTTCGCCGACGAGGGCGCGAAGGTCGCCGTGCTCGACCTCGGCCAGGACGGCGTCGACGCCGTCGTCGCCGAGATCGAGGGCGCCGGCGGCACGGCGGCGGGGTGGGCGGTCGACGTGACCGACGCCGACGCGGTGCGTGCGGTGGTCGACGAGATCGTCGAGCGCCTCGGTCCGCCCGATGCCCTGGTGAACAACGCCGGCGTGTCGCTGGCCGCGCCCATCGACGCGCCGGACTTCGAGGCGCAGTGGGCACGGACGATCGCCGTGAACCTCACGGCGCACACGACCACGATCCGGGCGTGCCTGCCGCACCTGCGGCGCGACGGCATGGGCCGCATCGTGAACATCGCCTCCACCGAGGGCGTCGGCGGGTCGGCCTACATCAGCCCGTACACGGCCTCGAAGCACGGCGTCATCGGCCTGTCGCGCTCGCTGGCCGTCGAGCTCGGCCCCGTCGGCGTCACCGTCAACGTGGTCTGCCCGGGCCCGATCCACACCGGCATGACCGCCGGCATCCCGGACGAGGCGAAGGAGAAGTTCGCCCGGCGCAACGTGCCCCTGAAGCGCTACGGCGACCCCGAGGAGGTCGCCCACGCCACGCTGTCGCTGTGCCTGCCGGCCATGTCGTACTGCACCGGCGCGGTCGTCGTGGTCGACGGCGGCTTCACCACGAAGAACAACTGACGTGGCGGTGCGGGTCGGGTTCCTCGGGGCGGGGTTCATCGCCACGTTCCACTCCAAGCTGCTCCGCGCCAGCGGCGTCGACCACGAGCGGGCGGGCGTCTTCGATCCCGATCGCTCCCGCGCCGAGGCCTTCGTCGCCGCCGCCGGTGGGTCGGTGGCCGACTCGGTCGAGGAGGTGCTCGACGCCTGCGACGCCGTGTTCGTGTGCACCTGGACCGCGGACCACGAGGAGCACGTGCGGGCGGCGGTCGACGCCGGCGTGGCCGTGTTCGTCGAGAAGCCGCTGAGCACGGACCTCGACGGGGCTCGCCGGGTCGCCGCCCTGCTCGACGGCACGATCCACCAGGTCGGCCTGGTGCTGCACCGCTCGCCGGCCTACAACCTGGCCCGGTCGCTCCTCGAGGACGAGGGCCGCAACGGCCGGCTCATGTCGGCGATGTTCCGGGACGACCAGGTGCTCCCCACCGGGGGCCGGTACGCGTCCGACTGGCGCGCCGACCGGGAGAAGGCGGGCAGCGGCGTCCTGCTCGAGCACTCGATCCACGACCTCGACCTGGTCGACCGGCTGATCGGCCCCGTGACGTCCGTGTCCGGACGCCAGCGGTCGTTCCACGACATCGACGGCATCGAGGACCTCGTCGTCGCCGGCTTCGAGCTGGCCGGCGGGGGGCTCGCCACGCTCACCACCGTCTGGCACGACCTCCCCGACCGCAACAGCCTCCGCTACCTCGAGATCCACTGCGAGCGAGCGTTCCTCAGCATCGAGGAGGACTGGTTCGGTCCGGTCCGCTACACGGTCGAGGGCTCGACCCAGGAGTGGGCGGGCGACGCCCTGCTCGCCGAGTGCGAGCGTCGCGGCATCCCCACGGCGCTGCCGGAAGGGGAGTTCGTGCAGGCGGTCGCCGCCGGCACGCCGGCGTGGCCGGATGCGGCCGTGGCGCTGCGGGCCCACGAGCTGTGCGACGCCATCTACCGGTCGGCGGCGGCCGGCGGCACGCCGATCGACGTCTGAGGCGGTTCGGCCCGGTCCACGCGGCGGGCCGATCTCCGGCGCCGGTCCCTCCGCATCGGCAAGACTGGCGACGGTGACGGGCGGTCCCGATCCGGCGCGCATCGACGGGATGGACGAGGCGTTGGCGCGCCTGGCCCCCGCCCTGGAGGCGTTCGCCGCCCGGGCGCCGGAGGGGCCGGTGCCGGCGTTCGAGGCGCCGCTCGAGCCGCTGCCCGCGGCCGGCGTGGGCGCCGACGCCGTGCTCGACGAGCTGGCCGCCCACGTCGCCACCGGCTGCCGGATCGGGATGCCGGGATGGCTGGGCTTCATCACGACGGCGCCGACCACGGTGGCGGTCGCCGCCACGGCCGCGGCCTCGGTGGCGGGCGCGCAGCGCTACCTGCACCACTCGTTCAACCACCTCGAGCACCAGGCGCTGGCGTGGCTGGCCGAGCTGTGCCGTATCCCGTCGTCGGCCGCGGGCGTGTTCACCTCCGGGGGCTCGACCGCGAACCTCGTGGCCCTGGGCGCCGCCCGGCAGCGGGCCTTCGAGCGGCGGGGCCACGACGTGGCCGAGCACGGCCTGCCACCGTCTCCCGCCCGCATCTACTGCTCGGAGCGCGCCCACCGAACGGTCCACCGCTCGGCGGGCGTGCTCGGGCTCGGCCGGGCCTCGGTGCGGGCCGTCGACAGCGACGCCAGCGGCCACGTCGACGCCGCGGCGCTCGAGCGGGCGATCGTCGAAGACCTCGCTGACGGGATCCTGCCGATCGCCGTCGTCGCCGTGGCCGGCTCGACCGACACCGGGTCGGTCGACGACATCGGCCGGCTCGCCGAGCTCTGCGGGCGCCACGACGTCTGGCTGCACGTCGACGGCGCCTACGGCCTGGTGGCGCAGGCGTGCCCCGAGCTGGCGCCCCGCTTCGACGGCATCGACCAGGCCGACTCGTGGATCGTCGATCCGCACAAGTGGCTCGTGACCGGCACGGGCATCGGCGCGGCGTACGTCGCCGACGGGGCGCTGCTGACCCGTGCCTTCGCAGAAGGCGCCGCGCCGTACCTCGAGGGCTCGTTCTCCACGCACGGCGAGGTCGTGCGCTCGCAGTTCGACGGCTTCGCCGGCGGGTGGGCCGACCAGGGCGTCGAGCTGTCGTCGCCGTCGCGCGGCGCCGTCGTCTGGGCGGTGCTGCGGGAGATCGGGCGAGACGGGGTCGTGGCCCGGGTCCGCCGCGACGTCGCGCTCGCCGCCGACCTGGTGCGCCGGGTGCGGGAGGAGCCCGAGCTCGAGCTGCTGGACGAGCCGGACCTGTCGATCGTCTGCTTCCGCTACCGGCCCGCCGGCGACGATCGCAGGGCGGAGCTCGACCAGCTCAACGCCGGCATCGCCCGAGCGCTGCGCCACGAGACCAACACGGTGCCGACCAGCACCGTGGTCGGCGGTCGCTTCGCCCTCCGGGCGTGCTTCATCAACCCGCGCACCACCGAGCACGAGGTGGAGGCGCTCGTGGCGTCGGTCCTGCGCTTCGGGCGGTCGCTCGCCGGCTGACTGGGCGCGCCGGTGACCCGGCCTGGGCGTGGCCGGGTCAGCTGGCGGTCTTGGCGGTGGCTGGGTCGGGCGCTCGGGGTCGGCCGGTCCAGGTGGTGCCGTGGCGGTCGGTGGCGACCCACCTGCCGTGGTGCACGGACAGGGTCCAGCCGTGCTCGTGGAGGAGGCGGTGGTGGAACCGGCACAGCAGCGCGCCGTTCGACGTTCTCGTCGGGCCGCCGTGCTCTCGGTGGTCGAGGTGGTGGACGTCGCAGTGCCGGGGCGGCCGGGTGCACGACGGGAAGACGCAGTGCCGGTCTCTCGCCGCGATGGCTCTTCGCTGGCGGGCGGTCCAGCGCTCGGCGTCGTCGTTGGCGTCGAGGAGGTGCCCCGGGCCGTCGAAGAGCACGGCGACCAGGGCCGTGTCGCACAGCAACCGCTCGGCCGCCTGCTTGGTGAGCTGCCAACCGTCGCCCCGCAGGACCAGGTCGTCGAGGTCGTCGACGTCGCGAACGCCGGCCAGGGTCCGCAGGTCGATGTGCACGTTGACCCGCGCCCCGGACCGGGCGCGGGTGCGTCGTCGGGCTCGGCGTTGTCGGCACAGCTCGGCCCGGCGCAACCGCCGGCGCACGGCTTCGAGCCGCTCGATCGGGTCGGTCAGGTCGTGCTCGTGGTCCAACGCCTCGTCGAGGTCGTCGGTGGGTGCCCAGCCGTCGAAGGTGTCCTCGGCGTCGATGTCCTCCCAGCGGGACAGGTCCTCATGCTCGTCGGTGCCGGCGCCCCAGCGGGAGTCGTCCGGATCCAACGACGCCCGGCACAGGTCATCCAGCGCGTCGGCCCTTCGCTCGCCCAGCGAGCGCCGATACGGGGCGTCCTTGGGGTCGGGGTCGTCGGTCCAGGCGTCCAGGCCGGCCAGCACGGTCAGGAACGACGACGGCGACAGGTCGGCGTGCACCTCACCGCCACCGAAGAGCCGCTGGGTCACCGAGAGGCTGTGCCTCGGCACCTGGCGCACCGAGCGTTCCTCGTCGACCCGCTCGGCCCAGAACCGGATCGCCGTCCCCCAGTCCTCCGTGCGGCCGTCACCGTTCAACCGCAACAGCGCAGGAAGGGAGCCGGCCAGCCACGGCTCACGCTCGACGGTCACGGCCCGGCCGAGCACGTCGAGCCGGGACAGCGAGAGCTCGCCCGACAGCACGGCCTCGGCGAGCGCCGGATGCCGGTGGCACAGCCCCGCTGCCCGCTCCAGGCGGTGGGCCTCGGTCTCGGAGCAGTGCGTGTAGGCCAGCAGCCACCGCTTCGCCGACGTCGCCCCGGCAGCGATCCACGTCGACGTCGGCCACAGCTCGAGCAGCGCCGCCAACGCCGAGCGCTGCGCCGACTCGACCGCCGCCATCGCCGCCGCAGCTTCGTCCAGCCGGGCCCGCGCCGCCGACGCCGCATCGGCGTTCCGGGCGAAGGAGGCGGGACCGGTCATGCCACCCATTCTCCTCAGAGGGTCTGACAGGAACCCCGGACGATGGACGATGGACGATGATCGCGGCGTGACCGTCACCATCACGCCGCTCGACTGCGGCAGCCTCACCGCCGGGCGGAACCTGTTCGAGCGAGATGCGGGCGCCGACCCGGTCGAGCTGCCCGTCCCGGCGTGGCTGATCCACCACCCGAGGGGCAGGGTGCTGTTCGACACCGGCATGCACCCGGACCTGGTCGGACCCGGCGAGCTGCGCGACACCGTCGAGCTGTTCTTCCAGCTGGGCCTGGCCAGCGACCAGCTGGTGGACCGGCGCGTCGAGGGCGCCGGCGTGGGCGCCTCCGACGTCGACGTCGTCGTCCTCTCGCACCTGCACTTCGACCACACCGGCGGCCTCGGGCTCGTCCCGAACGCCCGGGTCGTCGTGCAGCGGGCCGAGTGGGAGGCCGGCGCCGACGACGACCTCGCCGCCGCCAACAGCTTCCGCCCCGCCGAGTACCGCCTCGGCCACGACGTCGTGCTGGCCGACGGCGACCACGACGTGTTCGGCGACGGGCTGGTCACCTGCATCCCCACGCCCGGCCACACGCCGGGCCACCAGTCGCTGCAGGTCCGCCTGGCCGATCGGGTGGTCGTCCTCGC
>JBKHXT010000129.1:0-7408 GCA_046565885.1 Acidimicrobiia bacterium
CCGAAGCGGATCGAGGAGTACTCGGTGTGGAAGCCGCCGACCAGCTCCTGCTCGGCCTCGACCAGGTCGAAGGGCGGGCGGTTGGTCTCGGCCAGGGCGGCGACGAAGAAGATGGCGAAGGGCACGACGCCCGTGAGGACGACGTTCCACTCCGGCACGAAACCGGCGAAGCCCTCGCCCGCCTGCACCTGCACCATGTCACGGGTGGAGAGGCTGCCCGTGGTCATGATGAGCGTGGCGATCGACAGGCCCATGGCGGCCTCGTAGGACACCATCTGCGCCGACGCCCGCACCGAGCCGAGCAGCGGGTACTTCGAGCCCGACGCCCAGCCGGCGAGCATCACGCCGTACACGCCGATGGACGACACCGCGAGCACCCACAGCACGCCGACGGGCGGGTCGGCGAGCTGGGCGAAGGTCTCGTGGCCGGCGATGGTGACGACGCCGTCGTCGCCGTCGGTGAACGTGCCGGCCAGCGGCACGATGGCGAACACCAGGAACGCCGGGATGACGGCGAGGTACGGCGCCAGCGTGAACACGAACCGGCGCGACCGCTCGGGGACGAGGTCCTCCTTGACGATCAGCTTCAGGCCGTCGGCCAGGGTCTGCAGCAGGCCGAACGGCCCGGCCCGGTTGGGGCCGATGCGGTTCTGCATGTCGGCGATCACCTTGCGCTCGAACCAGACCATGAACAGGACCGACACGAGCAGGATGACGAAGGTGACCAGCACCTTGCCGATGGTGATGAGGACCTCGGCCAGGCCGACGCCGTCGCTGTAGAGCGGGTCGAGGCCGTAGATCACCGGACCGCCTCCACGCGCACGTCGGTGACCACGGCGCCGGCGTCGATGAGCTCGCCGGCGTGCGTGCCCGGCTGGTGGAAGGCGAGCAGGGCGGCGCCCCGCGGCACGCCCGTGGCCGGCCGGGCCGGCACGGTGAGCGAGCCCCGGCCGCGCTCGCGGCTGGACACGGTGACCTCGGCGCCGGCGGCGACGCCGAGGCGGTCGAAGTCGTGCGGGTGCAGGTGCAGCTCGGCGGCCGGGGCGAGGCCGGCCAGGTGGCGCGACGCCTGCACGCCGACGGCGTCGTCGTAGAGCTTGCGGACGGTGAGCAGGCGCAGCTCGTAGCCGCCGAGCGTGGGCACCTCGACCGGCGCCGGCTGGTAGCGCAGCGGCGGAACGGCGGGGCCGGCGGGACGGGTCTCGGCGGGGCCGGGATCGGCGGGGGCGTCGTCGACCGTGGCCGCCTCGGCCTCGGCCTCGGCCTGCTCGACGTTGGCCTCGACCGTGGCGAGGCCCTTCTCGTCCGGGTCCTCGGTGGCCTCGATGTCGACCACGGCGGCGGCCGCCTCGGGGTCGATGCCCGGGTCGGCCTCCTCGTCGCCGCCGGCGGTGTGGATGCCCTGGGGCTCCTCGGCGGTGCGGGCGTCCGGATCGCCGCCCTGCGGCGCGGTCAGCGGGACGACCACGCCGTCGACGCCGACCTGGTCGAGCGTGAGGCCGGCGTGCGAGGGGGCGACGGCGGCCATCTCGGTGAAGATGTCGTCGAGGGACTCGAGGCGCAGGTCGTCGCCGAGGCGGTAGGCCAGCTCGGCGGCGATGACCCAGTCGGCCCGGGCGGTGCCGGGCGGGGTCACCTTCTGCGACAGGATGCTGACCCGGCCCTCGAGGTTCGTGGTGGTGCCGTCGGTCTCCGCGTAGGCGGCGGCGGGCAGCACGACGTCGGCCTGGCGGACCGACGCGGTGGGGAAGGCGTCGACCGCCACGACGGTGCGGGCGCCGGCGAGGGCGCGGCGGGCGAGGTCGTGGTCGGGGAAGTCGGCCAGCGGGTCGGCGCCGAGCAGCACGAGGACGTCGAGCTTGCCGTCGGCGGCGGCCGAGAGGATGCCGTGGGTGTCGAGGCCCCGCTGCGACGGCACCGTCGACCAGTGGTCGTGCAGGCCGGCGCGGCCGTCGTCGAGGCTGACCCGGCCGGGCAGGACGCCGGGGGCGAGGCCGGCGTCGAGGGCGCCGTGGACGTTGCCCCGGCGCAGGCCGGACAGGAAGCGCACGTCGTCGAGGCCCTCGAGCAGCCGCACGGCCGCGGAGCCGACGAGATCGGCCTGGTCGGCGAGGTTGCCCCGGCCGAGCACGACCGTGACCGGGCCCCGCTTCAGCGCCTCGGCGGCGGCGGCGAGGCTGGCGGCGGGGATGCCGCCGGCGTCGGCGGGCTGATCGGCCACCAGCTGGGCGGCCACGTCGGCGACGGCGCCGGGGCCGTGGACCAGCGAGTGGGCGGCGAGGTCGGACAGCCCGGTGGCGCTCGGCACCAGCTCGACGAGGGTGGCGCCGTCCTCGACCACGGCGTGGCGGAGGCGCAGGAACAGGACCGGCAGCTCCTCCTTCACGTCGACGCCGAGCACGAGCACGGTGCCGCCGGGGGCGCAGGCCTGGTCGATGGTGGCGCGGGGCAGGCCGAGCACGGCCTCGGCGGGCAGGCCGTCGCCGAGCTGGCAGTCGACGTTGTCGGTGCCGATCACGCCCTTGGCCAGCTTGGCCCAGGCGTAGGCCGACTCGTTCGTGAGCCGGGCGCCGCCGACGACGCCGATGCCCGACGGGCCCGAGGAGTCGAGCGAGCCGCGGATGGCGTCGGCGGCGCGGCGCAGGGCGTCGGACCACGTGGTCTCGACCTGGGTGTCGCCGTCGCGCACCAGCGGGGCGCCGAGGCGGTCGTCGTGGTGCAGCCACTGGAAGTCGTAGCGGCCGCGGTCGCACAGCCAGCCCCAGTTGACGGCGTCGACGTCGACGCCCTGGTAGCGCACGACCTGGTTGCGGCTCGACTGGACGGCGACCCGGCAGCCGACCGAGCAGCTGGTGCAGGTGGACTCGACCTGGTCGAGGTCCCACGGGCGGGCCTTGAACCGGTACGGCCGCGACAGCAGCGCGCCCACCGGGCAGATCTGCACCGTGTTGCCCGAGAAGTACGAGGCGAAGGGGTGGTCGGGGAAGGTGTTGACCTGGGTCTGGGCGCCCCGGTCGATGAAGTGGATGAGCGTGTCGCCCGAGACCTCGCGCGAGAACCGGGTGCAGCGGTCGCAGAGGATGCAGCGCTCGCGGTCGAGGTCGACCAGCGGCGAGATGGCGATCGGCTTCTCGAAGTGGACCTTCTCCTCGATGAAGCGCGACTCGCCGGGACCGTGGGAGTAGGCCTGGTCCTGCAGCGGGCACTCGCCGCCCCGGTCGCACACCGGGCAGTCGAGGGGGTGGTTGGCGAGGAGGAACTCGAGCACGCCCTCCTGGGCCTTCTTGGTGGTGTCCGAGTCGGTGGTCACCGTCATGCCCTCGCTCACCGGGATCATGCACGACGGCTGCAGCGCCGGGCCGCGGCCGGTGTCGATCTCGACGATGCACATGCGGCACATGCCCACCGGGTTCATGCGGGGATGCCAGCAGAACCGCGGGATGAAGGTGCCGTGGCGCTCGGCGGCGGCGATGACGAGCTCACCCTCGCGGGCCTCGATCTCCTTGCCGTCGACAGTGATCTTCACGGTGGTCTCGGTCTGCTCAGACACCGGCGGGCGCCCCTTCCGGCGGCAGGTAGGCCTTGCCGCCGATCGTCACCGAGCTGGGGATGTCGCCGCCGCCGCAGTAGGCCTGGAACTCGTCCTTGAACCGGACGATGGCGCTGGCGATCGGGCTCACCGCCGACGGACCCAGCGGGCAGATGGTGGTCTGCTTCGGCGGCCACGTGATGGCGGGGCTGATGTTGTCGCACAGGTCGAGCAGCAGGGCGATGTCCTGCGGGCGGCCCTGGCCGTCGAGCATGCGGCGCAGCACCTTCTCGAGCCAGCTGGTGCCCTCGCGGCAGGGCGTGCACTTGCCGCAGGACTCGCGCGCGAAGAAGCGCACGACCCGCCACGCCGCCTTCACGGCGTCGGTGGTGTCGTCCATGACGACGATGGCGCCCGAGCCGAGCATCGAGCCGGCGGCGCCGACCGCGCCGGCCTCGAGCGGCAGGTCGAGGTGCTCCTCGTAGAACCACGGGGCCGACGCGCCGCCGGGGATGAACGCCTTCAGCGTGTGGTTGCCGCGGATGCCGCCGCACAGGCCGTAGATGAGGTCGCGGAAGGTGGTGGTGCCGAACTCGACCTCGTGCACGCCGGGCTTCTTGACGTGCCCGGACACGGCGAACATGCGCGTGCCCCGGGAGCTCTCGGCGCCGTAGGCGGTGTAGGCCTCGGCCCCGTTGCGGATGATCCAGGGCAGGTTCGCCAGCGTCTCGACGTTGTTGACGATGGTGGGCTGCATGTACAGGCCCTTGGCCGCCGGGAAGTACGGCGGCTTGAGGCGGGGCATGCCCCGGTTGCCCTCGAGCGACTCGATGAGCGCGGTCTCCTCGCCGACGATGTAGGCGCCGGCGCCCCAGTGGAGGACGACGTCGCAGGAGAAGTCGGTGCCGAGGATGTTCTTGCCGACGAGGCCGGCGGCGTAGGCCTCGTTCAGGGCCTGGGCGATGCGCTCCTGGGCGAGGGCCATCTCGCCCCGCACGTAGAGGAACGCCTGGTCGCAGCCCACGGCGTAGGCGGCGATGAGCACGCCCTCGATGAGCTGGTGCGGGTCGCGCTCCATGAGGAGGCGGTCCTTGTAGGTGCCCGGCTCGGACTCGTCGCCGTTGACGACGAGGTAGCGGGGCCACACGCCCGGCGGGCAGAAGCCCCACTTGACGCCTGCGGGGAAGCCAGCGCCGCCGCGGCCGAGCAGGGAGGCGTTCTTCACCTCGGCCTGCACGTCCTCGGGCTGCATGGCGAGGGCCTTGCGCAGCGCGGCGTAGCCCTCGGTGGCCTGGTAGCGCTCGAGGGTGTGGGCGTCGTCGTAGCCGAAGCGCCCCGTGATCATCCGCGGGACCTCGCGGCGCCCGCCCGGCGTGGCCTGGTCGGTGACCTCGCTCATGCGCCGGTCTCGGCCGCGTCCTTGGGCTTCATCCACACCGGCTGGCCGGCCTCGCCGGGCACGGCCGGGCCGGCCCGGTGCTCGGCGGGGATCGACTGGCGGACCCGGGCGAGGGTGCCGTGCTTGGGGATCTCGTGGGCCCGGCGGCTGGCCCGCAGGTCGTCGAGCAGCCGGTCGGCCTCGTCGTGGCTGATCTTGTGGAAGTAGCGGTAGTTCACCGTCAGGACCGGGGCCTCGGTGCAGGCGGCGATGCACTCGACGTCCTCGAGCGTGAACGTGCCGTCGGCCGTGGTGGACCCGGGACGGATGCCGAGGCGGTCCTCGAGGTGGTGCAGCAGCTCCTCGCCGCCCATCAGCATGCAGGCGATGTTCGTGCACACGTTGATGAGGTAGTCGCCCACCGGCTCGCGCTTGAACATCTCGTAGAAGCTGCAGGTGCCGATGACCTCGGCCGGCGTGACGCCCACCAGCTCGGCGATGTGGACCATCGCGTCCTCGGTGACGTGGCCGTCCTGCTCCTGCGCCAGGTGCAGCAGGGGGATGAGCGCCGACTTCGGGTGCGGGTACCGGCCGATGATCTCCTTGGCGAGGATCGTGTTCTCGGCGGTGAACCGGGGCATCGTCGTGAATCCTTGCACAAGGGGGCGAAGGGCCCCGAACCTCGTCGGGCGGCGCGGAGGGCACGCTATCGCCCGCCCTCGGCGCCGGTCAGATCCGCCCCTTTCGGGCCGCGCGAGCGCGCCGATCGGCGCGTTCGCGTCCGCTGCGGACACGAGCGCGCCGATCCTGCGGGTGCTCAGCGGGCGGCGGGGACCCAGTCGCGCTCGACCTCGCCGCCGGTCCAGGCCGGCCGCACCCGGCGCAGCCGGTCGGTCGCCAGGAAGGCGTGCTGGAGCTCGGCGTCCATGGCGTCGTAGGGCGGGACCTGCGAGCGGTGCGCCCGCATCGCCTCCCAGCGCCGGTCGAGCAGCGCCGACGTGTCGACCACGGTGGTGATCTCGTCGTCGGGCGTGCCGAGGTGGTCGACGCCGGTGAACCGCTGCATCAGCGAGCGGGGCAGGCACCACAGGTAGGTGGCCGTCGGCGGGTGCGCGGCCCGGTCGACGGCGGCGAGGGTGGCGTCGCGCACGACGGCGTGGTCGCGGTGGCCGTCGCTGGCGTCGAGCGTGACGACGACGTCGGGACGCTCGTCCTCGAGCAGCCGGGCGACGGTGGCCTCGACGTCGGCGGGGTCGGCGGCGCACAGCGAGCCCGCCGGGGCGTCGCCGTCCATGCCGGAGTCGGTCCACCCGAGCACCTCGACCTTCGTGGCGCCGAGCAGCGCGGTGGCCCGGCGCAGCTCGGCCTCGCGGATGGTGCCGAGCTGCTCGGGCGTGGGGGTGGCGTGGCACAGCCCCGGCGCCGGCTCGCCCAGCTCCCCCCGGGTGAAGCACGCCACCACGATCTCCATGCCCGCGTCGTGGGCGTGGGCCAGCGTGGATCCGCACCCGAAGGCCTCGTCGTCGGGGTGGGCGACGGTGACGAGCAGCTTCACGGCGCCGGCGGGGGGAGGATCTCGATGCCGTGGTCGGCAGCGAGGGCGGTGAGCCGGACGGGGTCGGGCGCCTCCGGCGCCGGGAGGACCGGGGCCTCGGCGGGGGCGCCCGCGGCCCGGAAGAACGCCTCCGAGCCGCCGTTGGTCGTGCCGCCCGGCGACGAGGCGAGCACGAGCATCCGGGCCGTCGGCGTCAGCACCCGGAAGCAGTGGGGCTTGCCGGCGGGCGCGAGGGCGTAGGTGCCGGCGACGGCGACCGCCACCGTGCCGTCGACCTCGAACTCGATCTCGCCGTCGAGCACGTAGAAGGCCTCCTCCTCGTGGTGGTGCACGTGCATCGGCGGGTTGGCGGCCGGCGTCAGCAGGTGCTCCATCAGAGCGTAGGCACCGCCGGTCTCGGCCAGGTCGGCCTTGGTCGACACGAGGCTGTTCAGGAACCACGTGGCCGTGCCCTCGTCGCGGTGGCGGACGATCGTCTGCATCTCTCACTCCTCGGTTCAGATACTGCCTTTTGCAGTATGTGATCCTCAGCAGATACTGCCAAAGGCACTGTGTCAAGATCTTCTCGTGCCCCGCCCCGCCGCCGCCCTCACGACCACCTCGTACGCCCTGCTCGGCCTGCTCGCCCTGCGGCCCTGGACGACGTACGAGCTGACCAAGCAGGTGCAGCGCAGCCTCGGCTGGTTCTGGCCCCGCACCGAGCGCAAGCTCTACGACGAGCCGAAGAAGCTGGTGGCCGCCGGGCTGGCCACGGCCACCGAGCAGCGCACGGGCAAGCGGCCCCGGACCGTGTACGCCATCACCCCGGCGGGCCGGAAGGCGCTGCGGGCGTGGCTCGGCGAGCCGGCGGTCCCGCCCACCGTCGAGTTCGAGGCGATGGTGAAGGTGTTCTTCGCCGACAGCGGGACGATCGACCAGCTGCGCGAGACGCTGCGCCAGGTCGAGA
>JBKHXT010000130.1:0-10583 GCA_046565885.1 Acidimicrobiia bacterium
AGCGCCACCGAGATCACCGGCATGGCGAACAGCAGCAGGAACTGCGTCACCAGGCTCATCCAGGTGAACACCGGCATCTTCATGAGCGTCATGCCCGGTGCCCGCATGTTCAGGATGGTGGCGATCAGGTTGATGGCGCCGACCAGCGAGGCGATGCCCGTGATCTGCAGGCCGATGGCGTAGAAGTCCATGCCGTGGCTCGGGCTGAACACGACCGAGGTGTTCGGCGCGTAGGCGAACCAGCCGCCGTCGGGGGCGCCGCCGCCGATGAACCACGAGCTGGTGAAGAACAGGCCACCGAAGAGGAAGCACCAGAAGGAGAACGCGTTCAGCCGCGGGAAGGCGACGTCGCGGGCGCCGATCTGGAGCGGGATGAGGTAGTTGGCGAAGGCGGCGCCGATGGGCATGACGACGAGGAAGACCATCGTCACGCCGTGCATGGTGAACAGCTGGTTGTAGAAGTCGGCGGAGATGAGGTCCTGCTCGGGCGCCGCCAGCTGCGTGCGGATGATCAGGGCCTCGATGCCGCCGATGACGAAGAAGAACAGCGCGGCGGCGCCGTACATGATGCCGATGCGCTTGTGGTCGACCGTGGTGAGCCACGACCGCCAGCCGGTGCCGCCCTGTGGGCGGCGGAACACGCCGAGCGCGTCGTCGGGGGTGGCGTGGCGGGGGCCGGCCTCGAGCGCACGGGGCTCGGTGTCGGTGGTGGGTCGTTCGACGATGGCCATGGTGGGTTCCTCAGCGCAGGCTGGTCAGGTAGGCGACCAGGTTGTCGATCTCGGCCTCGCTGAGACCGAGGTTCGGCATGCCCCGGAAGTCGTCGGGGGCCATGTACTTCTCCGCCGGCGGGTTGCGGAGCCAGGCCTCGAGCTGGTTGCGGTTCAGGTCGCCGCCGATCTCCTCCCACTCGATCACGGCGCTGTCGTCGGCGTCGTCCCACAGCAGGAAGATGCCGCCGGCGTAGGCGCCCCGGGAGGCGAAGTGGGTCAGGTTCGGGGCGGCGCCGGACTCCTGGGCGGCGCCCTCGTAGGTGTCGGTGTTCACGCCCTCGATCAGGTGGCAGGTGGCGCAGCGGCCCTCGAACACCTCGAGGCCGGCGATCTCCTCGGGCGACTCCGGCTCCGGGGCGTCCTCGAGCTGCTGGTCGACCCACGCCTCGTACTCGTCCTCGGGGAGGGCGTGGACCACCTGGCGCATGTAGGCGTGGGACAGCCCGCAGAACTCGGTGCACTGCCCGATGTACGTCCCCGGCTCCTCGGCCTCGAAGGTGAGGAAGTGGGTGCGCCCGGGAACGGCGTCCTTCTTGCCGTTGAGCGCCGGGATCCAGAAGCTGTGGATCACGTCGCGGGACTGGATCGACAGGTACACGGGACGGCCGACCGGGATGACCATCTCGGTGGCGGTCTCGATGTCGGTCTCGTACTCCTCGGGGGCCTCGATGCCGTCGGCGTTGACGTCGTCGTCGGCGAAGACGCCGTCGCCGTCGAGGTCGTAGTCGTAGGCCCACCACCACTGCTGGCCGACCACCCGGATCTGCAGCGCCTCCTCGCCCGGGTCCTCGGCCAGGTCGAAGATGGTGCTCACCGTGAACACGGCGAGGAAGGCGAGGATCACCGCGGGGAGGGCGGTCCAGCCGATCTCGAGCTTGGTGTTGCCGTGGAGCTGCTCGGGCAGCGCCTCCGGATCGTCGCCCTTGCGCTCGCGGAACTTCCACAGCACGAACAGCACGCCGACCTCGACGAGCACGAACACGACCGCGGCCATGACCAGCGTCAGGTCGGTGAGGCCGTCGATCTTCTCGGCGGCCGGGCCCTCGGGATCGAAGATGGTCTGCGGGCGGTCGTCACGCCCACCGCAGCCGGCGAGCAGCAACCCAGCCAGCGCGAGCAGGGCGGTGGTGCGGCCCCGCGCGCTGGTGGCCAGGGATCGGATGCGGTGCATCAGCTGTCGCTCTCCTCGTCGTCGCCGCCCGTCTCCTCGAGGTCGGGCTCGACCTCTTCCTCCTCGACGGACTCGGCGGGTACGTCCTCGCCCAGGTCACCGCTGTCGCCCTCGTCGCCGCCGGCGTCGACGGTGTTCTCGTCGGACTCGATGCCCTCGGCCTCGCCCTCGACGGCGCCGACGCTGTCGGGGCTCTCCTCGCCCTCGACCTCGCCGCCCTCGCCGCCGTGCTCCTCGCCCTCGCCGCCGTCCTCCTCGCTCAGGTCGTGGAACTCGCGCTCGCCGGCGACGGCGCCGAAGATGCCGGCGCCGATGGTGGCGACCGCGGCCACGGCGAGCAGGCCGGCGACCAGGTCGGTGCGGATGCGGGGTCGTAGTGACAGGGCGGTGCCGATGCCGAAGATCACGGCGGCGATGCCGAGCGCGATCCACACGGCACCCAGCTTGGACACGGCCAGGAAGACCCGGGAGTAGCCGAGGACCACCACGGCCACGATGAGGGCACCGGCCACGGGGACCTCGATCGGGAGCATGATCCGGTTGCGGATCTCCCGGTTGACGGCGGGGTCGCCGGTGGCCCGGTCGGCCCAGGCCTGCATCGTCCACTCGACGGCGACGGCGCCGAGCGCGATGAGGCCGGCGACGAAGAACACGTTGTTCAGCACCACGCCGACGATGAGCAGGGCCACGCCGAAGGCACCGACGATGGGCCAGAACGACGAGCTCGGCACCCGCACGGGCGGCGGCGCGTCGGCGCCGATGAGCTGGGCGCCGGCCTCGGGGTCGGCGTCGCGGAAGGCGGTGGTGAGGAAGCCGGCGAGGGCGGAGGCCACCGCAGCGGCGACGAGGATGCCGTAGCCGAGGTGGTCGCCGACGCCGCCCTTGTAGCCGAAGCTGAGGGGGCCGACCTCCCCGCCACCCGTCGAGTAGCCGTAGACGACGGCCGAGACGAGGAGCAGCCCGGCGAGGGCGTAGAAGAACTTGGATCCGGTGGTGATCATCGTGGTGCGCTCACTTCACGATCAGGATGCCGTACCAGATGACGGAGAAAAGCGCGACCGTCACGTACCAGTACAGGGCGGCGGCCGACAGGCCCTCGACGTCGTTGCCGGTGAACTGCCCGCCGAGGCTGCGCAGGAACATCAGCACGAGGAACACCAGGGCACCGGCGACCATGGCGAGGTGGGCGCCGATCACGGTGTAGATGAGGACCGCCTGGGCGGTGCCCTCGCCGTTCAGGGCCAGGCCCCACTCGGTGAACAGGTAGCCCATCTGCACGACGTGGGCGATGCCGAACAGCAGGGTGAGGGCCAGGGCGAGGTAGGCGTGGCCGCGGTCGCGGACCTTGCCGGCGTGGACGGCCCACTGCACGGTCACCAGCGACATGACCAGCGTGATCATGCTCATGTTCCCGGGCGACAGCGGGATGGTGGCGCCGTCGGGCAGCCAGGTCTCGCCCCCCGCGACGACCTCGGCCCGCACGGCGAAGTACACGGCGAAGAGCAGGCCGAAGAAGGCGACCGAGGCCACGGCGGCCAGAGACGTGCCGATGAGCAGCACGCGGGGCCGACGGGGCGGCGCCGGCTCGACGGCGTCGAGCTTCAGCGGCAGCCGGTCGGGCGTGGTGGGTGCGGTGGCGGTGGCCATCAGGCCTGCACCTCCGTGGTGGTGGCGCCGTGGCGGGCGTCGTACAGGGGGGCCTCGGACGTGATGGCCGGCGTGGCGGTCGGGTCGGCCCACTCGAGGGTGTGGCCGCCCCACGGGTCGTGGTCGGCGTCGGCGGCGCCCGAGCGCAGGGCGGCCTGCACGACGAGGCCGAGGAAGGCGACGGCGACCAGGACGACCAGCAGGCCGCCGGCGATGCTGGCGATGTTCAGGGCCTCGACGGCGTCCTCGTTGTCGGTCGCGCCGCCGAGGCGCCACACCTGGTCGAGGAAGCCGGAGATCAGGTCGGGCAGGCACAGCAGCACGGTGCCGACGAGGCCGAGGGCGGCGAGGCCCTTCGAGGGGGTCTCGGCCATGCCGCCGCCGAAGGCGATGGGCGCCCAGTGGGCGAGGCCGGCGAAGAGCCCGAGGAGGGCGGCGAGCAGCACGTAGTGGATCTGGGCCGACTGGGCGGTGGTCTGGACCAGGTCGAGGGGCTCGATGGCCACCACGGCGCCGTTGGCGACGCCGGCGAGCAGCATGAGCAGGGCGGCCACGCCCCACAGCAGCGGGCTGGTGGCGACGACCGCGCCCCGGCGCAGCGTGTCGCCGAACAGGCCGGCCAGGATCAGCACCGGGAGCACGATGAGGAAGGAGAAGGCGTAGTACGGGACCTCGCCGACGTAGGTGAGGGCCCCGTCGGTGACGCCCGGCATGGCCCAGGCGCCGAAGGCGAGCACGCCGAAGGCGCCGATGGCGCCCATGGCGACGCGGTGCAGGGTGAGCCGGGTGCGGGCGGCCACCGGCACGACGTCGGCGACGATGCCGAGCACCGGGAGAGCGAACAGGTAGACGTTCGGCTGCGCCCACGACCAGGCGATGCGGGTGAAGACGCCGTTGCTGCCGCCGAACAGGCTCGCCTGCGAGGCGCCGAGGTAGCGGTGGTCGACGTAGACGAGCACCATCAGCCCGGCGAGCACCGGCAGGGTGAGCAGGGCGATGGTGGCGGTGACGAGGCTGGCCCAGGTGAACAGCGGCGTGCGGTGCAGCCCCATGCCCGGCGTCCGCAGGGCGAAGGCGGTGGTGGCGACGCAGATCGTGCCGAGCACCAGGGCGGCGAGGACGGCGACGAAGGCGGCGACGAACAGCTCGACGGCGTCGCTGTCGCCGCCGAAGGGACCGCCGTTGGCCAGGAACGACGCGATGAGCACGCCGCCGGCGGCCAGGTAGGTCCAGTAGGCGGCGGCCGCCGCCCGGGGGAAGGCCACGGTGGGGGCGCCGACCTGGCCGGGCACCACGGCGGTGGCGAGGCCGATGAACAGCGGGAACAGGAACAGGAACGTCCCGGCCACGGCGTGGAGGCTGTAGGTCTGGGCGAGCACGTCCCGGTCGAGGACGTCGCCGAGGCTGCCGGTGTCGACCTTCTCGACGCCCACCAGGGCGCCGGCGACGCCGGCCACCACGAGGAACACGAAGGCCGTGAAGATCCACAGCCGACCGATGGTGCGGTGCTCGCCCGTGCCGAGGACCACGGCGAGGCCGGTGGCCGGGCGGGGCGGCTCGAGCGCCACGGCGGAGGTGCCGGCAGCGGCCGGCGCTTCGGTTTCGGTCACGGTCATCGGTGCTGGTGTCTCCTCCGGCCGGGCGACGTCGCGGCGTCGGAACCGGGTGCTCTCCGGGTCGGCTGCCGAATGGGAGCGGACGTTACCGAACCCCTGTTGTGAGGCACGAATGAGGCCTCACCGGGCGTTCCGGCGTGTTCGCGAGCCGTTCCCACGACGTCTCAGAGGCCGGATCGGACCAGCTGGTCGAGCGCCATCGAGCCGAACAGCAGCGACACGTAGGTGATGGACCAGCCGAACAGCCGCATGGCCCGCCGGGCGGTGGGCTCGCGGCGCAGCAGGAGCGCCTGCCAGGTGAAGAAGGCCCCGGTGGCGACCGCGGTGGCCAGGTAGATGCCGCCCATGTCGGCGACCGGGGCGAAGGCGAGGGTCAGCGCCCAGGTGATGAGGGTGTAGGCGATGATCTGGTCGCAGGTGGTGCGGGGCTCGGCCACCGACGGCAGCATCGGCACCTCGGCCGCGGCGTAGTCGTCCTTGTACTTGATGGCGAGGGCCCAGAAGTGCGGCGGCGTCCAGAAGAAGATGACGCCGAAGAGGATGATCGGCGCCCAGTCGAGCGTGCCGGTCACGCTCGACCAGCCGATGAGCACGGGTACGGCGCCGGCGGCGCCCCCGATGACGATGTTCTGGGTCGACGTGCGCTTCAGCCAGATCGTGTACACGAAGACGTAGAACAGGCAGGCGCCGAGGGCCAGCGCGGCCGAGAGCAGGTTGACGGTCGACCACAGCAGCGCGAAGGCCAGGACCTCGAGCACCACGGCGAACACCAGCGCGTTGCGGGGTTCGATCACCCCGGTGACCAGCGGCCGGTGCTGCGTTCGGGCCATCAGCCGGTCGATGTCGCGGTCGACGTACATGTTGATGGCGTGGGCGCCACCGGCGGCGAGGGCCCCGCCGACCACGGTGGTGACCACCAGCCACAGCGGCGGCATCCCCCGCTCGGCCACGATCTGGGTCGGCACCGTCGTGACCAGCAGCAGCTCGATGATCTGCGGCTTCGTCAGCGAGACGTAGGCGCCGAGCTTCGACCGGAGCGAGGGGGTGGCGGCCACGAGCATGACGAGGACCGAGCCTACGCCCGCCCGGACGGGGTCGCCCAAGCAGCGAGCGGCTGGCACGGCGGCCTCGCGGCACGCCACGCTGGAGGGGTGCGGCGCCCGACGCTCTCCCCCTCCGCGTACCGCCGGATCACCCTCGTCGCCCTCGCCCTGCTCGGCATCATCGTGGTCACCGGCGCCGGCGTGCGCCTCACCGGCTCGGGCCTCGGGTGCTCCACCTGGCCCAGCTGCGAGCCCGGCACCCTGGTGCCCCACGAGGCCTCGGGGGTGCACGGCACCATCGAGTCGACGAACCGCTACTTCACCGGCCTGGTCTCGGTGGGCGTGGTGCTGGCCGTCGCCGGCTCCTTCTTTCGGGTGCCCCGCCGGCGGGACCTGACCCGCTGGTCGTGGACCCTCGTCGCCGGCGTCGCCGGCCAGGTGGTCCTCGGCGGGCTCACGGTGCTGTTCCACCTGTCGCCGCCCTTCGTCATGGGCCACTTCCTGCTGTCGGCCGTGCTCGTGGGCTGCGCCGTGGTGCTGCACCACAAGGCGGGCGAGCCCGACGAGGGCGAGCGCCGGCCGGTGGCCACCCCCGAGGTGCGCACGCTCGCCAAGGTGCTGCTCGCCGCCGCCAGCATCGTCCTGGTCACGGGCACGGTCGTCACCGGCGCCGGTCCGCACGGCGGCGACGAGGACGTCGAGCGCCTCGACCTGTTCCTCCCCGACGTGGTGCGGGTCCACGCCATCGCCGTGTGGATCCTGCTCGCCGCCACGCTCTGGACGCTGCACCTCGTCCGCCGGGGCGGCGCCTCGCCGCGCGTCGAGCGGGCGCTGCGGGCGCTGGTCGCCCTCGAGGTCGCCCAGGGCGCGATCGGCTACGTGCAGTACTTCAACGGCGTGCCCGTGGGCCTGGTCGCCCTCCACATCGTGGGCTCGATGCTCGTGCTCGGCGCCACCATCTCCGTGCTGCTGCGCACCACCGTGGTGGAGCCGGCGCCCCTGCGCGCCCCGACCCGGCCGGCCCCCGTCCCCACCGGGGTGTGACGGCGGTGCCCACCACGGCCGCGGCGCCGCTCGAGACCGCCGACCCGGACATCGACCAGTCCACCGAGGTCGACACCGACACCCCGTGGGTCGCCATCGTCTGGAACGACCCCATCAACCTGATGACCTACGTCTCCTACGTCTTCCAGAAGCTGTTCGGCTACAGCCGCGAGAAGGCCGACCGGCTGATGCTCGACGTCCATGAGAAGGGCCGGGCCGCCGTGTCGACGGGCCCCCGCGAGAAGGTCGAGCTCGACGTGTTCCGCCTCCACGAGCACGGCCTCTGGGCGACGATGGAGCAGCAGTAGGACGTGCGCTGACGTGGGGATCTTCGGGACGAAGCGGATCAAGCGGCTGGGCCCCGGCCGCTACCGGGTGACCCTGCCCGAGGCCGAGCAGGACCTGCTGCGCACGCTCGTGCCCCAGCTGCGCGACCTGCTCACGACCGACGACCCGTCCCTCACCCGGCTGTTCCCCACGGCCTACGCCGACGACCCCGAGCGCGACGCCGGCTACCACGCCCTCGTGCGCGACGAGCTGCTCGAGCGCCGGTTCGCCGCCCTCGACGCCCTCGAGTCCACGATCGAGGGCGGCGAGGTCGACGAGGAGCAGCTGTCGGCCTGGATGCGGGCGCTGAACGATCTGCGCCTCGTGCTCGGCACCCGCCTCGACGTGTCCGAGGACGACGACCCGATGGACCTGCGCCCCGGCGACCCCGAGTCGGCGGCGTGGGCGATCTACCACTACCTCGGCGCCCTGCAGGGCATGGTGGTCGACGCCCTCACCCAGGACCTCTGAGCCCGTGGCGACGGTCGAACCCGACCGGGTCGAGCGCCTCCCCGTCCGGTTCCGTCCGGGCGGATCGACCGGATCCGGGCGATCCGCCCCCGCGGAAGCGGGCGTGGGGCTGCACGTGCGGCGGTGGGACGGCGGCCCGGGCCGGCCGGTGCTGCTGGTGCACGGCCTGGCGTCGAACGCGCGGCTGTGGGACGGGGTCGCGCTCGAGCTGGCGGCCGCCGGGCACCCGGTGGCGGCGGTCGACCTCCCCGGGCACGGGCGCTCCGACGCCCCCGACGACGGCTACGACGTGCCCGCCGTCGCCGGCGACCTGGCGACGCTGATCGAGGCCCTCGGCTGGGAGCGCCCGGTGGTGGCCGGGCAGAGCTGGGGCGGCAACGTCGTGGTCGAGCTGGCCGCCCGGTGGCCGGACGCCGTGGGCGCCGTCGCCGGGATCGACGGCGGGACCATCGACCTGCAGCGGCGGTTCCCCCGCTGGGAGGACTGCGCCGAGGCCCTTGCGCCACCGCGGCTGGCCGGCACGCCGCTGGCCGACATCGAGGCCCGGCTGCGCCGGATGCACCCCGATTGGCCCGAGACCGGCATCCAGGGCCAGCTCGCGTGCTTCCGGGTCCACGAGGACGGCACGGTCTCGCCGTGGCTGACCCGGGATCGGCACCTGCGCGTCCTGCGGGGCCTGTGGGAGCACCGCCCGGACGCGGCCTACCCGCGCATCGTGGCTCCCGTGCTCCTGGTCGGCGCCGTGGCCGAGGGCACCAACGGCCGCGACGGCGGGCCGTCGGCGGGGCTGGCTGACGCCGCTCGCGCCCTCGCGCGTGCTCGGATCGAGCGCATGCGAGGCGACCACGACCTGCACGCCCAGCACCCCGAGGCCGTCGCCGGCCTGCTGGCCGAGCTCGCCGCCGAGGCCGACCGGTGAGGCGCCTGCTCACGATCATGGGCTCGGGCGAGACCGCGCCGACGATGGTCAAGGTCCACCGCCGGGTCATGGAGGCGGTCGGGGCCGACGGTCCGGGCCACGCCGTGCTCCTCGACACGCCCTACGGGTTCCAGGAGAACGCCGACGACATCTCGGCCCGGGCGGTCGAGTACTTCCGGGCGTCGGTCGGTCGACCGATCGACGTCGCCACGTGGCGCCGCGCCGACGACGGACCGGTCGAGCGGGAGCGGGCGCTGGCCGCCATCGCCGACGCCCGCTACGTCTTCGCCGGCCCCGGCAGCCCGAGCTACGCGCTGGCCCGGTGGGACGGCACCCCGCTGCCCGGCCTGCTCCAGGACAAGCTGCGCCGCGGCGGGGCGGTCACCTTCGCCTCGGCCGCCGCCCTCACGCTCGGGGTGGCCGCCGTGCCGGTGTACGAGATCTACAAGGTGGGCGCCGACCCGTCCTGGCTCCCCGGCCTCGACCTGCTGGCCGAGCTCGGCCTCCACGTGGCCGTCGTGCCCCACTACGACAACGCCGAGGGCGGCGGCCACGACACCCGGTTCTGCTACCTGGGCGAGCGCCGGCTCTCGGCGCTCGAGCCGGACCTGCCCGACGGGGCCTGGGTGCTGGGCGTCGACGAGCACACGGCGCTCGTGCTCGACCTCGACGCCGGCACCGCGGCCGTCGAGGGCAACGGCGGCGTCACCGTGCGCGCCGGCGGTCGATCGGAGCGGTTCGAGGCCGGGACGACGATCGGGCTCGACGAGCTGCGCCCGGGCGGCAGCGGTTCGGCGCCCGTGCCGACGCCACCCCCGCCCGCCACCGCCGGGGCCGCACCCGTGCCCAACGCCGGCCTTGGCCTCTCCGCCGCCAGCGAGCGGCTCCGGGCGGCGTTCGACGAGGCCATCGAGCGCCGCGACCCCGACGCCGCCGTGGCCGCCGTGCTCGACCTCGAGCAGGCGATCGTCGACTGGTCCGCCGACACGCTGCAGAGCGACGAGCGGGACCCGGCCCGGGCCGAGCTGCGCCGCATGGTCGTCCGCCTCGGCGAGGTGGCCGCCGTCGGCGCCCGCGACCCCCGCGACGTGGTGGCGCCCTACGTCGAGGCCGTGCTCGACGCCCGGGTCGCCGCCCGGGGGGCGGGCCAGTACGAGCTGGCCGACCGCCTGCGCGACGCCCTCGTCGAGGCCGGGATCGAGGTCCGCGACGCCCCCGGCGGCACCGAGTGGCTGCTCGGCGGGGGCGCGTGATCGCGGATTGCGGCGGGCCCGGGGAGGGCTGTTAGGGTCACGCAGCCCACAACGGGGAGAAGAGCCCCCATCGTCCAGCGGCCTAGGACGCCTGCCTTTCACGCAGGTAACACGGGTTCGAATCCCGTTGGGGGTGCACAACTCAAGCTCTGGTCCCGTGGTGCAGTTTGGAGTGCACGCCGGCCTGTCAAGCCGGAGGTCGCGGGTTCAAATCCCGTCGGGACCGCCACACCAGAGATCTGGTCGGGTAGCTCAGTTGGCAGAGCGACCGCCTGAAAAGCGGTAGGTCACCGGATCGACGCCGGTCCCGACCACCATC
>JBKHXT010000131.1:0-8861 GCA_046565885.1 Acidimicrobiia bacterium
ACGTGCATGGCGATGTCGGCCACCTTCACGCCGTCCTCCTCCGACGACACCGCCTTCACGCCGTCGTCCATCATCACGTAGCAGAACGGGCAGGCGGTGGCGACCCGACTGGCGCCGGTGGCGACCAGCTCGCGGGAGCGCTCGTCGTTGACCTTGGTGCCGAGCGACTCCTCCATCCACATGCGGGCGCCGCCGGCGCCGCAGCACATGCCCTTGGTGCCGTTGCGGGGCGCCTCGACGATCTCGACGCCGCCGAGGCTGCCGATGACCTTGCGGGGCGACATGTAGATGTCGTTGTGCCGGCCGAGGTAGCAGGAGTCGTGGTACACGATGCGCTCGTCGAGGCGGGCCCGGGACAGGTCGAGCTTGCCCTCGGCCACCAGGTTCTCCAGCAGCTGGGTGTGGTGGATGACCTCGTAGTGGCCGTCGAGCTGCGGGTACTCGTTGCCCAGCGTGTTGAAGCAGTGCGGGCACTGGGTGACGATCTTCTTGACGCCCATGGTGTTGAGCGTCTCGATGTTCTGCATCGCCAGCATCTGGTAGATGTACTCGTTCCCCGAGCGGCGGGCGGGGTCGCCGGTGCACATCTCGTTCGAGCCGAGGATGGCGAAGTCGAGGCCGGCCCGCTTCATGAGCTTGGCCATGGCCTCGGAGACCTTCTGGTTCTTGTCGTCGAAGGACCCGGCGCAGCCGACCCAGTACAGGTACTCGTGGTCGAAGGCGTCGCCGGGCTCGACGATCTCGATGCCCTCCACCTTCTTCGACCAGTCGCCGCGGGTGGCGTTGGACATGCCCCAGGGGTTGCCCTGGTTCTCCATGTTCATGTAGGCGCCGCCGAGCTCGGTCGGGAAGTTCGACTCCATGAGCGACAGGTAGCGCCGCATGTCGAGGATCTTGTCGAGGATCTCGATGTTGACCGGGCAGATCTCGTCGCAGGCCTTGCACGACGTGCACGACCAGATCTCCTCCGGGGTGATGCGGTCGAACAGCAGGTTGGCCTCGACGGTGATCTCGGGCACGGTGCCGAGCGGCGGGGAGACCTTGGGGTCGCCGGTGGCGGCCATGACCTCGCCCGACTTGAGCACGATCTCGCGGGGGTCGAGCGGCTTCCCGGTGGCGTGCGCCGGGCAGACGCTGGTGCAGCGGCCGCACATGGTGCAGGCGTCGAGGTCGAGCAGCTGCTTCCAGGTGAAGTCCTCGACCGTGGAGGCGCCGAAGCTCTCGAGCTCGGTCTCCATCAGGTTCGGCATCGCCTTCATGGCGCCCTTCGGCCGCTCCCGATCGCGCAGGTACATGTTGATCGGGCTCGTGAACATGTGCCGCAGCATGGTGGTGGGCAGGATCACGAGGAACACGAGGAACGAGATGACGTGGGCGATCCACCAGAACTGGTGCCAGCCGCTCAGCGCGCTCGAGCCGTCGACGAGGCCGGACAGCGGGTAGCCGATGAAGGCCCACCGCTCGAAGTCGGGACGCCCGTCGAGGGCGATGCGGTACGCCTCGGCGCCGAAGCCGGTGACGCCGATGGCGAGGAACGTGCCGAGGATGACGGCGTGCTCCGGCTTGGTCTTCATCCGGATGCGGTACGGGCGCTGCACGTAGCGACGGACGATGGCCCACACCACGCCGACGACGAAGGCGAGGCCGGCGGCGTCACCGACGAAGGCGTAGGCCTTGTACACGTCGCCGTGGAGGAACTTGGCGTCGTCGGGCAGCTGGTGGTTGATCTCGAGCACCGTCGTGACGGCGAGCAGGATCAGGAACGAGAAGTAGATGAGGCTGTGCATGATCCCGGCGGCGGGATCGCGCAGCAGGGTCTGCATGTAGACGCCGGCCCGGAAGTCCTTCAGGCGCTGCTTGACGTTCTTCGGGGTGGTCTTGCGGGCCTCGGGGGCACCCCGCTCCCAGTTCCTCATCCGCTGGCTGAACGCGATGGCGCCGTACAGCAGCGTGATGGGCACGATCATGTAGAAGGCGGCCTTCAGCGGCGAGGGGATGTTCTCGAAGACCTCGCGGGTCACCTCGGAGTCGCCGTGGAACTGGAACACCGTGGCCGCGATGCCGGACACGACCGTGACGGCCGCGATCAGCACGCCGAGCCCGAGGGCCAGCTGGTGGGGCTTGATCCGACGGGATGGCGCGGTGGTGGGTTCCATAGCGTCCGGGAGGCTACTTCCGGCCCGTTCTGGGTGGGAAAGCGCCGGTGGCACCATGTGGGGGTGCGGTCCCCCCGTCGCCACGCCGTCGTCGCCCTCGTGGCGGTCCTGGCCGCGACCCTCGGCCCGCTGCTCGTCGGCGCCCTCCCGGCGGCCGCCGCCGAGCCCGAGTGGAACATCGCCCGCATCGGTGCGCCCGCTTCGGCGCCGGGCGTGCTCGTCGCCGTGGTCGACACCGGCGTGGACGGCGCGCACCCGGCGCTCGCCGGGCGGGTCGAGCGGGGCATCGACCTGGTCGACGGCACCGGCGGCGACCCCAACGGCCACGGCACGCACGTCGCCGGCACGGTCGCCGGCGCCGACGCCGGCTGCGGGTCCATCGGCGTGGTGCCCGACGCCCGGATCCTCCCGGTGCGCGTGCTCGACGAGGACGGCGAGGGCACCGCCGACGTGGTGGCCGAGGGCATCCGCCGGGCGACCGACGCCGGCGCCGCCATCATCAACCTGTCACTCGGCACCGACGTGGTGCTGCGCAACGTGGCCGGCTCCGGGCTGCGGGAGGCGATCGACTACGCCTGGTCGAAGGGTGCGATCCCCGTGCTGGCCGCCGGGAACGACGGCCTGGTCGGCGGCATCGTCGGGTCCGGGTACGGCGGCCTGCCCGCCGTCGTGGTCACCGCCACCGACCACGAGGACCGGGTGGCGCCGTACGCCACCTCCATCGGGTCGGCCGACTGGGGGATGTCCGCACCCGGCGGCGACACGAGCGGCCAGCAGGGCCGCGACATCCGCTCGGCCTTCCCCGGACGGCGGTGCGCGCTGAACGCCGGCACGTCGATGGCGGCGCCGCACGTCTCGGGCGCGCTGGCCGCGCTGCGAGCCGCCGGCCTCGCGCCCCGGGCGGCGGTCGACCGGCTGCTCGCCACGGCGCGCGACCTCGGATCGCCCGGACCGGACGGCACGTACGGGCACGGCCTCGTCGACCTGCGGGCGGCGCTGCGGTCGTCGAGCCCGGCCCCGCCGCCACCGCCCACCACGGTGCCGCCCGCAGAGCCCACGCCCTCGCCGAGCGCGACCACCGCCGCGCCCCCGCCTCCCGACGAGCTGGGGCCGACGGCATCTCCGGCGCCGACGCAGGCGCCCGGTGCGCCGTCGACCACCGTGACCGACGGCGGCCCCGACGAGCCCGCACCCGGCGAGGACGACGGCCGGACCGGGACGACCGAGGAGGCCGGCGGTGACGGGTCGCCGGTGGCCATCGCCGACGAGCCGCGCGACGGCGACGACGGCCCGCCCGCCGGCGCGGTGGTGGCCGCGGTGGCCGCGCTCGGGCTCGCGGGCACCGCCAGCGGCGTGGCCGCCCGGCGGCTGCGCCGCGGGGGCTAGCTCAGCCGAAGGCCTTGGTGTCGAGCTCGCGCACGCGGGCGGCGAGCGCCTTCAGCAGCTTGTGGGAGATGGCGGGCACGTCGTCGAGGAGGGCGGCGAACTCGCGGGGACCGAGCACGAGCGCCTCGACCGGGCCCTGCGCCACCACGGTGGCCGTGCGCGGGCCCCGATCGAGCAGGCCGAGCTCCCCGAGGAACGCGCCGGGGCCGAGCTCGGCGACCTTGCGACCGTTGCGCTTCACCACGACCGAGCCCTCGGTGAGGATGAACGCCTCGCGGGAGCTCTCGTCCTGGTTCATGAGCACCTTGCCGTCCGGGAACGACATCTCGGTCGCGGCCTTGGCGATCCGCTGCAGCTCCTTCTTGGAGCAGGCGTTGAAGAGCGGCACCGCCGCCAGGTGATCGGTCACGGTGGTCTTCGTCTTCGACATGGCCGGAGCATACGGAAGCGCCGCGAATCGTGCGTCGGGAAGTGCACCGGACGGTGATCACCAGGAAACACCGGCGAAACGAGGCGTCCGTACCTTCGCCCGGGATGCAGGAGGTGACCGTCGTCCGCTGGCCCGAGGAGCGCGGCGCACGAGAGGAGCTGGCCCGGGCCGGCCGGGCGCGGCTGCTGCTCGTCGACTCGGTGGCGGCGCCGCCGGTGGCGTCCGACCCGCTGGAGGACTGGATCCGCGAGCCGTGCAGCGACCTCGACGTGCGGGCCCGCATGGAGGGCCTGCGCCTCCGGCTCGAGCAGACCCTCGAGCTCGTGCCCGAGCTCGACGCCGACGGCGTCATCCGCTTCGGTGACCGCTGGGCCACGCTGCCCCCGGTCGAGGCCCGGCTCACCGGCGTGCTCGTCCGGCGCTTCGGCGCGGTGGTGAGCCGCGACGACCTGGTCGCCGCCGGCTGGCCCGACGGCAAGCCCGGCCGCAACGCCCTCGACGTGCACGTCCTGCGGCTGCGCCGGCGCCTCGAGCCCGTGCGCCTCGCCATCCGCACGGTGCGGTCGCGGGGGTACCTCCTCGAGCCGGCGGCGGTCGCCAACCGCCGGTGACGACCGGCCGGCGACGAAACACGCCGGTCACACAGCGTTGCCTGCCCCGCAACGTCGAGCGAACAAGCGTGAAAACGCCGGTGCTTACGGTCAGATCCGGGTCAGATCGCTGTCACACCGGCAGCACCCCAGCCAGAAGTCCCCGGACCAAGGAGTCACCGTGAAGCGAAAGCTGCTCATCGGAGCGGGCGTGGTCGGAGCAGCGCTCCTCGTGCTCGCCAACCCCGCCGCCGCCCAGGAGGCCGAGGAGGTGGCACCGGCGTCGCAGATCGTCCTCGACAACATCTTCGTGTTCGTCTGCGGCATCCTCGTCTTCTTCATGCAGGCGGGCTTCGCGCTCGTGGAGGCCGGCCTCACCCGGGCCAAGAACGTCTCCAACATCTTCATGAAGAACCTGATGGACGGCATGGCGGGCGTCCTCGCCTTCGCCCTCGTCGGCTACGGCATCGGCTTCGGCGGCGACGAGCTGCTCGGCGGCTGGTTCGGCTTCGGGCTCGGCATCGCCGGCATCGAGGACCCGGCCGCCGCCCAGGCGCTCAACCTGTCGCCGGCCACGTTCTTCTTCTTCCAGGCCGCCTTCGCCGCCGCCGCCGCCACGATCGTGTCCGGCGCCATGGCGGAGCGGACGAAGTTCAAGAGCTACTTCATCTACAGCCTCGTCATCACCGCCGTGATCTACCCGACGGTCCTGCGCTGGACCTGGGGCGGCGGCTGGCTCGCCCAGCTCGACATCCCGTTCTCGGACTTCGCCGGCTCCACCATCGTGCACGCGACCGGCGGCTGGGCCGCCCTCGCCGGCGCCCTCGTGCTCGGTCCCCGCCTCGGCAAGTACGGCCCCGACGGCAAGCCCCGCGCCATCCCCGGCCACAACGTGCCCTTCGTGGTGCTCGGCGCCATGATCCTGTTCATCGGGTGGTTCGGCTTCAACCCCGGCTCCGAGCTGGCCGCCGACAACCTCGTGCCGCAGCTCGCCGTGAAGACGCTGCTCGCCGCCTGCGCCGGCGCCTGCGTGGCGATGATCGTCAACTGGCTCCGCGACGGCAAGCCCGACGTCACCATGGCCGCCAACGGCATGCTCGCCGGCCTCGTCTCGGTCACCGCCCCCGTCGGCGCCATCGAGACCTGGGCGTCCATCGTCATCGGTGCCGTCGGCGGTGCGATCGTCGTCTTCGCCGTGTCCTTCTTCGACCGGATGAAGGTCGACGACCCGGTCGGCGCCATCAGCGTCCACGGCGTCTGCGGCACGTGGGGCACGCTCTCCATCGCCCTGTTCGCCCGCTACGACGACGCCTTCCTCGGGCGGGAGGACGCCGGCCTCTTCTACGGTGGCGGCATCGACCAGCTGTCCACCCAGGCGCTGTTCGTCGGCGTGCACTTCGTGTTCGTCTTCGGCGCCGCCATGCTGCTCTTCCTGGCCATCAAGGCCACGGTCGGCCTCCGCGTCACCGAGGAGGAGGAGCTCGCCGGCCTCGACGTCGAGGAGCACGGCCACATGGGCTACGCCCCCGACTCCAACGTGGGCACCCAGACCGGCTTCGGCGCAACCACCAAGACCCCGACCGTGTCGGTCTGACAGGAGGAACCACCCATGTTGCATCTGGTCACCGCGGTCGTGAAGCCGCACAAGCTCGAGGACGTGAAGGAGGCGCTCAAGGGCGTCGGCGTCCAGGGCATGACCGTCTCGGAGGTCAAGGGGTTCGGTCGCCAGGGCGGCCACACCGAGACCTACCGCGGCGCCGAGTACACCATCGACTTCGTGCCGAAGGTGAAGATCGAGGTCGTCTGCGGCACCGAGGAGGCGGAGAAGGTGGCCGACGCCATCGCCACCGCCGCCCAGACCGGGAAGATCGGCGACGGCAAGATCTGGATGACGACCGTCGACCGCCTCGTCCGCATCCGCACGGGCGAGATGGGCACCGACGCCGTCTGAGCCCGGCGGGATCCTGGCGCTCGACCGCCCCCGGCTCCGGCCGGGGGCGGCGGCGCGTCAGCCCTTCGACTGGTCGGCCACCGCCTGCGCCGCCCGGGCGACCTCGTCGGGATCGGCGAGGTAGCGCTCGGACACCGGCTTGTCCTCGACCGGGTGGAAGTCGTCGTCGAGCTCGTAGACGAGGGGCTGGCCGGTCGGGATGTTGAGGCCGGGGATCTCGTCGTCGCTGATCGAGTCGAGGTGCTTGACCAGGGCGCGCAGGGAGTTGCCGTGGGCGGCGACGAGCACCGTCTTGCCGGTGGCGAGGTCGGGCACGATCTGGTCGAACCAGTAGGGCAGCATCCGCTCGACCACGTCCTTCAGGCACTCGCTGGCCGGCCGCAGCTCGGCGGGGACGTCGGCGTAGCGGGGGTCGTCGTTGGGGTTGAACCGGTTGTCGTCGGCGATGGGCGGCGGCGGCGTGTCGTAGCTGCGACGCCAGACGTGCACCTGGTCGTCGCCGTACTTCTCGGCGGTCTCGGCCTTGTCCTTGCCGGTGAGGTCGCCGTAGTGGCGCTCGTTGAGGCGCCAGTGGCGTCGCACCGGGATCCACGAGCGGTCGCAGGCGGCGAGGGCGAGCTCGGCCGTGCGGATGGCGCGGGTCTGCAGCGACGTGTGGCAGACCTCGGGCAGCACGCCCTTCTCGAGCAGCAGCTCGCCGCCCTGGCGGGCCTCGCGCTCGCCGAGCTCGGTGAGCGGGGCGTCCCACCAGCCGGTGAACAGGTTCTCGAGGTTCCACTGCGACTGGCCGTGGCGGAGCAGGACGAGCGTGTGCGCCATGGCGCCGGACCGTAGCCCGCGCTCGGCAGGGCGACGACCTGGCGCCCGGGCGTACGATCGCCGTCGGGGGAAGGGAGGACCGATGTTGGACATCGACGAGACCACCGCCGCCCGGCTGCGGTACCTGCGGCCCGGGACGTCGCTGCGGCTGACGCCGCTCGGCGATCCGATCGGGGGCTACGCCGCGTCCGTGGTCGAGGTCGACGACGGCGCGATCTGGATCGACCAGCCGATCCGGCGCGACGGCATGCTGCAGCTCGAGCCGGGCGAGATGCTCGCCGTCCGCTTCGAGCGCCCCGACGACGCCGTGTACGTCTTCGACACGGTCGTCGCCGAGTTCCGCCGGGACGACCGCGCCCCGTTCGGCCTCGGACTTCCCGTGACCGTCGACCGACGCGCCCAGCGCGGCGACGCCCGCCTCCCGCTGGTGCTGCCCGCCTCGCTGCGGACCGACGGCGTGGAGGGCGAGGCCAAGCTCGTCGACCTCTCCGCCGGCGGCGTGGGCGTCGTCTTCGAGCGCGAGCTGGCCGAGGGCACGGAGGTGACCGTCACCTTCGACCTGCCCGGGCCCGAGGGCGACACCGCCATCGAGCGGCGGGCCGTCGTGCGAACCGTCGCCATGTACGGGCGCACGCCCGGCGGGGCGACGCTGCACCACTACGGGCTCGCCTTCGTGGACGCCGACGACGAGCTGCGCGAGCAGATCCTCGCCTCGGTCATCTGGAACCTCACCCGCAACCCGCACGTCTGGTAGCGGTGGACGACCGCGACCCCGACGGGCGGATCCTGCTCGCCATCGCGGTCGTCGTGTTCGCCGTGGCGCTGGCCGTCGGCCTCGGCGCCTTCTGACCGAGGGCGGCGGTCTCGGTCCGGCGCCGGGCCGGTCTGCCCGGGCAGGGTTCGACCGTCCCGGTGGACTGCTGCCCGGGCGGGCGATGGGCTGGGTCTGCCCGGGCAGGGTTCGACCGTCCCGGTGGACTGCTGCCCGGGCGGGCGGCGGGCTGGGTCTGCCCGGGCAGGGTTCGGTGCCACGGACCGACTGCCGCCCGGGCGGATCGGGCGACCGGGTCAGCCCGGGCAGGGTTCGGGGTGACGGACCCACTGCCGCCCGGGCGGGCGGCGCAGGGTCTGCCCGGGCAGGGTTCGGGGTGGCGGACCCACCGCCGCCCGGGCGGGCGGCGCCGGGTCAGTCCCGGGCGCCGGTGAGCTGGAGGCGCCGGAGGCCGAACGACGCGACGACGAGGAAGACGGCCGTGAGCAGGCCGAGGCGCACGACCGCCTCCCAGCCCTCGGGGACGCCGCTGCGGCGGAGGTCGCGCAGGTCGGCCAGCCCGGCGAAGACGGCCCGCCCCTGCCAGGTCGGCGAGAGCTGGGCGATGCCCGACAGCACGGCGCCGAGCAACCGCTCGACCACGAAGACGATGGCCAGCGACCACACGGCGGCACGGCGGGTGAGCGCGCCGACGAGCACGAAGAGGGCGATGTGGGCGGCGGTGCCGGCGGCGGCGGCCAGGGCGATCGGGCCGGCG
>JBKHXT010000132.1:0-13370 GCA_046565885.1 Acidimicrobiia bacterium
GTCGGCGGCGAGGTCCTCGAGCTGTGCCTGCTCCACGCCGACACCGACGAGGAGCGGGCGCAGGGCCTCATGCAGGTCACCGACCTCGAGGGCCACGACGGCATGCTCTTCTCGGTCGACCAGCCGAGCGAGGGCGCCTTCTACATGTACCGCACCGTCACGCCGCTGACGATCGCCTGGTTCGACCCCGGCGGCGCCTTCGTGTCCCGCGCCGACATGGCGCCCTGCGCCTCCGACGACCCGGCCGCGTGCGAGCGCTACCCGCCCGGCGGCGCCTGGACCTCGGCCATCGAGGTGGTGCAGGGCGACCCGCTCGCCGAGCGATTCGAGCCCGGCGCCACCCTCACCGTGACGGGCGGCGCCTGCGCCGCCTGAGTTCCTGTCAGGGGGTCCGGTGCACCATGGCCGGCGTGGATGTGTCCGCTCCCGCCCCCCATCGCTACGATGGTCGCTTCCCTGTCCGTCCTGCCCCACCCCGGGGCTCCGGCACCGCCGGATCCGAAGGAAGGAAACCGTAGGCATGCGCGCCTATGAGCTCATGGTCATCATCGACGGCGACCTCGACGAGGAAGCCGCTCGAGCCCAGGTCACCCAGATCGAGGGTCGGATGAACGAGGTCGGCATGGTCGCCTCCACCGACTTCTGGGGTCGTCGCCAGTTCGCGTACGAGATCGACCACAAGACCGAGGGGTCCTACGTGGTGTACGAGGTCCTGGCCGAGCCAGGTGCCCTCGACGGCGTGGAGCGGTCCCTGCGACTCGCGGACGAGATCGTCCGCCACAAGCTGCTCCGCCTGCCCGATCACGAGGCGGAGCGCCGAGGCCTCATCGGCTCCGGCACCGCCTGATCCCCGGAGGACCACATGGCATTCGACAACACCGTCACGATCGTCGGGAACGTCACCCGCGATCCCGAGCTCCGCTACCTGACCAGCGGGGCCGCCCTCGCCCAGTTCGGCGTGGCCGTCAACCGCCGCTACAAGCGCGGCGACGGCGAGCAGGTCGAGGAGACCTCCTTCTTCGACGTCGTGTGCTGGCGCGAGCTGGCCGACAACGTCTCCGAGTCGCTGTCCAAGGGCGACCGGGTCATCGTCTACGGCCGCCTCGAGCAGCGCTCCTGGGAGTCCGACAACGGCGAGAAGCGCTCGAAGATCGAGATCATCGCCGACGAGGTCGCCCCGTCCCTGCGCTGGGCCACCGCCCGGGTCGAGAAGATCCGCCGCGACGGCCCCGCCGGCGGTGGCGGCGGTGGCGGCGGCTCCGAGCCGCCCCGCAACGAACCCCCCTCCTACGACGACGCCGAGGAGCCCTTCTAGCCATGGCACGCCCCCGCACCAAGAACAAGGACAACGCCCGTCGCTCCAAGAAGCGCACGAGCGTCCTCACGCAGGAGAAGGTCTCCTACGTCGACTACAAGGACGTGAACCTGCTCCGCCGGTTCCAGTCCGACCGGGCCAAGATCCGCGCCCGTCGCGTCACCGGCAACGACTCCCAGCAGCAGGCCGAGGTCGCCACGGCGATCAAGAACGCCCGCGAGATGGCGCTGCTCCCGTACACCAGCCGGGTCACCCAGCAGCGTGGCGCCGGCCGTGGCCGGGGCGACGACCGCCGTGGCCCGCGCCGCGAGGACGAGTACACCGACGACGTCGACGAGACGACCGAGTCCGACGAGGCCGTCGACGAGACGACCGAGGACGAGGAGGTCGAGGCGTGAAGGTCATCCTCCGCAAGGACGTCGACATGGTGGGCAAGCGCGGCGACCTCGTCGAGGTCTCCGACGGCCACGCCCGCAACCACCTCATCCCGAAGGGCCTGGCCATGCGGGCCACGCCCGACGCCGAGGCCCAGGCCGAGCACATGCGCAAGGCCGCCGAGGTGCGCGACACCAAGGCCATCGAGGCCGCCCAGGACATCGCCACCACGCTGGTCCCCAAGCGCATCGTGATCCACGCCAAGGCGGCCGAGAACGGCCACCTGTTCGGCGCCGTGCACGAGGGCGAGATCGCCCAGGCCGTGCTCGAGCAGACCGAGATCGAGCTCGATCGCAAGATCATCTCGATCGATGAGCCGATCAAGACGGTCGGCACGCACTACGTGATGGCCAAGCTGCACCAAGAGGTGCAGTTCCCCATCACGGTCGAGGTCGAGCCGGCGGGCTGAGCGGCCCGCCAACCGAGCGACGGGTCACAGCCCGGGCGTACCGCCCGGGCGTGATCGGTCGCGCCTCGGGATCGGCGGTTTCCCACAGGATCCACAGGCCTTTCCCCAGCGTTGTGCCACTAGCGCCCCACAGGGAGGTGGCGCGACGGTGAACAGCCGCCCGGAGCCGACCCCGCAGAGGTGCCACCGATGACGAACACGTCGCCTCGCACCGAGGCCGCCCCGGCCCCGGCGCCGCGCACCGATGGCGGCGGCCGGGCCGGACGCGTCCCGCCGAACGACCTCGTCGCCGAGCAGAACCTGCTCGGGGCGATGATGCTGTCCAAGGACGCCATCTCGGCGACGTCGTCGATGCTGCGCCCCGACGACTTCTACAAGCCGGCCCACGGGCACATCTTCGACGCCGTGCTCAGCCTCGACTCGGCCGGCGAGCCGGCCGACCCGGTCACCGTCGCCGACGAGCTGGCCCGCGCCGGGGTGCTCGAGGCCATCGGCGGCCGGTCGGTGCTCGCCGACATCGTCTCCACCGCGCCGGCGGTGTCCAACGCCGCCCGCTACGCCCGGATCATCGCCGACCACGCCGTGCTGCGGAAGCTCATCGGCGTGGGCGCCGAGATCGCCGAGATCGGCTACGACATCCCCGACGACGTCGAGAAGGCCGTCGACGAGGCCGAGTCGCTGGTGTACGAGCTGGGCCAGCGCCGGGTCACCGACTCGATGGTGCCGATCGAGTCCCTGCTCGGTGACACGCTCGACCGCCTCGAGGCGCTGGTCGAGCGGGGCGACGCCATCACCGGGCTGCCCACCGGCTTCGTCGACCTCGACCGGCTGCTCTCGGGCCTGCAGCCCAACACGCTGAACATCGTCGGCGCCCGCCCCGCCATGGGCAAGACCAGCTTCGCCCTCAACCTCACGGCCAACGCCGCCTTCCAGTCCCGGCGGCCGGTGCTGTTCTTCAGCCTCGAGATGGGCAACATCGAGCTCACGCAGCGCCTGCTGTGCGCCGAGGCCCAGATCGACTCCACCAAGGTGCGCGACGGCCGCCTCCAGGACGCCGAGTGGGATCGCATCGCCCTCGGCGTCTCCCGCCTGGCCGAGGCCCGCCTGTTCCTCGACGACAACCCCAACCTGTCGGTCATGGAGATCCGGGCCAAGGCCCGCCGGCTCAAGTCCCAGCTCGGCGACCTCGGCCTCGTGGTCATCGACTACCTGCAGCTGATGCAGGGCCGGGGCCGCTCCGAGTCGCGCCAGCTCGAGGTCTCCGAGATGTCGCGGAGCCTGAAGATCCTCGCCCGCGAGCTCGAGTGCCCGGTCGTGGCGCTGTCGCAGCTGTCCCGCACGCTCGAGTCCCGCACCGACAAGCGCCCGATGCTGTCGGACCTGCGCGAGTCGGGCTCGCTCGAGCAGGACGCCGACGTCGTGATGTTCCTCTACCGCGACGAGGTGTACAACCCGGAGTCGCCCGACCGGGGCATGGCCGAGGTGATCGTCGCCAAGCACCGCAACGGCCCCACCGGCAAGGTCAACCTCGCCTTCCGCAACCACCTCACCCGCTTCGACAACATGGCCCAGCTGTAGGGCGGCGCTCAGCCGGTCCGGCCCGGATCGGCGCGGACCTCCGTGGCCTGCTCGATCACCATGCCGTGGCGCTCGCGGTGCAGCTGCCAGGCGGCGTCGATCAGCAACATGAGCTCGCCGTCGCTGAGCGTGGGGAGGGCCTGCAGCAGCTGGCGCACGGCCTCGGGCTGGCCGGAGCCCTCGTCCTCGGGCAGGTAGCCGATCACCCGCAGCAGCGACCCCCGCTCGAGGCCGAGCTCGTCCTCGACGGCGAGCACGCGCTTGGGACCGGGGAGCGCGAGGCCCGACTCCCACCGCGAGATGGTCTGCTGGCGGACGCCGAGGCGCTGGGCCAGCTCCTGCTGGGTGAGCCCGCGGCGCTCCCGATGGAGCTGCACCGCATCGCTGAAGAGCACGACCCACCGTTGCCGACCGGTCGCCGGCCGCGCAACGGTCCGACGTCCCGTGTCTGCGGGACGAAGCGGACACACCGGGGCAGATGACCGCGGACCCTGTCCGCGTGTGGCCCCACAAGCCAGAATTGTCACTACGCCACGGCTCGCTGCTTGCCCTCCACGTCTGGATCGACCATGACCCCGTCGCGCCTCGTCGCCCCGATCGCCCACGACCACCGGTGCCGGGCGTGAGCGGCGACCTCGGTCGACCGGAGGCGCTCGGGGGCCTCGCCGGTGCCCTCCCGGCCTCCATCGAGCGGGCCCTCGAGGCGTCGGACGCCATGGCGGCGGTCATCGATCCCCGGGGCGTGATCACCGCGCACAACCGCTCGTGGGCGGAGGCGGCCGAGGCCCACGGCGTGGACGCCGGCGCCGTCGGTGTCGGCGTCGACTACCTCGCCGTCTGCGAGGCGGCCACCGGCGCCGATGCCGATTCGGCGCTCGAGGCGGCTCGCGGGATCCGGGCGGTCCTGCGCGGCGACGTCCGCCGGTTCACCATGGACTACGAGTGCTCCGGGCCGGACGAGCGGCGCTGGTTCGCGCTCCGTGCGTCGCCGCTGTCGGGTCCGGGCTCGGGTGCGCTCATCACCCACGTCGACATCTCGACCCTCCGGGCCGCCGAGATCGCCATCCGGTCCCGCGTCGACGGGCTCTGGGACGTCGTCGAGCCGGGCGCCGACTTCGTCTTCGTCGTCGACCCGACCGGCGTCGTGCTCGCCCGCACGCGAGACGAGTCGCGCCCCGAGCAGTGGCCGGTGGTGGGCGAGTCCGCCCTCGACCACCTGCACGCCGACGACCGGCTCGCCGCCGAGGCGGCGCTGGCGTCGCTGCTCGAGGAGCCGGGCGCCCGGACCACCGTGGCGTTCCGGGCTCGCGGCGGCGGGGAGCCGGACTGGCGGCACTTCCGGGCGACCGTCGCCAACATGGTCGACGACCCGACCGTCGGCGGCATCGTGGTCGGCGTCCTCGACGTCAGCGACGTCGTGCGGTCCTCGGCGTGGGCGGCGCTCCGGTCCGCCATGGCCTCGGAGCTGCCGGTCGCCGCCATCGCGACCGACGACAGCAGCGTCGTCCTGGCCGCGAACGGCGGGGCGGCGGACCTGCTCGGCGTGCCCCTCGACGAGCTGGTCGGGCGGTCGCTGCGGCGCTACATCGCCTCGCGGTCGGCGGAGGACGTCGGCGGGCACCGCGCGGCGATCAGCGAGGGGCGGGCGTGGACGGGTGAGCTCTGGGTCCGGCGGCGCGACGGCGTCGAGCTGCCCCTGGCCGTCTGGATCCGCCGCACGGTCGACCCGACGACCGGACTCGGGCAGCGCCTCTACCTCGCGATCGACCACTCCGAGCAGCACCGCCTGCGTGCCTCGCTCGCCATGTCGGCCGAGCGCGACGCCCTCACCGGTCTCGCCAACCGAGCGGCGTTCATCCGGCACGTCCGACAGCGCGTGGACGCCCTCGGGCCGGGCGAGACCGCCGTCGTGGCCGAGGTGAGCCTCGACCGGTTCCGTGAGGTGAACGAGGTGCACGGCGCCGCGGTCGGCGACGCCGTGCTGCGGGCGGTCGGCGCGGCGCTGGTCGAGTGGGCGGGGCCCGAGGCGCCGGTCGCACGCCTGCACGGCGACGTGTTCGCCGTCCTCCTGCCGGGCGAGCGCGCCGGGGCGTCGCTCGGGGACGAGCTGCTGCTCGTGACCGAGGTCGTCGAGGCCCGCCAGGACCTCAGCCTGCGCCTGTCGGCCAGCGTCGGCATCCGGTCGGTCACCGCCGACGACGGCGACGCCGCGCTCGTCATGGACGAGGCGCTCACCGCCGTCCGAGAGGCCAAGGCCGCCGGTGGGGGCCAGAGCCGGACCTTCGACGCGCGCCTGCGGGCCGAGCTGGGCGAGCGAGCCCGGCTCCGGGCCGAGCTGGCCCGAGCCGTCGTCGCCGGCGAGCTGGTGGTCGAGTACCAGCCCATCGTCCGCATGGCGGACGGGTCGGTCGTCGGCGCCGAGGCCCTGGTGCGGTGGGACCACCCCACCGAGGGCCTGCTGCCGCCGGATCGCTTCATCCCCCTCGCCGAGCAGACGTTCCTGGTGCACGAGATCGGCGCCATCGTGCTCGAGGACGCCTGCGCCAGCGCCGCCCGCTGGCGGGACCTGCGCCCGGAGGAGCCGGTCTCCGTCGCCGTGAACCTGTCGCCGGCCCAGCTCGGCGACGACCGCCTGGCCGACCGGGTGGCGTCGGTCCTGGGTCGCCACGCCCTCGACCCCGCCACGCTGACCCTCGAGCTCACCGAGTCGATGGCCATGGACCCGTCGGGGGTGGCCGGCCGCCAGATGGCCCGCCTGCGCGCCCTCGGCGTCCGCATCGCCATCGACGACTTCGGCACCGGCTACAGCTCGCTGGGTCGGCTGAAGGCGCTGCCGCTCGACGAGGTGAAGATCGACCGGTCGTTCGTGTCCGGCGTGACCGCCGATCCGGAGGACCTGTCGATCGTGCGCACGATCGTCTCGCTCGCCGAGGCGGTCGGGGTCGCCGTGGTCGTCGAGGGCGTCGAGCGCCGGGCCGAGGCCGAGGCGCTGCTCGCCGTCGGCTGCACCGTCGGCCAGGGGTTCCTGTGGTCCCGGCCGGTGCCGGCCGACGTCCTCGACGACCTCCTGCGCCAGCCCGTGGGACCGCCCCTGTCGCCGGTCGGGGTCGACGACCCGCCCGTCGAGGGCGGTTCCGCCGACGCGCTTCGCCTGCTCGTCCACGAGCTGGCCGGCCCGCTGGCGGCGCTCAACCTCTCGCTCGCCTCCCGTGACGAGCCCGGGGTGCTGCCGGAGCCCGCCGTCGAGGCGATCGAGCGGACCGTCGAACGGGTCGCCCACCTCGTCAGCCACCTCGACCTGCTCGACCGCGTCGACCGGGGCACCCTGCGACCGAACCGGTCCGACGTCGACGTGTCGGCGATGGTCCAGCGGGTGGCCGGCGACCTCGGTGGCGGCGACCGGCGTGCCGTCTCCGTCGACGCCGACGGCGCGCTGGTGGCCCCGGTCGACGCGCACCTCGTCGAGCTCGCCGTCACGAACCTCGTGGCCAACGCCCTGAAGTACTCACCGCGGGACACGCCGATCGACGTGGGGGTGCGCGCCGACGGCGACGGCTTCGCCGTCGAGGTCCACGACCGGGGGCCGGGCATCCCCGCCGCGCAGGTCGGCACGGCGTGGCGGAAGTTCGGTCGGGTCCACCACGGCGCGCCGGGCGCCGGCATCGGGCTGTACCTCGCGCGCGGCATCGCCCGGGCGCACGGCGGCGACGTGCGCTACCGCGCCCGACCCGGCGGGGGGTCGACGTTCGTCCTGCAGCTGCCGATCGGCGGCGTGACCGCCTGAGCGCGGTCGCTCAGCTGGCGAGCGCCGCCGGCGCCGCTGCTGCGCTCGCCGCCGGGTTGGAGAACACCATGACGCCGTCGTCGACGTCGGAGCGCTTCAGCGCCTGGTAGTCCTTCAGGTAGCTCTGGTGCACCTGCCACGGGAACCGGGAGCCCTGCTTGGGGAACCGGTCGGCCGAGCGCTGGATGTACCCGGACGAGAGCCCGAGCAGCGGCGCCGGCGTCACCGTGGCGTCCGCGTTCACCGGGGTGGCCTGGCGCATGCCGGTGGCGCGCATGTGGTTCAGCATCCGGGTGACGTACTCGCACGTCAGGTCGCACTTCAGCGTCCACGAGGCGTTCGTGTAGCCGATGGCGAGGGCCAGGTTCGGCACGCCCTCGAGCATCATGCCCTTGTAGGTGAGCTTGCTCGGCAGGTCCACCGGCTGGCCGTCGACGGTGGCCTCGATGCCGCCGATGAACAGCAGCTCGAGCCCGGTGGCGCTCACGACGATGTCGGCCTCGAGCTCCCGGCCCGAGCGCAGGCGGATGCCGGTCTCGGTGAAGGTCTCGACGTGATCGGTCACCACCTCGACGCTGCCCTCGCGGATGGCCCGGAACAGGTCGCCGTCCGGGACGAGGCACACCCGCTGGTCCCACGGGTCGTAGCTGGGCGTGAAGTGGGTGTCGATGTCGTAGCCCTCGGGGAGCTGGCGCTCGAGCTGCTTGCGCAGGATCTTCTTGACCAGGCCGGGACGCCGCTGGCTCAGCTGGTAGAAGCCCTGGGAGCCAAGGGCGTTCATCCACTTGATGATCGGACCCCACCACCGGTCGGGCAGCACGCGCTGGAGCACGCGGGCGAGGGGGTTCTTCGCCGGCATGGCCACGACGTACGACGGCGACCGCTGGAGCATGGTGACGTGCGCGGCGTCGGTGGCCATCGACGGCACGAGGGTCACGGCGGTGGCGCCGGAGCCGATGACGACCACGCGCTTGTCGGCGTGGTCGAGGTCCTCGGGCCAGTGCTGGGGGTGGATCAGCTGGCCCTGGTACCGGTCCACGCCGGGGAACTCGGGCTGGTGGCCCTTGTCGTAGCGGTAGTAGCCGCTGCAGGAGAACAGGAACCCGCACGTCAGCTCGACCACCTCGGGGGCGGCGTCGGGCCGGTCGGGATCGGTGCGCTCGGCGGTGACGTGCCAGCGGGCCTCCTCGCTCGACCAGTCGGCCCGCACCACCCGGTGGTGGAACCGGATGCGGCGGTCGATGCCCTCGACCCGAGCGGTCTCGCGGATGTACTCGAGGATGGACCCGCCGTCGGCGATCGACTTCTCGCCGGTCCACGGGCGGAACGAGTACCCGAGCGTGTACATGTCCGAGTCGGAGCGGATGCCCGGGTAGCGGAACAGGTCCCAGGTGCCGCCGATGGCGCCCCGGGCCTCGAGGATCGCGTACGACGCCCACGGGCAGGCGGTCTGCAGGTGGTGCCCGGCGGCGATGCCGGACAGGCCGGCGCCGATGACGAGGACGTCGAGGTGCTCGGGGGTCGGGGGGGTCACGGGGGCTCCTGGGGGCGCGATCGGATCGGGTGATCGTTCGGGGTTACTCCGAGTAGGTCCTACCCACGGTAACCGAGGGTCGTGCTCGTGTCACCCGGACACCCGTCACAGGAACGTGGCGAAGTCCTCGAGCGGCATCCGCTCGCTCTCGAGCCGGTTCACCGGGGCGTCGGGGTCGCGGTGGCCGATGGCGACGCCGCAGAACAGCATCTCCTCCTCCGGTGCGCCCACGAAGTCGGCCACGGCCTGGGACCACGTCGCCCACGCCTCCTGGGGGCAGGTGTCGAGGCCCCGCTCGGTGGCGGCGAGCATGAACGTCTGCAGGAACATGCCGAGGTCCGACCACTGCGGCGGGCCCATCCGGCGGTCGATGAAGCAGAAGATCGCCGCCGGGGCGTCGAAGAACCGGAAGTTGCGGGCGAGGTGGGCGAAGCGGCCGGCCTTGTCCTCGCGGGGGATGCCGAGCGTCTCGTACATCGACTCGCCCAGCTGGAAGCGGTTGGTGCGGTACGGCTCCCACAGCCCGGCCGGGTAGATCTCGTAGCCCGGCGCCTCCATCTCCCGCCCGGCGAGGTGCTCGAGGAACGCCGGCATGGTCGCGCTGGTGATGACGTAGATCCGCCACGGCTGCACGTTGCCGCCCGAGGGCGCCCGGGCGGCGACCTCGAGCAGCTCGGCGATGACCTCGTCCTCGACCGGGGTGTCGAGGAAGGCGCGGATCGACTTGCGGCGGTGGGCGGCTTCGCGGACGTCCATGGCGGTCATCGTCGCACGGCGCGCCCGCAGGAGCGGATCAGCCGGGGGGCGGACCCGCCGCTCGCAACCGCTCGACGAGCCCGGCGCAGGGGTGGTCGTCCGCCGGCGCCCAGACCCGCACCGAATCCGCCGACAGCAGCAGCGGGGCGGCGAGCAGCACGTCGTCGGCGCCCTCGACGATGCCGGCGGTGCTGGACAGGATCGAGGCGAGCAGCTCGGTGGCCTCCGGATCGATCACGACGAGCTCGGTCGGCAGCGGCGCCAGGGCGACGACCCGGTCCAGGCCGCACGCCGCCAGCAGCCGGGCGGGGGCGGCCAGCCACGCCGGCGGCGGTCCCACCGGCGAGGTCGGCACCCAGGCCGGCTGGCCGGGCCCGATCGGGTCGAGGCCGGGGTCGGCGCCGAGCAGGCGCTCGACGGCGGCCGAGCGGACCTGGTCGGCGTCCACCGCCCACCGCTCGAGGTCGGCGTCGGTGACGTCGCCGCCGTCGAGCGTCGCCCGGGCCTCGACGACGCCGCCGGCGAGCGGCCACCGGACCGGGCCGTGGCCCTGGCCGGGGCGGCCGACCACGACGTCGATGCGCTCGCGCTCGCGGGCCCAGCCGCTGGCGGGCGGGGCGTCGGCGGGCTCGGGCTCGGGCGCGGCCGGCGTCGGGGTCGGCGCCGGGATGTCGGCAGGGGGCTCGGTGGGCGGGGCGAGCCCGGCGATCACCTGGTCCATCAGCTCGATGCGGGCGAACCCGCTGGCCTTGGCCCAGTCCGGGCGCACCTCGGCCAGCGAGAGCGCGGTGGTGCCGGCGTGCTCGGTCCAGCGCACCTCCACGGTGTCGGCGTCGACGGGCTCGGCGCTGGCCACGCCGGGCGTCGCCCGGGCCCGGGCGACCGCCTCCCAGGTGAGGGCGTCGGGGCCGGGTTCCTTCTTGAAGCGGTCGAGCAGGCCCATCGGTCGGCAACGTACCGAGCCGCTCAGCGGGGCGCGCGGCTGGAGGCGAGCTCGTGGATGCGTCGACCGGCGGCGAGCGCCTTCTCCTCGTAGCCCCGGCGGGGGCGCCACGCCGGTCGTCCGAGATGGAGGGGCCCGAACGCCGGGTGCGCGTCGAGCAGGCCACGGGCGGCCTCGGCGTAGTCGTCGACGTCGGTGGCGGCGAGCAGCCGGCCACCCGGGCGCAGCCGGTCGGCCAGCAGGTCGAGCACGTCCGGGCGCAGGAACCGGCGCTTGTGGTGGCGGGCTTTGGGCCACGGGTCGGGGAAGAAGACGTGGACGCCGGCGAGCGATCCGGTGCCCAGCTCGTGGTCGAGCAGGTCGAGGGCGTCGCGGCGGGCCACGAACACGTTCGGCCGGTGCCGCGCCTCGAGCGCCAGCAGGAGGTGGGCGACGCCGGGGGCGTGAACGTCGGTGGCGAGCAGGTCGATGTCGGGGTGGGCGTCGGCGTAGGCGAGGGCGGCGTCGCCGTGGCCGCAGCCCACCTCCAGCACGAGCGGGCGCGCCTGGTCGCGGCGGGCGAGCTCGTAGCGGGGGGCGAGGTCGTCCAGCGCCCGGCGCATGGTCGGCGTCAGGCGCCCGTGGCGGGCGTGGAAGGTCCGGATGCGGGGGTGCTCGGTGGCGGTGGGGGAGCCGTCGGCCACCCGGCCATGGTGCCCGGGTGGCGTCGTGCGGGCCGATTCGTCAACGAATCTGGACGCGGACCGGAGTGGTGTCCTGACGCTGCGTGGTCCTGTTGCGGTAGGGTGACGACGCCGATCGGGCGGCGGTGCGACGCTTGGGGTCTGCCCATGGGGCTGCGACGACTGGACAACCCGATCCTCACCACCGCCACCTCGGCGGTCGTCGCCCTGCTCCTGGTGCTCGGCGCCCTGCCTGCCGGCGCCCAGTCCGACACCGAGGCCGAGCGCGACGCCCTGCGCGACCGCCAGGACCGCCTCGCCGAGCAGCTCGACGTGCTGCAGGCCAGCGACGCCGAGATCGGTGCCGCCCTCGACGAGCTCGACGCCGCCCTCGCCGCCCAGCAGGCCGCCCTCGACGCCGCCGTGGCCGCCGCCGACCAGGCCGCCGCCGCCGAGCGCCAGGCCGAGCGCGACCTCGCCGCGGCCCGCACCGACGTCGCCGTGCTCGAGCAGGCGATCGCCGAGATGGCCGTCGCCTCCTACGTGCACCCGCCCACGTCCGACCTCGTGCAGAGCCTGCAGGCCGAGACGCTGTCCGACGCGCTGAAGCAGCAGGTGTTCCTCGCCGCCCGCGCCCAGCGCGACCTGAACCTGCTCGACCTGCTCGAGGACGCCGAGGCCCGGGCCGAGGTCCGGGCGCAGGAGCTGGCGGCCGCCACCGAGGCCGCCCACCAGGCGGTGGCCGCCGCCGACGCCGAGGTCCTGCGCCTCGACGAGGAGCGGGCCCGCCAGGCCAGCTTCGCCGCCGACCTGCAGGGTCGCATCGACGGCGCGCTCGCCGAGGCCGCCGCCCTCGCCGACCTCGACGCCGAGCTCTCGGCCCAGATCGTCGCCGAGCAGGCCGCCCTGATCGAGCGGCTCCCGCCGCCGCCGCCCCCGCCCGCGCCGGTCGCCACCCCGGTGACCACCCCGGTCGATCCGGTCGAGCCGGAACCCGAGCCCGAGCCGACCCCGGTCGAGGACCCCCGGCCGACGGAGCCCGAGCCGGTGGACGAGCCGGCGCCACGGCCCTCGGTCCCGCCGACCACCACGCCACGCCCGCGCACGCCGACGCCGCCGCTCGCCACGGTGCGCGGCTTCACCGTCCACGCCGAGATCGCCGACGAGCTGGAGGCGATGCTCACCGCCGCCGAGGCCGACGGCCACACCTTCGGCGGTAGCGCCTACCGCTCCACCGAGCGCCAGATCCAGCTGCGGATGGCCAACTGCGGCCCGACCGAGTACGACATCTGGTACCGCCCGGCCAGCACGTGCTCGCCGCCCACCGCCGTGCCCGGCCGCTCGCTGCACGAGCAGGGCCGCGCCCTCGACCTCACCTACGAGGGCCGCCTCATCACCACCCGCGCCAACGCGGGCTTCCAGTGGCTCGCCTCCAACGCCGCCTCCTACGGGTTCTTCAACCTGCCGAGCGAGCCCTGGCACTGGAGCACCACCGGCGCCTGACCCCCGGAGCCGAGCGCGCCGATCGGCGCGCTCCTTCCACCCGGTGGAAGCAACGGACCGATCGGCGCGCTGCGCCCGCCGGGGGTGACGATCGCTGGCGCCGGGGTCAGAAGGCGCCGTGGCGGCCCTCGCCGCCGGCGAAGCGGGCGGCGCCCTCCTGGGTCTCGCCGGAGCGGATGGTGGCGAGGCCGAGCTCGGTCTCGTTCGCCAGCGCCGACCACTCCGGCAGCGACCACTGCTCGAGGGCCGACTCGCGGTCCGAGCGCAGGCAGCGCTGGGGGAACGCCGCCAGCTGCTCGGCGAGCTCGAGCGCGCCCTCGAGCGCTCCGCCGGGCTCGGTGAGCCGGTTCGCCAACCCCCACGCCTCGGCCTCGACGGCGTCGACGGGCCGGCCGGACAGGATCATGTCCATCGCCCGGCTCTGCCCGATGAGGCGGGGCAGGCGGACGGT
>JBKHXT010000133.1:0-19122 GCA_046565885.1 Acidimicrobiia bacterium
GACGAAGGTGTGGACGCCCGCGCAGGCTCGCCAGTTCCTCGCTTCGGTCGCCGAGGATCCGGACGCCCTGCTGTGGCGCTTCTACCTGGCGACCGGATGTCGACGCGGTGAGGCGCTCGGACTGCGCTGGTCCGACGTCGACCTCGACGCAGGGCGGATCTCCATCGCCCAGCAGTACACGATGGTGGGTGCCGTCCCGACGATGCTTTCGGTGAAGTCGGACCGCTCGCGACGTGTTGTCGATCTGGACCCAGCCACGATCGACTCCCTGCGCCGCCACCGAGTCCAGCAAGCCGAGCACAAGCTGGCGCTCGGAGAGTCCTACGACCCCGACGAGCTCGGCCTCGTCTTCGCCAAGGCCGACGGTTCGCCACACCACCCCAAGCGCGTGTCAGCGCGGTTCAAGGTACGCGTGGAACGGGCCGGGGTCCCGATGCTTCGGCTCCACGACCTGCGTCACACGGCTGCGTCGATCATGCTCGCCTCCGGGGAGCAGGCTCGTGTCGTCCAGGAGCGCCTCGGTCACTCCACGGTCGCGTTCACGCTGGCCCGCTACCAGAAGGTGCTGCCTGGAGCGCAGGCCGAGGCGGCAACCCGCTACGCACGCCTGCTCGACCGCTCCGACGGATAACCGATCGTCCCCCTGTCGGAGCCTCGCCGTTCGGAGGCACAATGGATTGCGTGACTACTGGTGAGGATCTGCTCGAGGAACGTCGGCGCGCCGGCGATCCGGGCATCACCCCGGAAGGCCGCGAGATCTTGCTGCGCCTGACGACCGGCGACCTCATGGACGACTTTCAGCCGCGCTGGACGCCGATGTCGAAGCCGACCCGGTCCTCGGTGGTCGCGACACTGACGACCAAGCCTGAGAGTTTGCCCAGTCGCTGCGGATCCACTCCCCTGGCACCGGCCAGCTGTCGCAGCTGGTGGGCGCCGCCAGCCTCGTCCACGAGCGCCGGCTCTGGTTCGGAACCGCACGCAACGTAGGGAAGCGGCTGGCCGAGATCGCCGACGATCTCGGCATCAGCCTGCACGTCAGCGAGCCCGACGGCGGGCGCTGATCGCACCCCCGGCGGTGCCGGATCGTGCTGGTTCGGGCCCTCAGATGCCGGCCGGTGCTGATCCGTTCGTGACCATTTCGTGACCAGCCGGCCCCATTTCGGGGCTCGGCAGGGCTGTGACCTGGGCAAACAGAAGTGGGCGTAACAGGACTTGAACCTGTGACCTCACGCGTGTGAAGCGTGCGCTCTAGCCAGCTGAGCTATACGCCCGGGAGCGGGAGACCATAGCCGAGCGGGGTGGGCGCCGCTCAATCACCGTCGCCGTCGGGCACCGATCCGAAGGCCGCCGTCGGGTACAGCTCGGTCGAGGCGATCTCGGCGGGGTCCACGTTGGCGAGCAGGTCGATCTCGGCCGGCGTGGGGACGCCGGGGTCGAGCCGCTCGACGAAGGTGTCGTAGCCGCCGATGATGCGCCCGTCGGCCGCGCGGTAGACGGCGGTGACGCCGACGTCGGTGAGCGGCTCGTCGAACCCGGACGTGATCGTGAACGTGGTGCGCACGCCGCTGAACTCGGCCTCGTTGGTCTGCACGTCGCTGACCGTGAAGGCGCCGTCGAAGGGCCCGGTCTCGCGCCAGCGGGCGACCTCGGTGGCGACGTCCATCCGGGCGACGGGCACGGTGGGTGCGTCGAAGAACAGCGAGGCGACGGCGACCTGCTGGGCGGGCAGCACGACCTCGACGAAGCCCTCGTCGGTCCCGATGGCGGTGCCGGCCTCGTCGACGAAGGTGACCGTGACCTGCACGCCCTGGGCGAGCCAGCGCTCGTGGGGGTTGGCGAGGATGACGGCGAAGGTGCCCTCGCGCCGGTTCGGGTCGAAGCGGTCGGGGACGATGCTGAGCCCCTGGGCGGCGACCTGGAGGCCCTGCTCGGGGCCTGGGGGCAGCGTGACGTCCGAGGTGAGCTCGTCGAGGGAGGGGGCATCGCCGTCGAGGACCGAGGCGGTGCGGTCGTCGCCCGCCCGGTCGGGGCCGCCGGCGGCCTCGTCGTCGGACGAGCCCGAGATCAGCGCCCGGCTGCCGAGGAAGGCGGCGGCGACGACGGCGACGACGACGAGCGCCGCCACCAGCGGCGACCAGTTGCGCCTCGGCTCCACCGACTCGTCGGGCGCCTCCTCGGTCCAGCGGTCGAGCAGCTCGCTGGTGGCGGCGTCGGGCTCGCCGAGGCCCTCGAAGACGTCGTCGTCCTCGGTGGCGCCGGGCTCGACGGGCCGGTCGGCGCGCAGCTGCTCGGCGCGGGTGCGCAGCCGGGCGATCGTCTCCTCGGACGGGGCGTCGGGCGCGCCGGCGCCGCCGTCGTCGCCAGCCGCCCCGGTGTCGTCCCCAGCCATGGCCTAGGAGAGCGTGGCCTCCAGGCGAGCCAGCGCGTCCTCCTCCTCGATGTCGAGGGCGAAGGCGAGCTCGGAGACGAGCACCTGGCGGGCCTTCACGAACATCGACTTCTCGCCGGCGGAGAGGCCCTTGTCGGCCTCGCGCAGCGCCAGGTTCCGGACCACCTCGGCCACCTGGTACACGTCGCCCGACTTGAGCTTCTCCTGGTGGTTCTTGAACCGCCGGGACCAGTTGGTGGGCTCGCGGACGTCCTTCTTGGCGAGCACCTCGAAGACGTCCTCGACGTCCTCGTCGGAGATCGGGTACCGCATGCCGATCTCCTCGGCCCGGTCGGAGGGCACCTTCAGCGTGAGCTCGCCGTGCGTCATGCGCAGGACGAAGAACTCCTTCTCCTCGCCGAAGGTCTCCATCACCTCGGTCCGCTCGATGACGGCCGCGCCGTGGTGGGGGTACACGACCTTGTCGCCGACCTTGAACGTCACGCTCGCACTCCTGTGGATGCCGTCGCCGCGCGGGCGGGGACCGAGCGGCAGATCCTATTGGCTGCCCGCGGCAGCGCCGTCACCCGGGCTCAGCGGGTGACCTCGATCGGGATCGGCGGGGGCAGCAGCAGCGGGGCGCCGCCCGGGTCCGGCGGCGCGTGGAGGTTGATCCACAGCGTGCACGCGCCCATGCAGGGGTTCCCGTCCGCCGCGGAGAGGACCTCGACCCTGGTGCGGACACCGTCGTCGGTCTCCTCGAAGTCGCTGGGACCGCCGGTGCAGGGTCCGTCGGGCGAGCAGAGCACGAGGTCGGCCGAGGTGTGCCTCGGCACGTCGAGGACCTCGACCTCGATCACGTCGCCGGGCCCGTAGGGACCCTCGGTCAGCAGCCGGATGAGCGGCGGCTCGCGGTCGACGACCTCGCTCGGGTCGAACGCGAGCGGCACGGGCGGCACCTGGCGCCCGCCGGGCGCCTCCCCCCAGACCTGCAGGTGGCACGCGTCGACGGCGCAGTCGACGTTGGGGTCGGGCTCCTCCGGGTCGAACGCCATCACGCCGAACGTGCGCCACACCCGCCCGGTGACGGTCGCCCGGCCCTCGGCGTCCACCTCGGCGGACCCCACCTCGAGGCACCGCTGCCCGCCCTCGTCGCAGAGCATGACGCCGGCCATGCCGTCGGGGTAGAGGCCCTGCACCTCGACCGCCACCTGCTGGCCGTCGCGGAGGTCGTCGGTCGCGTCGACGGTGACGGTGGGGGGTTCGGGCAGCGGCGCCGACGGATCGAAGTCGACGAGGACGCCGCCGGAGGTGTCGTAGTCGGAGATCATCCCCATGGCGACCATGCAGCGCCCGGGCTCGGACGCGCAGTCGATCTCGTTGCCGGCGAGCACGAGCAGGCGGCGCACGGAGAAGGTGCCGGTGGCGACGCCGTCGGCGTCGGACGTGACCGACGCGTAGTGGCCGATGTTGCAGGCGGCGACGCCCTGGGCGCCGTGGTCGCGCCCGGCCTCCCTGGCGCACATCACGATGCCGACGCTCACGCCCGGCGGGAACCCGGTGCCGGTGACCTCGACCGCCTGGCCGTCGCGCAGGCCGGTGGCCGGCTCGGCCTTCACGGGCAGGCCGACCGACTCCTTGCCGTCGGTGGGGCCGCCGAGCGCCATCGGCGCGGGGAAGCTGCCCGGATCGGGCGGCTGGGGACCGCGCGTGGTGGGCGTGGCCTCCTCGTCGACGACGACCTCGCCGGACTCGCCGGCCGGGAGGACGACGATGGCGAGGGCGGCGAGCAGCACCACCACCGTCCCGACCACCAGCGGCACGCGCACCCGCCGGGGCTCCTGGATCGGCGAGCCGAGCTCGAGCACGCCCTGGTCGTCCGGTTCCACCACCGCCGCCTCCCGCCTGGTCCTGGGGACCAGTGAACCACGGCGGACCTAGGGTCGTCTCCATGGTTCAGGCGCTGGACGGATCGCTCACGCCGGTGGAGCAGCGGGTGGTGGGGGCCCTCGCCGAGAAGGAGGCGACGGTCCCCGACACGTACCCCATGACGCTCAAGGGGCTGCAGTCCGCCTGCAACCAGAAGAACAGCCGCGAGCCGGTCACCGACCTCGACGAGGCGACGATCCAGCGCACGCTCGACGAGCTGAAGGCCCGCAACCTCGTCCGCTTCGTCTACGCCAGCCACGGCGCCCGCACCACCAAGTACCGCCACGTCCTGCACGAGCGCCTCCACCTCGACCCGGCCGAGCTGGCGCTGCTCACCGTGCTCCTGCTGCGCGGCCCGCAGACGGTGAACGAGCTGCGCACGCGCTCCGAGCGGGCGCACGCCTTCGAGGGCAACGACGAGGTGGTCGCGACGCTGCAGGGCCTCGCCGAGCGCGCCGAGCCGCTCGTCGTGCTGCTGCCCCGCCAGAGCGGCCACAAGGAGCCGAGGTGGGCGCACCTGCTGGGCGGTGAGGTCGACGTCGACGCGCTGGCCGCGGCGACGCCCTCCGGAGCAGGCGAGACGGTGCCCGCCGCCAGGGCAGGTTTGGAGACGCGCGTTGCCGAACTGGAAGATCGGGTGGCCGTGCTGGAGGCCGCCCTGGCCGAGCTCGGCCTGATCGACACCCACGACAGAGAGCAGCCCCCGTCATGATCAAGTGGACCGAAGAGCAGGAGATGGTGCGCGACGCCGTGCGCCAGTTCGTCGAGGCCGAGGTCGCCCCCCGCCGAGACGAGCTGGAGTTCGGCGACACCCCGCCCTACGACGTGCTGCGCAAGCTCTACAGCACCTTCGGCATGGACGCGATGGCGCGGGAGCGCTTCAAGCGCCAGATCGAGTTCGAGCGCTCGGTGGAGGAGGCCATCGCGAAGGGCGAGGAGCCGCCGACCAAGCCCGAGCGGGGCGGCGGCGACGGGTCGATCACGATGATCCCGATCATCGAGCTGTGCCGCTACAGCCCCGGCCTGGTGACCGCCATGGGCGTGTCCACCGGCCTCACCGCGTCGGCCATCACCTCCAAGGGCACGATCCGCCAGAAGGAGCGGTGGGCGCTGCCGCTGCTCACGCTCGAGAAGATCGGCGCCTGGGCCATCACCGAGCCCGGCTCGGGGTCGGACGCGTTCGGCTCCATGAAGTCGACCGCCCGGCGCGACGGCGACGAGTACGTCCTGAACGGCTCGAAGACGTTCATCACCAACGGCCCCTACGCCGACACGATCGTCTTCATCTGCAAGCTCGACGAGGGCAACCCACCCGAGGAGCGCAAGGTCCTGTCCTTCATCCTCGACTCCGGCATGCCCGGGCTCGAGCAGTCGAAGCCGCTGCGCAAGATGGGCATGCACAGCTCGCCGACCGGTGAGCTGTTCCTCGACGACGTGCGCGTCGGCATCGACCGCCTCATCGGCGAGACCGAGGACCAGCCCAAGGGCGGCCGCGAGGGCGCCAAGGCCACGTTCCTGATGGAGCGGGCCGGCGTCGCCGCCATGGCGCTCGGGATGATCGAGAAGTGCCTCGAGCTGTCGGTCGAGTACGCCAAGGACCGCGTGCAGTTCGGCCAGCCCATCGGCCAGTTCCAGCTGATCCAGGAGAAGCTGGCCCGCATGGAGGTGGCGCGCCTCAACGTGCAGAACCTGGTGTTCCGCTCGATCGAGGCCCAGCAGGCGGGGGAGGGCATGACCCTGGCCGAGGCGTCGGCGATGAAGCTCTACAGCGCCCGTGCCGCCACCGAGGTGGCGCTGGAGGCCGTGCAGATCTTCGGCGGCAACGGCTACATGTCCGAGTACCAGGTCGAGCAGCTGGCCCGCGACGCCAAGGTGCTGCAGATCTACGCCGGCACCGACGAGATCCAGATCACCCACATCGCCCGGGCGCTGCTGGCGTAGCGCCTCAGGCGGGCGCCGGCTCCGGTGCTGCTCCGCCTCGCAGGTCGAGGCGGGGCAGCCACCAGGCCACGTTCGGTCCCACGCCCAGGGCGAAGGCGAGCGTGCCGATGCCGACGGTGCCGCCGAGCAGGAAGCCCACCGTCAGGGCGGCGACCTCGATGCCGGTGCGCACCGGTCCGACGCGCAGGCCCCGGCGGGCGAGGCCGGTCATGAGCCCGTCGCGGGGACCCGAGCCCATGCCGACGCCGAGGTAGAGCCCCGAGCCGGGTCCCCACAGCCAGATGCCGACGGCGAGGTACAGCACCCGCGCCCAGAGCGGCTCCGGGCGGTCGACGACGGCGAGGGTGAGGTCGACCGTCGTGCCGATGACGAACACGTTCATCACCGTGCCGAGGCCCGGGCGCTCGCGCAGCGGGATCCAGAGCAGCAGCACGAGGATGCCGACGCCGATGCTGGCCGTGCCGATGGTGATGCCGAGCCGCTCGGACAGGCCCTGGTGCAGCACGTCCCAAGGCGACAGCCCGAGGTCGGCGGCCACGGTGAGCCCGATGCCGACGCCGAGCAGGACCAGGCCGAGGAGGCAGCGGGCGACGCGGACGGGCACCGGAGCAGCGTAGCGCTCCGTGGAATGATTGCACGCGCAACGATGTTGGAGCGGGCATGACTGACTTCGAGCTCGGCCTCGACACCTTCGGCGACGTGACCGTGGACGCCGAGGGCCGTCCCGTCCCCCAGCCCCGCGTGATCCGCGACGTCGTCGAGGAGGCGGTGCTGGCCGACCGCCTCGGCCTCGACTTCTTCGGCGTGGGCGAGCACCACCGCGAGGACTTCGCCATCTCGGCCCCGGAGGTCGTCCTCGCCGCCATCGCCGGGCGCACCGAGCGCATCAAGCTCGGCTCGGCGGTCACCGTCCTCAGCTCCGACGACCCGGTGCGGGTGTTCCAGCGCTTCGCCACCCTCGACGCCGTGTCCGGCGGGCGCGCCGAGGTGATCCTCGGCCGTGGCTCGTTCACCGAGTCGTTCCCGCTGTTCGGCTACGAGCTGTCCGACTACGAGCTGCTCTTCGAGGAGAAGCTCGACCTGTTCAGCCACCTGCTCGACGAGGAGCCGGTGACCTGGTCCGGCGAGACCCGGCCCGGGCTCGAGCGCCAGCGGGTGTTCCCCACCACCGAGCGCGGGCTGCGCACCTGGATCGGCGTGGGCGGCAGCCCCGAGTCGGTCGTGCGGGCGGCGCGCTACGGGCTGCCCCTGATGCTGGCCATCATCGGCGGCGACCCGCTGCGCTTCCGGCCCTTCGTCGACCTGTACCACCGGGCGCTCGACGAGCTGGGCCGCCCCCGCCTGCCCGTCGGCATCCACTCGCCCGGCCACGTGGGCGAGAGCGACGAGCAGGCGCTCGAGGAGCTGTGGCCCCACTACCGGGTGATGCACGACCGCATCGGCCGCCAGCGGGGCTGGCCGCCCATGACCCAGGCGCAGTTCGAGGCGGCCGCCGGCCCGCAGGGCGCGCTGGCCGTCGGCTCGCCGGAGACCGTCGCCGCCAAGATCGTGCGGGCGGCCACGGGGCTGCAGGCGTCGCGGTTCGACATGAAGTACAGCGCCGGCACGCTGCCCCACGAGGCGATGCTCGCCAGCATCGAGCGCTACGCCACCGAGGTGGCACCCGCCGTCCGCAGCGAGGTGGCGGCGGCTCTGACAACCTCGGGGGCGTGACCACCCCACGAGTCGTCTGCTGCGGCGAGGCGCTCGTCGACCTCATCGCCACCGACACCGGCGGCCGCACCTGGCACGCCGCGCCCGGCGGGTCGCCGTACAACGCCGCCGTCGCGGCCGGTCGGCTCGGCGCCCCGACGTCGTTCCTCGGCGTGCTCTCCGACGACCGCTTCGGCCAGGTGCTGCGCGACCACCTCGACGAGTCGCACGTGTCGTGGCGCACCTGCCCGATCACGACCGAGCCGACGACGCTCGCCGTCGTCACCCAGGGGCCGGACGACGCCGAGCCGGCCTTCGCCTTCCACGTCGGCGGCACCACCACGGTGTCGACCCGCGTCGACGACCTGCACCTGCCCTCCGACGTCGGGGTGTTCCACGCCAGCGGCTCCATGTCGCTCGTCCTCGAACCGGCCGCGACGCGCATCGAGGCGCTGCTCGCCGCCGGCCGCCGCCGGGCGCTCGTGCACCTCGACCCGAACCCCCGACCGTCGATCGCCGGCGGCCGCGACCGCTACGTGGGCCGGCTCGCCCGCTGGCTGCGGCTGGCCGACGTGGTCAAGGTGAGCGTGGCGGACGCGGCGTGGCTCGAGCCCGGCGTCGACCCCTTCGACCTCGCCCAGCGCTGGCTCGAGCCGTCCGGCGACGGCGAGGACGACGCCCCCGCCGCCGTGGTCCTCACCCGGGGTGCCGCCGGCGCGGCGGTGGTCTGCAGCGCCGGGGTCATCGACGTCGTGCCCGGCGAGCCGGTCGACGTCGTCGACACCGTGGGCGCCGGCGACACCTTCGTCGGCGCCATGCTCGCCGCGTTCGCCGCCCACGGCGTGACCGACCGGGCGACGCTGGCCGAGCTCGACGCCGCCTGGTGGCGCACGGCGCTCACCTACGCGGTCGAGGCCGCCGGCATCGCCTGCACCCGGGTGGGCGCCGACCCGCCCTGGCGCCACGAGCTCTGACGGAACCGGCAGCGACCACGAGACGGTCAACGTCGGCGCTGCAGCGCCTTCCCGGCCTTCTTGCGGGCCGTGCGCGCCGCCTTCCCGGTGATCACGCGGGAGCGGAACGGCTTGCGTGCCGGCCGCCCGGCGAGCACGTCGACGAGCGCACGGCGGTGCTTGCCCTTGCGCACCCGCTCGACCACGACCGGCGCCTCGCCCGTCGGATCGAGCACGGCGACCGGGCCGTCGCACACGTCGAGGCACGCGGTCGGGACCACCTCGACGTCGGCGAGGATCTCCAGCAGCGCCCGGTGCTCGTCCCGGCGCGTGCGGGCGCAGTCCTTCCCGCCGCAGACGGCGACGACCGGTCGCTCGGTCGGCCCGGCCACTACAGCCCGAGGTGCCGCTTGGAGATGATCTCCTTCATGATCTCGGTGGTGCCGCCGTAGATCGTGGTGACCCGGGCATCCGCGTAGGCCCGTGCGATCGGGTACTCGGTCATGTAGCCGTAGCCGCCGAACAGCTGGAGGCACTCGTGCAGGGCCCGGTGCTGCAGCTCGGTGCACCACCACTTGGCCATCGAGGCCTCCTCGGCGGTGAGGGTGCCCTCGTTGAGGGCGAGCACGCAGCGGTCGATGAAGGTCTGGCCGATCTCCACCTCGGTGGCCACCTCGGCCAGCCGGAAGCGGGTGTTCTGGAACGAGCCGATGGGCTGGCCGAACGCCGTGCGCTCCTTGACGTAGTCGAGCGTCCAGTCGAGGCCCGCCTTCGCGGCGGCGACGCCGGCGACGGCGATCGACAGCCGCTCCTGGGGCAGCTTGTCGACGAGGTGGAGGAACCCCTTGCCCTCCTCGCCGAGCAGGTTGTCGGCCGGCACCTGCACGTCGTTGAAGAACAGCTCGGCCGTGTCCTGGCTGTGCATGCCGATCTTGTCGAGGTTGCGACCGCGCTCGAAGCCCTCCATGCCGCGCTCGACGACGAGCAGCGACATGCCGGCGTGCTTCTGGCTCGGGTCGGTCTTCACCGCCACGATCACCAGGTCGGCGTTGATGCCGTTGGTGATGAAGGTCTTGGACCCGTTCACCACCCAGTGGTCGCCGTCGCGCACCGCGGTCGTGCCCATCGAGGCGAGGTCGGAGCCGATGCCCGGCTCGGTCATGGCGATGGCGGTGATCAGCTCGCCGGACGCGATGCCAGGAAGCCAGCGCTGCTTCTGCTCCTCGGTCGTCAGCGTGAGGAAGTACGGCAGGCAGATGTCGTTGTGGAGGGTGATGCCGAGCCCGGCGCCGCCGGCGCCCGCCGCCTGCACCTCCTCGATGATCACCTGGTTGTACCGGAAGTCGTCGACCCCGCCGCCGCCGTACTGCTCGGGCACGGCCATGCCGAGGAACCCGTGCTTGCCCGCGCGGGCGAAGAGCGACCGGTCGGCGATGCCCTCGCGCTCCCAGCGCTCGAGGTGGGGGGTGATCTCGTCGGCGACGAAGCGCCGGAAGCTGTCGCGGAACAGCTCGTGCTCCTCGTCGAACAGGGTGCGCTCCATGCCCGCCGACGGTACCGGCGTCAGGGAGGGTCGGGGTCGCCGGCGAAGCGCCGCCGGGGGCGTGCGCGGTTGTCCTGGCCGCAGGCGACCCGGCCGTTGTCGGGCCGGGTGGTGCCGCCGGCGTCGACGGGCTGGATGTGGTCGACGTCGCAGTGGCGCGACGGTCGGTCGCAGCCGAGCGCCGTGCAGTGGCGGTCGCGCACCTGGATGGCGGCCCGGAGCTTGCCGGTGAAGAGCCGGTGGCGCTCGTCGTAGGCCACCGGCACCTCGCCGGGTCCGTACACGTAGCGCTCGAGGTCCGGGTCCTCGGCGAGGATCGCCGCCAGCTGCGCCGGGCTCAGCGGGGTGCGGTCCCACAGCTCGGCGAGGCCGTGGGCCAGCGCCTCGAGCCCGGTGACCACGACGACCAGCGGTCGCAGGCGGGCGGCCTGCGAGGGATCGGCGGCGTGGGCGCGCTCGGCCATCAGCACCAGGGCGTCGGCGCGCCGCTGCGCCGGCGTGCGGCGCAGCTCCAGCGCTGACGGTTCCCGTCCGAGGCGCGCCTTCGCCTCCGCCCAGTCGGCGCGGAACAGCTCCTCGACCAGGTCGTCGAAGACCCGCTTGAACACGTCGCCGCCGACGACCGGGAGGATGGCGTCGACCGCCACCGCGTCCTGGAAGGTCTTCGAGACGTGGGCGTCGCGCGCCTCGTCACGGCGCTGCGGCCCGTCGTCGTCGGGGTCGGCCCGCAGCCGCCAGCGCTTCACCACCACGCGCAGCCCGCCGAGGTCGAGGATCGCCGCCTGCTCGGCCAGCCAGGCCTCGGAATCGTCGAAGGCGTGGCGGGTGCGCTCGGTGCGGGCGGAGGCCACCACGCGGACCCGGGCGGCGTCGAGGTCGCCCGCCGCCCAGCGGTCGGCGCTGGACGGCACGAAGGCCAGCTCGCGGGACAGCTTCAGCGTCGCGGCCGCGCGCTGCCCCGTGAACCCCAGGCGGTGCCGGCAGAACTGCGTCGCCGTCGCGTAGCCGAGCGGCACGTGGTCGCCCCGGGCCTCGAAGGCACGCAGGATGCGGTGGAGCTGGAAGTCCAGCCGGCGCATCGCCCGCTCGAGCTCCTCGAGCACCTCGGCCATGCCCTCGGCGGTGACGACCTCCGAGGGATCGAGCGCGGCGACGGCGTCGACCGCCGCCCGCAGCTGCCCCATCACGTCCCCCGACATGTCATCAGGATACCCGGATCGAACGTACGTTCACCACCCTTTCGTCCGATCTCCCCGCCCAAGATCTTGCCCGCCATCGGGCGTCCGCCGGGCTGCGTACGACGTCGGCCCGTAGCGTCCGCCGGGTGCGACGGTTCGACCTGGTGATCCTCGACTGCGACGGCGTCCTGGTCGACAGCGAGCGGCTGGTCGTGCGGGTCGAGGCGCAGATCTGCCGGGAGCGGGGCTGGGACCTCACCGAGGAGGACGTGATCCGGGAGTTCGTCGGGCTGTCCGACGCCGCCATGCGGGCCCGCCTGTCCGAGCTGGTGGGGGAGGAGCTGCCCGAGGACTGGGACGCCGAGTACACCCAGCGCTACCGCGACGCCCTCGCCCGCGACCTCGAGGCGGTGGCGGGCGTCGCCGAGGCCGTGGACGCCATCGAGGCCGCCGGCCTGGCGACGTGCGTGGCCTCCAGCGGGAGCCACGAGAAGATGGCCCTCACCCTCGGCACCACCGGCCTGCTCGACCGGTTCGCCGGCCGGATCTTCAGCGCCACCGACCCGGAGGTCGCCGCGGGCAAGCCCGCCCCCGACCTGTTCGTCCACGCCGCCGCCCGGATGGGCGTGCCCGTGGCGCGCTGCGCCGTGGTCGAGGACAGCCCCTTCGGGCTGCGCGCCGCCCTCGCCGCCGGCATGGTGCCCTTCGGCTACTCGGGCAGCGTGATCCCGGCCGAGCGCCTCGCCCTCGACGGCGTGACGGTGTTCGACTCGATGTCGCAGCTCCCGGCGCTGGTCCTCGGGGGTGGGTGAGCGAGCGCGACCGCTCGCTACGCTGCGCCAGCCGACCGGCCCTGGGCGGGCCCCGATCGAGCACCCCTGCCGATGCCACGAACCCCGTCCACCCGCCTCGCCGCCGTCGCCGCCGTGCTCGTGGTGGCGCTCGCCGCACCGGCGCTGGCCCAGGAGGACCCGACGGCCACCACGTCGCCGGACTGCTCGACCACCACCACCGGCGGCAGCCCGGACACGACGGACCCGTGCGCCTCGACGACCACGACGGCGCCGCCCCCGAGCTCGGCCCCGCCCAGCTCCACGGCGCCGGCCACCACGCTGCTGCCGCCGCCGCCCGGCTCCGAGCCGCCGCCGGAGTCGACGACCACCGTGCCGCCGGACCAGGCGGGCGACCAGGACTCGCCGCCGGACACCGTGCCCGTCTCCGACGAGACCGTCCCGCCGCCGCCGGGCGAGCCGATCGACGGCGCCCAGGCCGAGCGGCTGATCCAGCGCGAGCTGCGCGTCGCCAAGGCGGAGGCGTTGCAGAGCGAGGCCGAGGTGGCCGCCGCCGCCGACCTGGTCGACCAGCTGTCCACCCGCCTGGCCGATCTGCAGGCCGAGCTCGCCCGCCTCGACGTCGCCCAGCAGCTGGCCGTGCAGCGCCTGGAGGAGGCCGAGGTCCGCTTCCGCGAGCGGGTGGCCGACGCCGTCGTCCGCGGCAACGCCGCCGAGCTCGACACGATCATGACGTCGACCGACGCCAACATCCTCGAGATGCGCAAGGTCTTCCTCGCGTCGGTGTCTGAGGCCGACCGCGAGTCGGTCGCCGACCTCCAGGCGGCCAAGGCCGTGGTCGACGACGGGGTGCTCGACGCCCTCGACGAGCTGGCCCGCACCCGGCGCGAGCTGCGCACGGCCCGCCGGGGCCTGCAGGACTCGCTGCGCGTCAACACCGAGCGCAAGTTCCAGCTCGCCGTGTTCTCCGCCGGCTCCCAGATCGTGATCCGGGGCTTCGTGTTCCCGGTGGGCGAGCCGTACTCGTTCATCGACTCGTGGGGCTTCCCCCGCATGGTCGGCACCGAGTACCAGCACGGCCACCAGGGCGTCGACATCATGGCGCCGTTCGGGACGCCGCTCTACGCCGTCGAGCGGGGGATCATCACCCGGGTCGGCGTCGACGTGCTCGGCGGCACCAAGCTGTGGCTCAAGGGCCAGTCGGGCACGTACTACTACTACGCCCACCTGCAGTCCTACGCCGAGGGGATGGTCGAGGGCGCGCTGGTGAACGCCGGCGACCTCGTCGGCTACGTCGGCGACACCGGCAACGCGCAGGGCGGCGCGCCGCACCTGCACTTCCAGGTCCACCCGGGCGGCGGCGAGCCGGTCAACCCCTACGGCCTGCTGAAGGTCGTCTCCGACCTGTCGCGGTCGCGGTAGGTCGGGCCAGACTCCGGTCCGTGGACCTGCGCGCCAGCCTCGACGCCGACTGCCCGCCCGAGCGGCTCTTCGCCTGGGTGGGCGAGCTCGACAGCTACGACCGGTGGCTCGACATCGTCCCGCGCACCACGACGGCGCCGCCGGCCGACGGCGACCCGGGCCCGGCGTGGCTCGTCACGCTAAGGGGCCGCCTGGGACCGCTCGCCCGGTCGAAGCAGCTGCGCATGGTCCGCACCGCCCACCGGGCGCCCTCGACCGACGAACCCGGCGTGGCCGCGTTCGAACGGCGCGAGGTCGACGGCCGCGACCACGCCACCTGGCGGCTGACCGCCACGGTCGAGCCGACCTCCCTCGGCAGCCGGCTGCTCATGGACCTCCACTACGGCGGCACGCTCTGGGTGCCGTTGCTCGACCGCGTCCTGACGAGCGAGATCGAGTCGTCCCGCCAGCGGCTCCGGGCGCTGGTGGAGTCCGGCGAGCCGTCAGCCGGCTGACCCGGGCGCGGCGACGGCCGACCACCGCCCGTCGCGGCAGGCGACCTCCAGCTCGACGCCGTAGAGGTCGCTGAGCCGCTCGCTGGTGAGCACCTCGGGCGCCGGGCCCGCGGCCACGAGCCGCCCGCCCGACAGCAGCACGGCCCGGTCGAAGGCGGGCGGGATCTCCTCGAGGTGGTGCGTGACGAGCACCAGGGGAGCGGTGGTGCTGGCGGCGGCGTCGTCGAGCCGGCGGAGCAGGTCCTCGCGCCCGCCCACGTCGAGGCCGGCGGTGGGCTCGTCGAGGATGACGATGCCGGGCCGGCCGGTGAAGGCCCGCGCGAGCAGCACCCGCTGGCGCTCGCCGGACGACAGCGTGCGCAGCGGCCGCGACGCCATGTCGTCGTCGATGCCGAACCGCCGCAGCTGGGCGGCGGCGTCGGCCCGCTGCTCGTCGCCGTAGCGGTGCCACCAGGTCTCGAGGGCGCCGTTCGGGGCGGCGAGCACGACCTCGTGCGGGGTCATCGTCGGGCGCAGCAGGTCGGTGAGGGCCTGGCTCGTGTACCCGATCCGCCGGCGCAGCGCCCGCATGTCGGTGCGGCCGAGCACCTCGCCGAGGACCACGGCCCTGCCGGCCCACGGACGCACCCACGACGACAGCAGTCGCAGCAGCGTCGTCTTCCCCGACCCGTTGGGGCCGACGATGACCCAGCGCTCGCCCGCCCGGATCGTCCAGTCGATGGCGTGGAGCACCGGCACGCCGTCGATGGCGACGTCGACGCCGGCGAGCTCGACGACGGCCTCGGGGGCGGGAGCGGGCACGGCGCACCGTCGTACCAGGCGGCCGTCGTCGTCACGGCATTGCAACATCCGCAACCCGCCCGTAGCCTGTGCCGCCGGCCCGGTCGCGCCCTCGCGCCCGCACCGCCCCCGCCGTCCCCACCATGCTGCGCCGCCTCCTCCTCACCCTGCTCGTCCCCGTCCTGGTCGCCGCCGGCTTCACCGCCGTCTCGGCGCCGGCCCCGGCCGGCGCGCAGACCGCCGAGATCGACCGGGCCCGAGCCGCCGCCCAGGAGGCCACCCGGCGGGTGTCCGACGCCGAGGCCCGCCTCGGCGCCATCGAGGGCGAGCTGGCGGCGCTCGAGGCCAAGGCCACCCGGGCCCAGGAGCGCCTGGCGTCGCTCAGCGGCTCGCTCGAGGAGCTGGTCGTCGAGCGCTACACCTCGCGGGGCGACATGCCCCTGCTGACCTCGGCCGACCTGAACGACGGCGTGAAGGCCGAGGCCCTCGCCCGCTACGTGAGCCAGGGCACCTTCGACACGATCGACGACTTCACCGAGGCCAAGGCCGAGCTCGACGAGGCCAGCGCCCGGGTCACCGCCGCCCGCGAGGCCCAGCGGGCGAGCATCGCCGAGCTGCGCGACGCGCTGGCCGACGTCCAGGCCGAGCTGAAGCGGCTCGAGGAGCTCGAGGCCAAGCGCCGCGCCGAGGAGGAGGCTCGTCGCCGGGCCGCCGAGGAGGCCCGCCGCAAGGCCGCCGCCGCCGCTGCGGCCCGCGCCGGCAGCACCAGCTCGAAGGCGGCGCTCACCCGGTCGGCCCCGGCCGCGTCCGCGCCCGCCCCGGCGCCCCAGGTGCACCGCGGCGGCGGCATGGTCTGCCCGGTCGCCGGTCCGCACTCGTTCATCGACTCGTGGGGCTACCCCCGCTCCGGCGGCCGCCGCCACAAGGGCGTCGACATGATGGCCCGCACCGGCGTGCCCGTCGTCGCCCCCGTGTCGGGCACCGTCACCCACCGCGGCAACTCGATCGGCGGCCTGTCGTTCCACCTGTCCGGCGACGACGGCCACTACTACTACGGCACGCACCTGTCCCGGTACGGGCAGGCGGGTCGGGTCTCGGCCGGCACCGTCATCGGCTACGTCGGCGACACCGGCAACGCCCGGGGCATGCCGCACCTGCACTTCGAGATCCACCCCAACCACGGCGCCGCCGTCAACCCGTACCCCGCCACCCGCGCCGCCTGCGGGTAGCCACTGGCAACGGGCGTTGCCGGATCTGGCAGGATCGCCGGCGTGACGCCGGACGAGCTCGCCGACCGACTGCAGACGCTGCTCCGCTCGGAGCTCGACGACCCCGGCCTCGAGGTGACCGGGCTGCGCCGGCTCACCGGCGGCGCGTCCCGGGAGACCTGGTCGTTCGAGGCCGGCGGCGAGCGCTTCGTCCTCCAGCGGGAGCGGACGGGCTCACCTCGCACGGGTGCGATGGCCATCGAGGCGGCGCTGCTGCGCGCCGCCGGCGAGGCCGGCGTCCCGGTGGCTCCGCTCGTCAGCGCCTCGGGGGAGCCGGGCGAGCTCGGTGCCGGCTACCTCGTGAGCCGCTTCGTCGAGGGCGAGACCATCGCCCGCAAGATCCTGCGCGACGATGACTTCGCCCGGGCCCGTGAGCGCCTGGCGGCCGACTGCGGCCGGGCGCTGGCCGCCGTCCACTCGATCCCCACCGACGCGGTCGACGGCCTGCCCCGCACCGACCAGGTCGCCCAGTACCGCGAGGTGCTCGACGGCTTCGGCGACCCGCACCCGACCTTCGAGCACGCCTTCCGGTGGCTGGAGGCGAACCGCCCGCCCGCGACCGGCGAGGCCCTGGTCCACGGCGACTTCCGCCTCGGGAACCTGATGGTCGGCCCCGACGGCCTGGAGGCGGTCATCGACTGGGAGCTCGCGCACGTCGGCGACCCCATGGAGGACCTGGGCTGGCTGTGCACCCGGGCGTGGCGCTTCGGCGGCCCGGGTTCGGTCGCGGGGGTGGGGACCTACGAGCAGCTCTTCGGCGCCTACGCCGAGGCGTCGGGCACGCCGGTCGACGCCGACGTGGTGCGGTGGTGGGAGGTCCTCGGGACGCTCAAGTGGGGGATCATGTGCATCATGCAGGCCCGGGCCCACCTGGAGGGCCTGAGCCGCTCGATGGAGCTGGCCGCCATCGGCCGCCGGGTGTGCGAGAACGAGCACGACCTGCTGCTGCTGCTCGAGCCCGAGGCGCTGGCCACGGCGGTCGCCCGACCCGTCGCCGACGCCGAGCGGGGGGCGGGGCTGCACGGTCGACCCACCACCGGCGAGCTGCTGGAGGCGGTCCGCGAGTGGGTGGCCGGCGACGTCCGGGAGGCCGCCACCGGCCGGGTCGCGTTCCACACCCGGGTGGCGGAGAACGTGCTCGGGATCCTCGAGCGCGAGGCGGCGATGGGTCCGGCCATGGAGGCCGAGCACCGCCAGCGCCTGGCGTCGCTCGGCGTGGCCGACGACCGGGCGTTCGCCGACGGCGTGCGCCACGGGTCCCTGGCGGGCGACGAGGTCGTGCGGGCGATGGCCGAGTCGGTGGTCGACAAGCTCCGGGTCGCCAATCCCCGCTGGTTCGCCTGACGGCGGCGGAGCCGCCGGACCTGGGACCCGCCCGCGTGAGCGGTCCCTACGCTCCGATCGCGTGGTACCCGCCGTCGACGTGGATGATCTCGCCGGTGGTCTGCGGGAACCAGTCCGAGAGCAGCGCCACGGTGGAGCGGGCGACGCCGGAGGAGTCGGCGACGTCCCAGCCGAGCGGCGCCCGGTCGTCCCACACGTCCTCGAAGGCGGAGAAGCCCGGGATCGACTTGGCCGCCATCGTCTTGATCGGGCCGGCGGCGACCAGGTTCACCCGCACGCCCTTCGGGCCCAGGTCCCGGGCCAGGTAGCGCGACGTCGACTCGAGCGCGGCCTTGGCGACCCCCATCCAGTCGTAGGCCGGCCACGCCTGGGCGGCGTCGAAGTCGAGGCCGACGATGGAGCCGCCGTCGGGCATGAGGGGCACGACGACGTCGGCGATGGTCTTCAGCGAGTAGGCCGAGATCTGCATCGCCACGGCGACGTCCTCCCAGGGCGCCTCGGTGAACCCGCCTCCGAGGCAGGACTCCGGTGCGAAGCCGATGGCGTGCAGGGCGCCGTCGACCTGCCCCCACTTCGAGGCGAGGGCCTCGCGTACCGCCTCGACGTGCTCGGGCACCGTGCCGTCGAGCTCGAGCACCTCCGGCTCCGTGGGCAGCTTGCGGGCGGTGCGCTGGGTGAGGCGCAGCGCCCGGCCGGCGCCGGTCAGCACGATCTCGGCGCCTTCGCGCTGGGCCAGCTCGGCCACGCCGAACGCCAGCGAGGCGTCGGTGAGCACGCCGGTGATCAGGAGCCGCTTGCCGTCGAGGATTCCCATGGCTGTCGTAGACCTCCGGTCGTCGGGTGGCGTTACCGCTCGGCGGCGCAGCGGATCGATGCGCCGTCGCCGGTGCAGGGCAGGCGGATGCGGCCCACGCCGGCCGCGAGCGCCCGGTCCTCGATGGGCCGGGGCAGCTCGACCTCGGCGACGACCTCGCGGCCGCCCTCGCCCTCGCACCCGTCGATCTCCACCGCGACGAGCTCGAGCAGCACGCGCTCGTCGCCGTCGAAGTCGACCTGCGCCCGGTCGATGCGCTCGCACCCCGGCACGTCGAACACCACGGCACGGACCGAGGCGTCGCCGGTGGCGTCGAGGCGGTCGGGCCGGACCAGGCGGCCCTCGTCCTCGCTGCGCAGGAACACGAACGCGAGCACGGCGGCGACGCCGACCAGCACGAGGGCGGCGAGGAACGGCGCCAGCGACGCCTGCGCCGGGGCCTCGTCGTCGCGTCGGTCGTGCGGGTCGGGGTCCACGGCGCCGACGATAGGGGCGGTTGGGAGCCCGGCAGGGACCTCCGGGTAGGGTCCGCCCGGTGATGAAGATCGGAATCCTCGGAGGCACCGGTCCCGCCGGTTCGGCGCTCGCCGCCCGGCTCGCCGACG
>JBKHXT010000134.1:0-8557 GCA_046565885.1 Acidimicrobiia bacterium
TCGGGCATCGGGTTGCCCTCCAGCTCGTCGTAGGGGCGGGCGTCGGCGAGGCGGAAGTCGACCCGGGCCATCATCCCGTCGGTGATGCCCTCGTCGTTGGGGTCGGCGCCGAAGCGCACCGGGCACTCGTCGGGCGGGGGCACCTCCGGCATGCGCTCCCACATGCCCGACGCGGGGGTGTCGCGGTGGCCGAGCGCGGCGTTGACGGTGAGGATCTCGCGGTCGCCCACGTGGCCGATCGCGCGGGCCTGCGTGACGTTCCTGCCGTCGGCGGCGACCACCACGTCGATGTCCATGATCGAGCCGGTGGGGGCGTAGGAGAGGTACTGGGCGGTGGCCCAGATCACCGGGCGGCCGGTGGTGCGCTCCATGGCCTCGATGCCGGCGCCGAGCCCGCACCCGCCCCACAGGAAGCTGCCCCGGGTCGAGACCCCCGGCGTCACCGGGATGAACCAGCGGTTGGGGTTGTGGGTCGGCTCCAGGCCGAGGAATGTCTTGGCGTCCACGGGTGCTGACACTAGGGACGGACGTGACTGTCAGACCCCCTGAGGAAGATGGACCCATGGCAACCCAGACCCGCCTCCCCGTCCAGACCCGGCGCAGCTTCCACCTCGACGCCTCCAGCCGCGAGTCGGGCCGCAAGGGGCTGGCCAAGGCCCGCGCCGCCCTGGCCGAGTCCATCGCCCGCACCCACGCCGAGCGCGCCGACGACCAGCACGCCCACGCCGCCTGAGCGCCATTGACCGCCCGGTCAAGTCCAGACCTACACTGCCCCGCATGACCGAGGTTGTGATCATCGATGCCGTCCGGACGCCCGTGGGCCGCCGTGGCGGTGGCCTGTCCACCATGCACCCGGGCGAGCTGCTCGGCGTCGCCCAGAAGGCGCTGATCGACCGCACCGGCATCGACCCCGCCGAGGTGGGCCAGGTCGTCACCGGCTGCGTCTCCCAGGTCGGCGAGCAGGCCTTCAACATCGGCCGCACCGCCTGGCTGGCCGCCGGCCTGCCCCAGTCCGTGGCCAACACCACCGTCGACACCCAGTGCGGGTCGTCGCAGCAGGCCACCAACCTCGCCACCGCCCTCGTGGCCGGCGGCGCCGTCGACGTGGCCGTCGCCTGCGGCGTCGAGGTCATGAGCCGGGTGCCGATCGGCTCGTCCGGCAAGAAGGACCTCGGCTTCGGCATCCCGATCCCCAAGACCTACTTCGGCCGCTACGAGATGACCTCGCAGTTCGAGGGCGCCGAGCGCATCGCCGACAAGTGGGGCATCTCCCGCCAGGACTGCGACGAGTTCGGCCTGCGCTCCCAGGAGCGGGCCGCCCAGGCCTGGGCCGAGGACCGCTTCGCGACCCAGATCGTCTCGGTCACCGCCCCCGACGCCGACGAGGAGGGCAACGTCCTCGACAGCACGCACACCGTCACCCGCGACGAGGGCCTGCGCGAGACCAGCCTCGAGAAGCTGGCCCAGCTGAAGCCCGTCGCCCGCCCCGACGGCGTCCACACCGCCGGCTCGTCGTCGCAGATCTCCGACGGCGCCGCCGCCGTGCTGCTGATGACCGCCGACAAGGCCAAGGCCCTCGGCCTCACGCCCAAGGCCCGCATCGTCGACACCTGCAACGTCGGCGTCGACCCGGTCCTCATGCTCACCGGCCCCATCGACGCCACGTCGCACCTGCTCGCCCGCACCGGCATGAAGATGTCCGACATCGGCGTGTGCGAGATCAACGAGGCCTTCGCCTCCGTCGTGCTGTCCTGGGCCAAGGAGCACAACCCCGACTGGGACACCGTCAACCCCAACGGCGGCGCCATCGCCCTCGGCCACCCCCTCGGCGGCACGGGCGCCGTCCTCATGACCAAGGCGCTGCACGAGCTCGAGCGGGCCGACAAGGAGAACGCCCTCATCAGCATGTGCTGCGGCGGCGGTCTCGGCACCGGCACCATCATCCAGCGGGTCTGATCCCACGGGGCCCCGGCCCCGTCGCCGCACTTCCCCCTCCCCTCTCGCGACCGGAGCACGTCGTGCGGCCACCCACCCACCTCGCGCTGCTCGCGGCCGCCAGCCTCTCGCTGGCGGCCGCCTGCGCGTCGAACCAGCCCGCCGGCCGGCCCGCCGGGTCCGACACGGGCGTGGTCACCCACCTCGTCGACGGCGACACCCTCGACGTGCGCATCGACGGCCGCACCGAGCGCATCCGGCTGATCGGCGTCGACACCCCCGAGTCGGTGGCGCCGAACCGACCGGTGCAGTGCTACGGCGCCGAGGCGTCGACGTTCCTCGCCACGCTCGTCCCCGAGGGCACCGAGGTCCGCCTCGAGCGCGACGTCGTCGCCCGCGACGACTACGACCGGCTCCTCGCCTACGTGTACCGGGCCGACGACGACCTCCTCGTCAACCTGGCGCTCGTCGAGCAGGGCTACGCCGATGCCGTCACCTACGGCGACAACGAGGCGCTCTACCCCACCCTGGCGGCCGCCGAGGCCGACGCCCGGGCCGCCGGACGGGGCCTGTGGGGCGTGTGCGGCGGGCCCGACGTCGACCTCCCCGACCAGTAGCGTGCCGGCCGTGCCGACCCTCGCCGAGCGGCTGGGACATCCGCCCGACGCCCGCCTGCTCATCGTGAACTGCGACGACCTCGGCTTCTGCCACGCCGCCAACCACGGCGTGTACCGGGCGCTGCGGGAGGGCATCGGCACCAGCGCCTCGATCATGATCCCGTGCCCGTGGGCGCGGGAGGCGGCCAGCCACCACCGCGGCGAGGACGTCGGCGTGCACCTCACCCTCACCGCCGAGCACGACCTGTACCGCTGGGGTCCGATCACCCACGCCCCGTCCCTGCTCGACGGCGACGGCGGCTTCCCGCGCACGCTGGCCGACGCGTGGGAGCACGCCGACCTCGACGAGGTCCGCCGGGAGTGCCGGGCCCAGATCGAGCGGGCGATCCTGTGGGGCTTCGACGTGAGCCACCTCGACAGCCACATGGGCGTGCTGCAGCTCCGGCCCGAGTTCTTCGACGTCTACCTCGACCTCGCCGTCGAGTACCAGCTCCCGATCCGCCTGTCCGGCGCCTCCACGCAGCGCCGCATCGGGTTCCCGTTCCGCGACCTGGCGGCCGAGGAGGGCGTGCTGTTCCCCGACCGCTTCGTGTACGTGGGCGGCGTCGGGAGCCGCAAGGCCATCGAGCGCGCCGTGTTCGACCTGCGCCCCGGCGTCACCGAGGTCTACGTCCACCCCGCGGTCGACACGCCCGAGCTGCGGGCCATCGGCGAGTCGTGGTCGGCCCGGGTCGACGACCTCGACCTGGTCCTCGACCCCGAGGTGCGCGCCCTGCTCGACCGGGCCGGGGTCACCCTCGTCGGGTACCGCGAGCTGCGCGACGCCCAGCGGGCCGGCTGACCATGCGCCGCCTCGCACCCGCCGTCCTCGTCGTCGCGCTCGCCCTCGGCGGCGGCGCCTGCGACAGCGACCGCCGGGCCATCTCCCGCGACGACCTCCCCGACGTGCCGTCCGAGCCGGACCACGTGGTCGAGCTGGGCGACGACGGGTTCAGCGTCGACGAGCTCGACGTCACCACCGACGAGCTGGTCGAGTTCCGCATCACCGGCGAGGGCGACCACGGGATCCGGGCCGACACCCGCATCGACACCGGGCTGCTGTTCCCCGGCGAGTCGACGTTCGTGATCTTCAGCGAGCCCGGTCCCTACGAGGTCGTCGACGTCACCGACGAGGACCAGATGCTCGAGGTGACCGCCGTCGAGGCGCCCGAGGGGACGAGCTAGAGCGCCGTCGCCGCCAGCAGCCGCTGCGACGCCGCCCGCCACGCCTCCGACGTCGTGACCGGCAGCACCGAGAGCATGCGGCCGATGTTGCCGGTGACCTTCACCCGACCCTGCATGAACCCGACGTTCTGGTCGAGCTCGCCGCGGACGACGTCGACGAACTCGGCGTGCGGCATGAGCACGGTGAAGTCGGGGTCGTCGACGGCGCCGAGCTGGTTCGTGGCGATGCGGCCGTCCTCCAGCACGGTGTGGAACACGACCTCACCGTCGGGCCCGCCGGCGATGCGGTACTCGATGGTGGCGCTGGCGCCGGGGCGCTCGGGCAGGTCGGCGGTCAGCTCGCGCTGCAGGTCGAGCCAGCCCTGGCTCAGCAGCGGGACGTCGGCGGCGGCCATCAGCCGATGCGACCGGCCGAGGCCACCTCGATGCCGTCGAAGAGGTCGCCGGACGACTCGTCGCTCTCGACGTGGCTGACGGCGAGGATGTACTCGTCCCACGGGTGCACGGTGGCCGCCACGTCGCGCGGCAGCCCGAACCAGAACGGGGACTCCGGGTCGATCTGGGTGGCGTGGGCGAGGAGGGCATCCCAGCGCACGTCGCCGTGCTCGCCGTGGTGGACCCGGGTCGTGATGCGGTGGTCCTGGTCGGGGCGCTCGAACCACTTCTCGTCGTAGGGCGACTCCTTGCCGAGCTCGATGAACATCTCGTGCATCGCCAGGATCCGGGCCCGCGACCACGCGGTCCAGTACACCTTGTCGACCCGGTGCGGCTCGCCGGCCTCCGGGTACCACGACGGGTCGGCCGCCCGCTCGACCGCCGGCATGGTGATGTCGTGGACCATCAGGTGGTCGGGGTGCGGGTAGCCCTTCTGGTCGTCGCCGTAGGTGACCACCACCTGCGGGCGCTCGCGCCGCAGCACGGCGACGAGCCTGCCGACGGCCTCGTCGAGGTCGGCGTTGGCGAAGGCCTCCGGATGGGCGTTGGCCTCGGTGTCGGGCATGCCCGAGTCGCGGTAGCCGAGGTGGACCACCTCGTCGTAGCCGATGATCTCGGCCGCCCGGGCCAGCTCCTGGTACCGGACGTTGGGCAGGTCGTCCTTGACCTCGGGCCGGTCCATCGCCGGGTTGAGGATGTCGCCGGCGGCGCCGTCGGTGCAGCACACGAGCACCGTGCGCACGCCCTCGGCGTGGTAGCGGGCGATCGTCGACGCCCCCTTCGACGACTCGTCGTCGGGGTGGGCGTGCACGGTGAGGATGCAGCGATCGGACCGGCTCACCCGGCCGACGCTACCGGGTGGTGTAGCGGTCGTCTCCGCCGCCGACGCTCCAGGTGCCGCCCTTGCGGGCCCACCGGGCGCTGGCCACGCCGACCGCCACGCCGATGAGGGCGCCGACCGGCAGGGCGATGCGGAACAGCCCCGTGCGCACGATGGGGCGGTCGAGGCCGTTCGGCTCGAACGAGGCCAATGTGTAGAAGGGGATGGCGATCAGGAAGAAGGCGATGGCCGCCGCGCCCAGGCCGATGCCCACGCCGATGGCGATCGACCGGGCGAGCGGGCGGGGCGCACGCGCGTCGGGCGGGGTCGCCGGCGAGGTCATCGCCGCCACGGTACTGCCGGTCCCTACGATCCCTGCGTGCCGAGCCCCCGGACCGCCGCGCTGTGCCTGCTCGCCGGCATCGCGCTCGGCGCGTGCGGCGACGACGACGGCGCCGACGTGGCCGGCCAGCGCGCCGACCAGGCTCGGCAGGCCGCGCTCGACGCCGGGCTCGACGAGGACGTCGCCGACTTCCTCGGCCTGCTCGGGCGGGGCGACACCGCCACCTACGCCGTGCGCTTCCCCGGGCCGGCCGACGGCACCGAGCTCGTCGTCCGCCGACGCCCGCCCGACCGCCGCGTCGACCTCGAGGCCGACGGCGAGCTCGTCGAGGTGCGCCAGGTCGTCGACGGCGAGGCGTTCACGTGCACGCCGGGAGAGGACGGCGACGGGTGGTCGTGCGAGCGCACCGACGCCCTGGTCGAGGGTCCCGGGGTGTTCACCGCCGGCGCGCTCGAGCGCCTGAGCGAGCGGCTCGCCGAGGGCCGGGCCGACTACGACTTCGTGCTCGAACGCCGCGACGTCGCCGGCGTCGAGGCGAGCTGCCTCACGACGCGCCTGCGCGACGGGCAGGCGTCGCCCGAGCTCGGCGAGGAGGGCACCATCTGCGCCTCGCGCGAGGGCGTGGTGCTGCTCGTCGACCAGGGCAGCGACCGGATCGAGGCCCTCGACTACACGACCGACGTCGACGCCGACGCGTTCGATCGCCTCGACGCGGGCGGCGGCTGACCGCAACCGACCGACCCGACCCGATCCCGGTCGGTACGATCGCCCACGTGGACGACCCCGAGGTGTGGCGGTGGGTCTGGTTGGTGGCGGCGCTGGGCTTCGGCCTCGGCGAGATGGCCTCAGCCGGGACCTTCTTCCTCGGTCCCTTCGCGATCGGGGCCGTGGGCGCCGCGATCGTGTCGTTCATCGGGGCGCCCATCGCCCTCGGCTGGATCGTCTTCATCGGCCTGTCGGTCGTCTCCTTCGCCGCCCTCCGCCCCGTCGCCCGGCGGCTCGAGCTCACCACCCGCACCCCGCTCGGCGTGGGCGCCACCCGCCTCGTCGGCGAGCAGGGCGTGATGCTCGCGCCCGTCCCCGAGGGGCCCGACGAGGTCGGCCTGGTCCGCCTCGGCCGCGAGGAGTGGCGGGCCCAGTCCCTCGACGGCTCCGCCATCGCTCAGGGCACACCGGTCACGGTCCTCGAGGTGCGCGGCACCCGCGTCGTCGTGTTCCCCACCGGCCTCCCGATCCCCTCCACCCCACCGGAAAGGCCCCTCTCGTGACGCTCATCATCGTCCTGGCCGTCATCGGCTTCTTCCTCTTCGCCTACGTGGCGGCGGGCGTGCGCATCGTGCGGCCGTACCAGCGGGGCATCGTGGAGCGCCTCGGCCGCTACAAGGAGACGGTCGACCCCGGCCTGCGCCTGATCATCCCGCTCGTCGACACGCTGCGCATCGTGGACATGCGCGAGCAGGTGGTCGACGTCCCGCCCCAGGAGGTCATCACCTCCGACAACGTGGGCGTGTCCGTCGACGCCGTCGTCTACTACGAGCCAACCGACCCCCAGCGCCTCGTCTACAACGTCGCCAACTTCATCCTCGCCGTCACGAAGCTGGCCCAGACCAACCTGCGCAACGTCATCGGCGACCTGCCCCTCGACGAGTCGCTCACCTCTCGCGACCGCATCAACATCGCCCTGCGGGAGATCCTCGACGACGCCACCGACAAGTGGGGCGTGCGCGTCGTCCGGGTCGAGATCCAGCGCATCGATCCGCCGCCGGACGTCATGACCGCCATGCACGAGCAGATGAAGGCCGAGCGCACGCGCCGCGCCGTCGTCACCGAGGCCCAGGGCCGGCGCGAGGCCGCCATCACCACGGCCGAGGGCGCCAAGGCAGCCGCGATCCTGGAGGCCGAGGGCTCCAAGGCCAAGGCCGTGCTCGAGGCCGAGGGCCGCGCCGAGGCCGTGCGCAAGTTCGCCGAGGCCGAGCAGTACCGCCAGAGCGCGGTGGCCGAGGGCGAGGCCGACGCCATCCGCGCCGTGTACCAGGCGATCCACGACGGCAACCCGTCGAACGACCTGCTCGCCATCAAGTACCTGGAGACGCTGCAGAAGCTGGGCGACGGGCAGGCCACCAAGATCATCGTCCCGACCGAGCTGTCCGGCGTGGCCGGTGCGCTCGCCGGCGTCACCGAGCTGCTCGAGCGCACGGCCAGCAACGGCCGGGCCAAGGTCGAGAAGTAGCGCGCCCCCACGTGCGACGGAGGTGGCCGGCGGTCATCGTCGCGCTCGTGCTCGTGTCCGTCGCCTCGGCCTGCGGCGACGACGGCCGGGCGCTGGCCCCCGCCCCGCCCACCACGGCGACGGTCCCGTCGACGGCGGCGCCGGCGGTCGAACCGACCTCCTTGCAGCTCGCCAGCCCCGACGTCGCCGAGGGCGCCGCGCTCGACGCCCGCTTCACCTGCGACGGCGCCGGCGACGCCCCCCGGCTGCTCATCACCGGTGCGCCGCCGGCCGTTGCCGAGCTGGCCATCGCCGTCGTCGACGTCGACGCCGGCGGCGCCGTCCACTGGGTCGTGGCCGGCCTGCCGCCCGGCGTCGAGGTGGTGGAGCCGTCCGTCCTGCCGGACGGGGCCGTGGCGGGGACCAACGTCGACCGGTCGATCGGCTGGGCGCCGCCGTGCCCGCCGCCCGGCGACGCGGCCCACCGCTACGAGCTGCGCCTCTACGCCCTCGCGTCACCGTCCGGGCTGGTGGCCGGCGCCGACGGGCGCGACGCCGTCGACGCCCTCGAGCAGGCGGCGCTCGAGCGCGACGTCCTCACCGCCACCTACGCCCGCCCCTGACGCACCGGAGAAAACCGGCAGCGGCCACGAAACGGAACTGGCAGCGGCCACGGAACGGCCGACGGGCTCAGCCGTAGACGAGCCGGGTGATCCAGTCGGCGACGACCGCCGGCTTGTCACCGCCCTCGACCTCGATGGTGTAGGTGCGGGTGACGTCGATGGCGTTGCCCTTGAGGGCGGCGTCCTTGAGGACCGACGTGGCCCGGATCTTCGAGCCGCTGGGGACCGGGGCGATGAAGCGCACCTTGTCGAAGCCGTAGTTCACGCCCATGACCACGCCCTTGAAGGTCTCGGGGTCCTGCTTGATGGAGCTCGACAGGTGGGTGAGCATCGACAGCGTCAGGAAGCCGT
>JBKHXT010000135.1:0-44863 GCA_046565885.1 Acidimicrobiia bacterium
TCAGCCCGGGGCTGACGAACCGCCGCCAGATCCGTCGGCGAGCTCGCGCAGCGACGGCCACAGGCGCTCGAGCGCGTCGACGACGCCTGCGCCCTCGGCGGCCATGGCCCGCAGGTGCTCGTCCTCCACGATCTCCCTGGCGACCCGGAGGTGGGCGGGGCGGAGCCGCTGATGCGCATCCATCACCTCGGCGTTGGACGCCCAGAACGCCAGCCACGACGTGTGCAGCACGTGGGCGAACGCACCGATCGGCCCGCCGAGCTCGCTGCTCGCGGGCGCCGGCTTCCCGGGCACGTCGAGCGTGGCGAACCAGTCGCCGAGGCCGTCGAAGAACGGGTCGGCGCTGGCGTAGCGCACCTGCGGGATCCCCGTCTGGAGGATGGTCGCCGCGCACATCAGGCACGGCTCGAACGTGGTGGTGATGGTGCGGGCATCGGCGCCCAGGTCGAGCACGGCGAGGGCGTTCATCTCGGCGTGGGCGAGCGTGGTCCAGGCCAGCACGCCCGGCTCCGATCGGGGCTCGGCGATGCGGTTGCGGCCGACGGCGATGATTCGCTGCGCACCGTCGGTGATCACGGCGCCGACGCCGGCGCTGCCGGCGGACCAGGACCGCCACGCCTCGTCGATCGCCAACTGCCACGCCTCGTCGAGCGACCGGTACGCGTCCGCTGCTGCCCCCACGGTGCCGGAGCGTAGGGCTGCGCCGTCCGCTGGGTACGGAGCCAGCCCGTGCACCGAACGACCGAGGAGCGACCGATGGCCGATCACGACGAGGAGATGCCCGACCCGTCCCCGGTGGCGCCGGCGCCAGCCGACGAGCAGCCGTCGACCACGGGCGTCGTCGCCGACGACGAGGCCGCCGAGGTCGACGACGGCTGAGGGTCAGAGCGCCAGGTAGCGCTGCCGGCGGTGGAGGGCGGTGGTCACCGCCACCACCACCGCCAGCAGGAGGCCGGTGAACGCGAGGTGCACGCCGGGCTCGCCGACCGGCAGCTCGTCGAGCACCACCTCCCGGAGCGTGCGGTCGCCGACGTGGACGAGGGTCGACGTCTGCAGCAGGAAGCGCTCGAGGAGGTAGACGACGAGCGCGTTGCGCCCGAGGGCGACGAGCAGCTCGACCGGTGACCTCGCTCGCCCCCGACGGCCGCCGACGTCGAGGAGCAGGACGAACAGCGAGATGCCGAGCAGCGCGACGCCCGACGACACCGCCACGAAGGCGGGCGTCAGCAGCCGCTTGTTGACCGGCTGGAGGTCGTCGAGCGCCCACGCCAGCGCCAGCAGCGCGCCCGCGGCGGCGACGGTCGACGCGACGACCCGGCCGAGCGATCGGGCGCCGACCAGGCGTCGTCCGGCCAGGTAGCCGACCAGCACGAGGGCCGAGGCGGCGACCGTCGCCGCGATGCCCTCGGGGTCCCAGCCGAGCTCGCCGGCGCCGTAGGTGTGCGCCGGCCCGAGCAGCGTGCGGTCGAGCTCCACGTAGGGGCTGCAGCGGTCCTCGCCGGCGCACCGGTCGGCGAAGACGTGGAGGCCGGTCCCGTACAGCGCCGGCAGCGCGACCGCCACCCCGGCGATCGCCCACGGCCGGTCGCGGTCGCCTCGCCGGGTGAGCAGCACCACGACGGCGGCGAGGAACCCGGCGACGCCGATGGTCTGCAGCACACCCGTGTACCGCAGCGAGGAGATGTCGGTCCCGGTGGCGCCGTAGGCGTTGTAGACGAGGCCGAGGACCACGAGGAGCGCCAGCCGGCGCACCAGCCGGACGACCTTGCGCCGTCTGACGGGTGGCCGCAGCAGGAAGGCGAGGCTCAGCCCGCTGGTCACGAGGAACGTGGGCAGCACCAGGTCGGAGGCGGTGAGCCCGTCCCACGCCGCGTGTCGCAGGAACGGGAAGGTGGCCGGGTCGCCGGTGGCCGGGGTGAGCACCATGAACGCGAGCACGGCGCCCCGGAAGGCGTCGATCGATCGCAGCCGCGGGCGAGCCGTCCGCTCGACGTCGCCGACCGGGACGGCGCGCGCGCCGGCGAGGTCAGAGGTCGAGGAGGGCGTTCTCGATCACCTCGGTGAGGGCGGGGTGGACCCACATCTGCTCGCGGGCCATCTCGTCCACGGTCTGCCCGAAGCGCATGCCCTGCACGAGCAGCTGCACGAGCGTCGACGCCTGCGGCCCGATGATGTGGGCGCCGAGCAGCTTGCGGGTCTGGGCGTGGGCGACCAGCTTCACGAACGACGTCGTGTCCTCCATCGCCCAGCCGTACGCGGTGGTGCCGTACTCCTTGACGGCGGTGACGAACGGGACGCCGTCGTCCGCCGCCTGCTGCTCGGTGAGCCCGACGGACCCGACCTGCGGGTTGCCGAACACGGCGTGGGGGACGATCGAGTAGTCCATCATCCGCTGGTCGTCCGGGTGGGTGAGGTTGTGGAAGGCGATCTTCGCCTCGGCGTTGGCGACGTGCTTGAGCTGGAACCGGTTCGTGATGTCGCCCAGGGCGTAGATGCCCTCGACGTCGGTCTCCAGGTTCTCGTGGACGACCACCCGGCCGGCGGCGTCGGTTCGCACGCCGGTGACCTCGACGGCGAGCTGGTCGCTGTTGGGGATGCGCCCGGTGGCGACGAGCAGCTCGTCGACCTCGAGCGTCGAAGCGCCGTCGGGACCGGCCAGCTCGAGGCCGATCGAGCCGTCGTCGTTGCGGCGCACCGACGTGATGGCGGTGCTCAGGTGGAGGTCGAAGCGCCGGCCGGCGAGCTCGGTGTAGCGCTCGGAGATCTCCGCGTCCTCCGAGCGCAGCAGGCGGTTGCCGCGGTTGACGATCGTCACCCGGGTGCCGAAGGCGTCGAACACGTGGCCGAGCTCGGTGGCGATGTAGCCGCCGCCGAGGATGGCCATCCGCCGGGGGAGGGCGTCGAGGCGCATCACCGTGTCGGACGTGTGGAACCCGACCTCGGCGAGGCCGGGGACGTCGGGGACGTAGGGCCGGGCGCCGGCGGCGAGCAGGAAGCGCTCGCCGCGCAGGCGCTCGCCGTCGACGTCGAGGACCTTGTGGTCGACGAAGGCGCCGCTGCCCCGGAACACCGTGATGTTCGAGCAGTCCTCGCTGCGGTAGCGCTCGCCGCCGGCGGCGATGGGGTCGATGCGGCCGAACACCCGGTCACGGATGGCGGGCCAGTCGACGCCGTCGACGCGGGCGTGGACGCCGTAGCGCTCGGACTCCCGGGCGTGCAGGGCCACGTCGGCGGCGTAGATGAACATCTTCGAGGGGATGCAGCCGACGTTCAGGCACGTGCCGCCGAACACGCCCCGTTCGACCAGGGCGACGCGGGCGTCGTCCAGCTCCGGGGGGATGGCGTTGCCGGATCCGCTGCCGATGATGACCAGGTCGAACTCCTGCACGGCTGTTCCCTACCAGGTGCCGACCCGGGTCGCGCGCCCGGCGGCCGCTCGTAGCCTCGACGTGTGACCGCCCCCACGATCCACTTCCACTTCGACCCGGTCTGCCCCTTCGCCTGGCTCACCTCGCGCTGGGTCCGCAACGTCGTCGAGCAGCGGCCGATGGAGGTCGACTGGCGGTTCATCTCCCTGCGGCTGATCAACGAGCACGTCGACTACGGGGCCCACTTCCCGCCCGAGTACGAGCAGGGCCACACCGCCGGCCTGCGCATGCTGCGGGTGTGCGCCGCCGCCCGCGAGCGGCACGGCCGCGAGGTGGTGGGCGACCTGTACACCGCCCTCGGCGGCAGCGTCTTCGAGGTTGACCCGCCGGGCGACCAGGCCGCCTACCGCGACGGCATGGGGCAGCCGGGCACGGTGGCGCCGCTGCTGGCCGAGCTCGGCCTCGACGCCGACCTGGTCGACGCCCTCGACGACACGTCGTTCGACGCCGTGATCCGGGCGGAGACCGACGAGGCGCTCGCCCGCACCGGGAAGGACGTGGGCACGCCGATCATCGCCTACGAGCCCCCGGACGGCCCGGCGTTCTTCGGCCCGGTCATCAGCCGGGTGCCCGAGGGCGACGACGCGGTGCGCCTCTGGGACGCGGTGCTCGAGCTGACGTCGTTCCCCGGCTTCGCCGAGCTGAAGCGCAGCCTGCGCGAGCGCCCGGCGCTGCGCGTCCTCGGCCTCGCTCCGGACCAGCGGGGCCAGGAGGAGGACTGGCACCAGGGCAGCCGGCGCCTGAAGAAGTAGCGACTACCCGAGGAGGGGCAGGACCTCGTCGGTGAAGAAGCGCAGCGTCGCCGCCGGATCACCGACCGGGACGACGGAGATGCGCTCGAAGCCGGCGTCGGCGAAGTCCCGGATGCCCTCGGCCGCACGCTCGGGATCCGGCCCGCACGGGATCATCTCGGCCACGTCCTCCGGCCGGACGGTCTCGAGGGCGGCGTCGAAGTTCACCGGGTTCGGGAGCTCGGCCATCACCTTCCAGCCGGGCACGCCGAAGCGGAAGCGCTCGAGCGCGAGGCGCTGGCCCTCCTCCTCGGTCTCGGCCCAGGCGACGGGGATCTCCGCCCACGTCTGCGAGCCGTCGCCGCCGCGGTCGGTCCAGCCGGACGGCAGCGACGCCTCGGGCTCGGTGGCCATGATCCCGTCGGCGCCGGCGGCCTGGGCGACGTCGAGCGACGACGGGCCGCTCACGGCGACGACGAGCGCCGGGTCGACCTCGGGCAGGTCGAAGATCCGTGCGTCCTCGACGTCGAGGTGCTCGCCGCGGATCGTCACCCAGTCGCCCTGCCAGAGGGCGGTGATGATGTCGCAGGCCTCGAGCAGCATCTCGTGGCGCAGGTCGACGGCGGGGAACTCGTCGCCGGTCACGTGCTCGTTCAGCCGCTCGCCGGCGCCGACGGCGAGCGTGAACCGGCGGCCCGGGGTCATGGTCGCCACGGTGGCCGCGGCCTGGGCGACGATCGCCGGGTGGTACCGGCCGATGGGGCACGTCACGCCGGTGGCCAGCTCGATGCGGTCGGTGGCGTGGGCGACGCCGCCGAGGACCGACCAGGCGAACGGGCTGTGCTCGTGCTCCGGGAGCCACGGGTGGATGTGGTCGGAGATGGCCACGAACTCGAGGCCGGCGGCCTCGGCGGCCACCGCCTGCTCAACGAGCGCACGGGCGGGGTGCAGCTCGGCCATCAGCTTCCAGCCGTAGGTGGTCATGCCGCGGCCCTACCCGACGGTCCGAGCCCGTAGTGCCCCCGACAGGAATCGAACCTGTGGCCTACCGCTTAGGAGGCGGTCGCTCTATCCGACTGAGCTACGAGGGCGGGACGTGCGCTGGAGGCCGGCGCGATCCTCCCGGCGCCGAGCGTAGTGGTGGTCGGTCGTGCGCCCCGGTCCGGGGGAGCGGTCGTCGGCGTTGACGCCTATACCATAGGGGGGTATGGTAGTGAGCATGCTGATGGAGACGCGAGGAGACGAGCTGGCGGGTGGCGGCCACCGATCACCCGAGCGGGAGCACGAGCGACACGGCGGCGCCGAGGACCACGGGGCGCACATGGCCCACGGCGGGCACCACGGCCACCACGTGGAGCAGTTCCGAACCCGGTTCTGGTGGAGCCTCCTGCTGACCCTCCCGCTCGTGGTGACGAGCCACATGGTCATGGGCTCGTTCGGCTACGAGCTCGACTTCGCCGGGATCGAGTGGGTCGGCCCGGTGCTCGGCTCGTTCGTGTTCGCGTGGGCGGGCAAGCCGTTCCTGGTCGGTGGGCTGCAGGAGGCGCGAGCCCGGGAGCCCGGGATGATGCTGCTGATCGCGATGGCGATCACGGTCGCCTACGTCGCGTCGATGGCGACGTCGCTGGGCTGGTTCGGCCTCGACTTCTGGTGGGAGCTCGGCGCCCTCATCACGATCATGCTGCTGGGGCACTGGCAGGAGATGAAGGCGCTCGGCCAGGCCCAGGACGCCCTCGCCGCCCTCGCCGCCCTGCTCCCCGACGAGGCCGAGCGCCTCACCGAGGGAGGTTCGTTCGAGACGGTCCCCGCCACGCAGCTGCGCCCCGGCGACACGGTCCTGATCCGGTCCGGTGGCCGGGTCCCGGCCGACGGGGAGGTCGTGGACGGAGCCGCCGAGCTGGACGAGTCCATGATCACCGGGGAGTCGCGCCCGGTCCCGAAGGGCGTCGGCGACACGGTGGTCGCCGGGACGGTGTCGACCGACTCGGCGATCCGGGTGCGGGTGACCGCGGTCGGCGACGACACCGCCCTGGCCGGGATCGGGCGCCTCGTCGCCGAGGCCCAGGAGTCCCGGTCGCGGAGCCAGGTCCTGGCGGACGAGGCGGCGGCGCTGCTCTTCTACGCCGCGACCGCGGCGGCGGTGATCACGGCGCTGGCGTGGACGCTGCTCGGCGACGTCGACGAGGCGGTGGTCCGGGTGGTGACCGTGCTGGTCATCTCCTGCCCCCACGCCCTGGGTCTGGCGATCCCGCTGACGACGTCGCTGTCGAGCGCCGTCGGCGCCCGCAACGGCGTGCTCGTCAAGGACCGCCTGGCCCTGGAGGCGAGCCGCACGGTGGACGCCGTGCTGTTCGACAAGACCGGGACGCTGACCCGCGGGGAGCACGCCGTGATCGGCGTCGCCGCCGTCGACGGCCTCGACGAGGCCGAGGTCCTGCGCCTCGCCGGCGGCGTCGAGTCGGACAGCGAGCACCCGCTCGCCCGGGCGATCGTCGACGCGGCCCGCCAGCGGGGCACCCTCGCCGCCGCGACCGACTTCCGCTCGCTCACCGGACGCGGGGTCGAGGCCACCGTCGACGGCGTCCGCCACGCCGTCGGCGGTCCGGCGCTGCTGCGCGAGCGGGAGCTGGCGGTGCCGTCCGAGGTGGCCGATCAGGTCACCGGCTGGGAGCGTCGTGGGGCGGCGGTCCTGCACCTGGTGGCCGGGGACCGCATCGTCGGCTCGCTCGCCCTCGAGGACCAGATCCGCCCGGAGGCCCGCCAGGCGGTCGACGAGCTCAAGGCCCGGGGGCTCCGGGTGGTGATGATCACCGGTGACGCCCGCCAGGTCGCCGATGCCGTCGGCGCCGACCTTGGGCTCGACGAGGTCTTCGCCGAGGTGCTCCCCGAGGACAAGTCGGCCAAGGTCGCCGAGCTCCAGCAGCGCGGCCTGTCGGTCGCCATGGTCGGCGACGGCGTCAACGACGCCCCGGCGCTGGCCCGGGCCGACGTCGGCATCGCCATCGGCGCCGGCACCGACGTCGCCATCGAGTCCGCCGGCCTCATCCTCGCCAGCTCCGACCCCCGTGGCGTGGTGTCGATCCTGCGCCTCGCCCGGGCCACGTACCGCAAGAGCCTGCAGAACCTGACCTGGGCGGCCGGCTACAACGTGGTCGCCATCCCGCTCGCCGGCGGTGCGCTCGCCTGGGCGGGCGTCACCATGCCGCCGGCCGTCGGTGCCGTCCTCATGAGCGTGTCGACCATCGTCGTGGCGCTGAACGCCCAGCTGCTCCGGAGGGTCGACATCCGACCGGGCCGGTGAGGGCACCGGCCGCCGCGCTGACCGGCACGGGTCCCGTGCCGGTCAGTCCGGGTCGCACTCCGTCGCCGCATCGACCTGGTAGGTGGGGACCGGCCGTTCCCGGGCCTCCTCGGGCGTCGAGGCCGCCCCGTTCTCCCGGATGTCCTCGATGAGCCACTCCATCTCGTCGATCTCCCGGCGCTGCGCCTCGCTGATGGAGACGGCGAGCTCGCAGACGCGCACGTCGTCGACGTTGAACCGCTCGGCCCGGGTGATCGCGAGCGAGTGGTGAGGGATCATCGCCTGCATGAACTCGACGTCACCGACCGTCGCCTGGGTGCGGTCGAGCGTGGTGCCGAGGCCGATGAGGAGCAGGCCGACGACGACGATGCCGACGTTCAGCTTGGTGTTCTTGTACATGTTCAGCATCCAGCCGAGCATCACCAGCGTCATCGTCCCGCCCATGACGAGGGCCATGTAGACGCGGCTCTGGCTGAACTGGATGTGGCTCCACCGGTAGGACCCCACGAACGTCACCCAGTACATGACGAACATGCCGGTGACGATCATCGCCGCGAAGCGCAGGTACATCTTGCGCTCCATCTCCTTCGAGTCGTCACCGGACTCGCTCTGGGAGCCGTGCTCGCGATCCGTCGTGTCCGACGCCATGATCGGTCCTCCTCACCTCGGGGCAGGTGGTGGGGCACTACCCGGCGCATCGGAGAGGCATGCGAGGCGCTCACCGCACGTCGGAGGTGCCTCCCACGTCGTCGTCGGTCGCAGCGTCGGTGGGCACCAGGACGGTGGAGAGGATCCGGAGACGGCGTCCGGGCGCCGGTGCCCTCCCGGCGAAGCGCAGGAGCACGGCCGACATCTCCTCCACCAGCTCGTCGAGCTCGGCGTCGGAGAGGTGGAGCCCGACCTGGCGGCAGCCGATGCGGTCCCGCTCGGGATCCACCTCGGGGCCCGCGAGGTAGCGGTCGAAGTCGGCGACGAGGGTGCTGACGAACCACAGGAACGCCTGCCGGTGCTGATCGGCGGTGAGCGAGCCGGCGTCCTGGGGGCCGACGACCGCCCCCCGCAGCTCGTAGGTCCGCTCGGTGCCGCCGCGGACCTGGCGTTCGTCGACCACGTCGAGGACCCCATGGTCGGCGAGGACGCGCACGTGGCGGTAGAGCGAGGCGACCGGCACGTCGCCCAGGGCGGCGCCGAGGTCTCGGGTCGTCAGGCGACGGTCCCCCAGGAACTGCTGCACGATCCGCAGCCGGATCGGGTGGAGCACGACCTCGCTCAGGTCCACGGCGCGCCCACCGTGACCGACACCACGTCGACAACCGTTCTCATATCTGATAACGATACGTCTCCCACCAGGAGGAGCGAGCGACATGGCAGAGCTGGACATCACCGACGACCACGTGGACGTGCGCCTCACGCCGGCGGAGCGGTTCTTCGCCCTGCGGGGCGACTACCGGTTCGACCGGCGCAGCGTCGAGTCCGTCGAGGTCTTCGACGAGGGGCTCGACGCCACGAGCGGCGTGCGCGCACCCGGGCTCGGCATCCCGGGGCGCCGCCGGGTCGGGACGTGGCGCAGCCGGCAGGGCACGCAGCTGGTGAGCGTGCGTCGCGGGCAGCCGGCCGTGCGCATCGACCTCGCCGGCGAGCGCTACCGGGCCGTGGTGATCGGCGTCGACGACCCGGCCGCCGTGCAGGCCGCGCTCGCCGGGTGACCCTCAGGCCGTCGCGGTGCGCAGCGGCCGGCGGAGCGTGACGACCGACAGCGCCAGGATCACCGGGTAGATCTCCAGGCGGCCGAGGAGCATCTGGGCCATGGTGACCAGGCGGGCGCCCCAGGGCAGCGCCAGGTAGTCCTGCGTCGGCCCGACGGCACCGAGGCCCGGGCCGACGTTGCCGAAGGCGGAGGCCGAGGCGGAGAACGAGGTGATCATGTCCGGGCCGGTCAGGGCGATGAGCACCGCCCCCCCGCCGAAGATGACCAGCGCCATCATCATGAAGCCCACGATCCGGGTGGCGATCTCCTCGGGCACCGGACGGGTGCCCACCCGGACGGGGCGCACGAGGCGCGGGTGCAGCTGGCTGAGCGCCGCCCGGTGGGCGTAGCTGGCGACGGCCAGGAGGCGCACGAGCTTCACGCCGCCCGCGGTCGATCCGGCCATGGCGCCGAGCGGGAGCAGCAGGAGCAGCACGAGCTGCGCCCCCTGGCTCCACGCGGCGAAGTCGGCGGTGCCGTAGCCGGTGGTCGACACGATCGACGTCACGGCGAACATCGAGTCGCGTGCGTGCTGGTCGACCGGCGTGCCGACGTCGGCGGCGAGGAACACGACGAGCGCAGCGCCCAGCACGAGGGCCACGTAGGCCCGGAACTCGGTCGAGCCCAGCAGCGGTCCGGGACGTCCCCGCAGCGCCCGGTAGTAGAGGGCGAAGCTGCCGCCGGCGAGGAACATGCCCACGACGGCGATCCACTCGATCGCCTCCGACTCGAAGTGGGCCATGGACGCGTTGTGCGGGGAGAAGCCGCCGGTGGAGACGGTCGTGAACGAGTGGGCGAACCCGTCGTACAGGCTCATCCCGGCGGCGACGTAGGCGGCGACCAGGGCGAGCGTGAAGCCGACGTAGACCGACCACAGGTGGCGGGCGGTCTGGCGCACCTTCGGCGTGAGGCGCTCGCCCGACGGCCCCGGTGCCTCGGCGGTCATGAGGTTCATGGCGCCGCTGCCGACGCTGGGGAGGACGGCGATCACCAGGACGATGACGCCCATGCCACCGATCCACTGCGTCAGCGCCCGGTAGAGCAGCAGGCCCTGCGACGTCTCGGCCACGGGGCGCAGCACGGTGGCGCCCGTCGTGGTGAACCCGGAGATCGACTCGAACAGCGCCTGGTCGATCGAGCGGAGCCGGCCGGTGGCGAGGTACGGGATGGCGCCGACGGCCGACAGCGCCAGCCACGCGAGCGTGACCGTGGAGAAGACCTGCAGGTTGCGCACCTCGTGGGGCACGACGGTCGACCGCCACACCACCAGGCCGATGACCGTGGCGGGCACGCCGCACAGGAACAGCTCGGCGACGTCGGGGCCCCCGTCGATCGCGTCGACGACGGCGCCGACCAGCATCGCCACGCCGGCGACGGCCGCCGTGAGCCCGGCGATGTGCGCCGGCAGCGACGGCCAACGGTTCGCCTGCGCTCGCCAGCGCGAGCCACCCGCGCTCATGCGCCGAGCTGCTGACGGGCCTCGTGGAGGTCCCGGGCCCGCGAGAACACCACGACCGTGTCGCCGGCGGCGAGCCGGGTCGGGCCGCGCACCACCTCGACGCTGCCGTCCGGGCGGACGACGGCGCCGAGCAGGATCGAGCGCGACAGGTGGAGGTCGGCGACCACCGCGCCGTCGGCCCGGCTGCCGGGCGCGACGACGAGCTCGTTGACCTCGACGTCGCTCTCGAGGAACGTCGCCACCGCCCCCTCGCCGCCGCGCACCTCGCGCAGCACCGCGTTGGCGGATGCCGTGCGCGGGCTGAGCGTGGCGTCGATGCCGAACTGGCTGACGAGGGGCAGCAGGGCCAGCCGGTGGAGCACGGCGATGGTGAAGCCGGCGCCCTCCGCCGCGGCGAACGCGCACGCCAGCACGTTCGCCGTGTCCTCGCCGGACGTCGCCACCACGACGTCCATCGTCTCGACGGCCTCCTCGGCCAGGAGCTCGACGTCGGTGATGTCGCCGTGGATCACGCGGACGCGAGGGTGGTCGGCGGCCAGCTCGTGCGCGCGCTCGAGGTCGCGCTCGATCACGACGACCTCGGCGCCCTCGGCGGCCGAGGCCGCCGCCACGCGGGAGCCCACGGCCCCGCCGCCCAGCACCATCACGCGCCGCACCCGGCGGCTGACGGCGCCGATCAGCTCCAAGGTCTCCCGGCGCGAGTCCTTCGTGGTCAGGACCCGGACGTGGTCGCCGGCCTCCAGCACCTCGTCGCCGCGAGGGATGCGGGTCTCGCCCTTGCGGGTCACGGCACCGAACAGGAACTGCCAGTGCGGCTCGAAATCCGCGCCGACCTCGCTCAGCCGGCGTCCGGCGACCGCGGAGCCCTGGCGGATCACACCGCCGAGCACGACGAGCTGGCCGCCCGCCATCGGGTACACCTCGTCGGCGCCCGACAGGTGGATGAGCTCGAGGATCTCCTCGGCGGTGTCGGCGTCGGGGTCGATGACGACGTCGGCGCCGACCGCCTCCAGCACGCCCTTGCCCGCCGGCCCGCGCAGCTCGTCGGTCTGGATGCGGACCACCGTCTTGGCGACCCCGTGCTGCTTGGCGAGTAGCGACGTGATGAGGTTGACCTCGTCGTTCTGGGTCACCCCGGCGAGCAGCGATGCCCGGTCGATGCCGGCCTCGGCGAGCACCGACGGCTGCACCGCGTTGCCGACCACCACCTGGATGTCGAGGTCCTCGCTGAGGCCGCTCGCCGTGGCCTCGTCCTGCTCGATCACGACGACGTCGTGCTCGGTCGCCAGGCGCTCGGCCAGGTACCAGCCGACCTCACCCGCTCCGACGATCACCACGTGCACCGCCGCAGTCTGTCGAACCGCGCGCCGCGGGGCAGGTTGGGCGGTCGCCGCCGCTCAGCTCATGCGGGCGAACGCCTCGCACGCGTCGCTCGGTCCCGCCACCACCAGGACGTCGCCCTTCTCGAGCACCGTGTCGGCGGTGGCGTAGGTGAAGCCCTCGTCGCCCGGCTTCACGCACACCACGGTCACGCCGTAGCGGGCGCGGATCTCGAGATCGGCCAGCGTCCGGCCGAGCGTCTCGTCCGGCGCCACGGTCTCGACCATGGCGAAGTTGGGGTCGAGCTGGAACCAGTCGATGATGCTGCCGACGACGAGGTGGGCGACGCGGCGGCCCATCTCGTGCTCGGGGTAGACCACCGAGTGCGCGCCGACGCGCTCGAGGATGCGCCCGTGGGCGTCGGTCACCGCCTTGGCGATGATGTTCGGCACGCCGGCGTCGGCGAGGGCGGCGGTGGTCAGGATGCTCGCCTCGATGTCGGAGCCGATGCCGACCACGGCGTTGTCGAAGTCGCGGGCGCCGATCTGCTCGAGCACCTCGACCGAGGTGGTGTCGGCCTCCAGGGCGTGCGTCAGCGTCTCCGACATGCGCTGCACCCGGCGGCCGTCGGTGTCGACGCCGAGCACCTCGTAGCCGAGGTGGGTGAGCTCCTCGGCGACGGCGCTGCCGAAGCGGCCGAGGCCGACGACGAGGACCTGGGAACCGGGACCGGCCGACGGCTTGCGGCCTCGGGAGGATCGGGAGTGCTCAGCCAATGATCGGACGCTCCTCGGGATGGCGGTACAGGCGGTCGTGCTGGCGGAGCACGAGCGCCGCGAACAGGGTGATGGGGCCGACGCGGCCGATGATCATCAGGGCGATGATCACCAGCTGCGACGTGACGGGCAGCAGCGGCGTGAGGTTCGCCGACAGGCCCACGGTGGCGAGGGCGGAGATCACCTCGAACATCAGGTCGGCGCGTGGCAGGGGCGACGTGGCCACCAGCAGCATGGTGGCGCCGATGACGACGCCGATGGCGAGCAGCGCCACGGTGAGCGCCTGGCGCTGGACGGCCTGCGGGATCCGACGTTCGAAGACGACGACGTCGGGGTCACCGCGGGCCTCGGCCCACATGATCCAGCCGAGGACGGCGAACGTCGTGAGCTTGATGCCGCCGGCCGTCGACGCGCTGCCGCCGCCGATGAACATCAGCACCTCGGTGAGCAGCCGCGACGGCTCCCGCAGGGCGGCCACGTCGACGCTGTTGAACCCGGCGGTGCGCGGGGTGATGCTGTGGAACAGCGAGTTGGTGAGCGAGTCCCACCAGCTGAGCGGCCCGAGCGTGGCGGCGTTGGTCCACTCGAACCAGGCGAAGAGCGCCCAGCCGGCGACGATCAGGGCGGCGGCGGTGGTCAGCGTCAGCTTGGCGTGGAGGGAGTAGGCGTGGGTGTCGCCGCGGTGGCGCCCGATCTGGGACCACACGGGCAGGCCGAGCCCGCCGATGACGATGTTGGCGCCGATCGTGAGCAGGATCACCGGGTCGGTCTGGTACCCGATCAGGTTGTCGAAGAACAGGGCGAAGCCGGCGTTGTTGAACGACGACACCGAGTGGAACAGGCCGAGGTACATCGCCCGCCCCACCGGCTCGCCGTGGGTGGTGGCCCAGCGGGTCGCCAGGATGGCGGCCGCGGCCAGCTCGAAGACCGCCGTCAGCTTGGCCACCTGCAGCAGCAGCCGCCGCACGTCGGACATGTCGATGGCGCCGGTCTCGGCGACGGCGATCAGCCGCTGCCGCAGCCCGAGGCGCCGGGCGAGCACGGCGACGAGCAGCGACGACAGGGCGATGATCCCGAACCCGCCGATCTGGATCAGGGCCAGGATCACCACCTCGCCGAACGCCGACCAGTGCGAGGCCGGGTCGACGACGTTCAGGCCGGTGACGCACACCGCCGAGGTGGCCGTGAACCACGCCGTGACGAACGAGGTCGACTGGCCGGGCTCGGCGGCGATGGGCAGGCGCAGGAGCAACCCGCCGAGGAGGCTGGCGCCGAGGAAGGCGGCGACCACGTACTGGGCGGGATGGCGGAAGGTCCGCCACGACCGGGTCGCTCCGCGCAGTGCCACGGCGCAGCACGCTACGGGGTGGGGTCGTCGTCGCCGTAGTGGCGCAGGTCAGAGGCGGACGGAGCCGTCGACGACGCCGCTGGCGACGTCGCGGACCGTGCGGTTGCCGCTCCGGGCCTGTCGACGGAGGCGCTCGAAGGCGACCGGGAGCGGCTCGCCGTGGCGCTCGGCGAGCATGCCCTTGGCCTGCTCGATGACGACGCGGGTGTCGAGGGCCCGCTGCAGCTGGGACGCCAGGCGGCTGGATTCCTCGTGCAGTCGCACGGCGAAGATGTAGGACACCGCCACGTCGGCGAGCATCTGCGCCACCGCCACCTGGGCGGCGGTGAGGTCGAGGGGCTCGGCGTTCACGATGTCGACGGCCCCCACCATCTCGCCCCGGCCGGTGAGCGGCAGGCCGTGGATGCTGCGCACGCCGAGCTCGACGGCCCGGGGCGCGAAGCGGGGGTAGCGCTCGGCGGCCTGCGCGAGGTCGGGCACGACGACGACGGCACCGGCGCGGACGGCGTCGATGCAGGGGCCCTCGCCGAGCTCGGCCTCGAGCGCCTCGACAGCCTCGCCCTCGGGGCTGTTGGTCGTGGCCACCGTGAGGTCGCCGTCCTCGGCGAGGAGCACGCCGACCCCGGTCACGGGCAGGAGCTTGGCGCAGTGGTCGCTGAGCCGCTGGAGCACGGCCTCGACCGAGGAGCAGTCGGAGAGCGCTCGGGCGAAGTCGACGAGCGCGTTCGAGGTGTCCTGGCTGGGCGTCGTCATCCGGATGACCCTACGGCGGAGTGGGGCCCGTGCGTCCCGCTCAGGCGACGGCGTCGGCCTCGGCGACGATGACCCGCACGTCGGTGATGCCGGCCTCGCGCAGCAGCGCCTCGACCGTCGAGGCGGCCTTGGCCTCGCCGCTCGAGCGCAGGTCGCTCTCGGCGGCGGCGGCGGCGAGGCGGTCCGTCGCCTCGAGGTAGAGCTGGCGGTCGGACGTGGGTTCGTCGCTGAACACGCCGCCGACCCGGTCGAGCACGCCCCGGTCGCGGTCGAGGACGCCGGAGGCGTCGTGGTCGATGACCGGGTCACCGAGGCGGGCGGGCGGGAGGATGACCGTGACGGAGCCGTCCTCGTCGACGATCACGGAGTCGGCGTCGAGCCGGTCGAGGTCGACGTAGGCGTCGACGGCGCCCTGGGCGAGGAAGGTCGTGCGCTCGCCCTTGAGGAAGCCGGGGACGAAGCGGGTGCGCTCCTCGACGTCGACGACCACCTGGAACTCACCGGTGGCGGCGTGCAGCTCGGCGATCTCCTCGAGCGAGTCGAGGACGGCGGCGTGGTCGTGCACCTCGGTCTCCGTCGAGAACGGGTTCCCGATGGAGGGCAGCCCCACGAGGGTGGCCGCGAGGGCGAGGGCGACGACGCCGGCGATCGCGGCGAAGGTGACCTGGGCGAGGCGCTTCATGCCAGGGATCAACGACGACAGGGCGCGAGGTGTTCCCCGACATCGCCCATCGTCACGCGAGATGTCACATCTCGACGGCGATCGGCGCGTGATCTGCGTGGTCTCAGCGGACGTGCAGGTGGCCGCCGGCGGCGGCGAAGCGCTCGGCGTGGGCGTCGACGACCGCCAACCCCTCGGCGGTCAGCGCGTCCAGGTCGCGCAGGTCGACGAGGACCTGGCGGCGGCCGTTGGCGAGCAGCTGGTCGAGCCAGGCGTCGAGGTCGGGCGCCGTGGCCGCCTCGAGGCGACCGGCGAGCGCGCACACGGTGACGTCGCCCTCGAAGCGCAGGGTGATGTCGAGGGCGTCGCCGGGGTCTCGGTGGTGGGTGGGCGGATCGAAGACCCAGGTCGTCATCCGGGCACCCCGGCACCCGCCCAGCTCGCGCCCGGTGCGTCGTCGGAGGACCGCAGCGACTCGAGGGCGTCGCGCAGCGAGGGGAAGACGGCGCACCGACCGGCGATGCCCGTGCGGTGCAGGATCTGGCGCGCCGTGCGGCGGCGGGCGACGACGCACACGGCGTCGCAGCGCTCGACCAGCTCGTCGACGAGCTCGTCGACGTGCCCGCCGACCAGGGTGACGTCGTCGAGGTCGAGGATCGTGGGTCCGGTGTGGTCGGCGAGGACGGCGACGGCCTCGCCGAGATCGTCGTCGGCTGCGCAACCGTCGAGGTGCACGATGCGCACGTCCTCGACGAGCTCGAACCGGGCGAAGCTCATCGCGACGGCACCCCCCGACCGGATGCGTCGACTTCCCTGCGAACCATCAGATGTCCCCCCTTGCTCGAACCGCCCGCCCGAGTCGACTGGGAGGTTCCTGCAGGGTGCTGGGCAGGTCCCGCCCGGGACCATATCCCTGCGGTCGCGGGACCGCAACAGGTCCGTCACCTGCTCCGGGCCGGACCCCGGGGTCAGAGGAGGTCGCGCACGTCCATGGCGAGCAGGACCAGGAGCAGCACGATCACGGCGCTGTTCAGGGCGGTGACGTGCCAGCGCCACCGGTGCCCGCTGGCCTGGAACCGGCGGATGCTGGCCACGTTGAAGGCGATGGCCACCGGGCCGATCACGAGCCCGAGGGCGGGGCCGACGCCGCTGGCGAGGCCGAGGGCGGGCAGCAGCCAGGGGAAGACCACGTAGGCGAGCGTGCAGCGGATGCCCGAGACGAGCACCGAGCTCGAGAAGGCACGGGTGGCCCGCTCGTGGTCGGCGGCGGGACGCAGGGGGACGGCGGGCTCGACCGCCTCGGCGTGCTGCACCGACCCAGTCTCGCCCGTCGCCCCGCGATCGACAAAGCCGCCGGGTGGGACAGGTGGCACCTCCGGGTCATGGCCGATCGTTCGCCGGCCAGGGGCGAGGAGGCCGAGCGCCGCCTCGAGCGGGTGCGGGAGACGATGCGCCAGGCCGCCTGAGCGGCGACCCGGCGCACCTGGTCAGACCAGCGGGCGGTCCGTGGGGCGCACGGGCGCGTGCAGCGCCGTGTCGCCCATCAGGGCCTCGTCGACGGCGGCCGCGCAGGACCGGCCCTCGGCGATCGCCCACACGATGAGGCTCTGGCCCCGACCCATGTCGCCGCACACCCACACGTCGTCGAGGTTCGTCTTGTAGGCGTCGTCGCGAGCGACGTTGGTCCGCTCGTCGAGGTCGACGCCGAGCTGGTCGAGCAGGCCGCCCTTCTCCGGACCGGTGAAGCCCATGGCCAGCAGCACGAGCTCGCACTCGAGCTCGAAGTCGCTGCCCTCGACCTTCTGGAACCGCCCGTCGACGAGCTCGACCTCGTGGGCCCGGAGACCGGTGAGGTCGCCGTTCTCGTCGCGCAGGAACGCCTCGGTGTTCACGCTGTAGACCCGCTCGCCGCCCTCCTCGTGGGCGGAGGTGACCTTGTAGACCATCGGGTACGTCGGCCACGGGTTGGCGGCCGGCCGCTCCTCCGGCGGGCGGGGCATGATCTCGAACTGGTGCACGGACACGGCGCCCTGGCGGTGGGAGGTGCCGAGGCAGTCGGCGCCGGTGTCGCCGCCGCCGATGATGACGACGCGCTTGTCCTTGGCGGTGATCGGCACCTCGTCGACGCCGAGGTCGCCGTGCTGGGCCTTGTTGGCCCACGGCAGGAACTCCATGGCCTGGTGCACGCCCGGGCCCTCGCGGCCGGGGATCGGCAGGTCGCGCCACTGGGTGGCGCCGCCGGCCAGGACGATGGCGTCGAACTCGGCGCGCAGCTCGTCGACGCTGATGTCGACGCCGACGTCGGTGTTCACCCGGAACGACGTGCCCTCGGCCTCCATCTGCGCGAGGCGCCGGTCGATGTGGCGCTTCTCCATCTTGAACTCGGGGATGCCGTAGCGGAGGAGGCCGCCGATGCGGTCGGCCCGCTCGAACACGACCACCTCGTGGCCGGCGCGCGTGAGCTGCTGGGCGGCGGCCAGGCCGGCGGGGCCGGACCCGACGACCGCCACCTTCTTGCCCGTCTTCCTCTCGGGCAGCACCGGGGTGACCCAGCCGTTCTCCCAGGCGTGGTCGATGATCTCGGCCTCGACCAGCTTGATGGTCACCGGGTCCTGGTTGATGCCGAGCACGCAGGCGCCCTCGCAGGGCGCCGGGCACAGCTTGCCGGTGAACTCCGGGAAGTTGTTGGTGGCGTGCAGCCGCTCGATGGCGTCGCGCCAGCGGTCGCGGAACACGAGGTCGTTCCAGTCGGGGATGAGGTTCCCGAGCGGGCAGCCGTTGTGGCAGAAGGGGATGCCGCAGTCCATGCAGCGGGCGGCCTGCTTCTGCAGGTGGTCGTCGGGGAACTCCTCGTAGACCTCCTTCCAGTCGCGCAGGCGCACGGGCACCGGGCGGTGGGAGGGGGTCTCGCGGTCGTACTTCAGGAAGCCCTTGATGTCAGCCATGTCGTCGTCCTTCCTCAGCCGGCCGCTGCGGCCATGATCGCCTCGTCCACGTCCTGGCCCTCGGCCTCGGCTCGCGCCGCCGCCTCCAGGACCCGCTTGTAGTCCTTGGGCATGACCTTCTTGAAGTGCCGGACGTTGGTGTGCCAGCGGTCGAGCATGCGCTGCGCGACCGCCGAGCCGGTCTCGTCGAGGTGGGAGCGGATCACGCCCCGCAGCCACTCGGCGTCGGCCTCGTCGAGCGGGTCGAGGTCGACCATCTCGTTGTTCAAGTTGCGGTGGAACAGGTCCTCGGGGTCCCACACGTAGGCGATGCCGCCCGACATGCCGGCCCCGAAGTTGCGGCCCGTCTCGCCGAGCACCACGGCCCGACCGCCGGTCATGTACTCGCAGGCGTGGTCGCCGACGCCCTCGACCACGGCGGTTGCGCCGGAGTTGCGCACGCAGAAGCGCTCGCCGACGATGCCGCGGATGTACACCTCGCCGGCGGTGGCGCCGTAGAGGATGACGTTGCCGGCCACCACGTTCTCCTCGGCCACCAGCCCGGGGTGGCTGTCCTCGGACGGGCGCAGCACGATGCGGCCGCCGGACAGGCCCTTGCCGAGGTAGTCGTTGGCGTCGCCGAACAGGCGCATGGTGACGCCCTTCGGGACGAAGGCGCCGAAGCTCTGGCCGGCCGAGCCGGTGAAGCGGATCTGGATGGTGTCGTCGGGCAGGCCGGCCTCGCCGTGGTGCAGCGAGATCTGGTTGCCGAGCATGGTGCCGACGGTGCGGTTCAGGTTGCGGATCGGCACGTCGATCTCGACCGCCTCGCCGTGCCGGATCGCCGGCAGCGCCTGCTCGATCAGCAGGTTGTCGAGGGCGTCGTCGAGGCCGTGGTCCTGGACCTTCGAGCAGTGCAGGTCCTGCTCCCACGGCGAGGTGGGCTTGTGCAGGATCGGCGACAGGTCGAGCCCGTCGGCCTTCCAGTGCTGCACGGCCTTGGTGGTGTCGAGCAGGTCGACCTGGCCGATGGCCTCCTGGAGGCTGCGGAAGCCGAGCTGGGCGAGCAGCTCGCGCACCTCCTCGGCGATGAACTCCATGAAGTTCACGACGAACTCGGGCTTGCCGTTGAACCGCTTGCGCAGCTCCGGGTTCTGCGTCGCCACGCCCACGGGGCACGTGTCGAGGTGGCAGACGCGCATCATGATGCAGCCGCTCACGACCAGGGGCGCGGTGGCGAAGCCGTACTCCTCGGCGCCGAGCAGGGCGGCGATCATCACGTCGCGGCCGGTCTTCAGCTGGCCGTCGACCTGGACCACGATGCGGTCGCGCAGGCCGTTGACGAGCAGCGTCTGCTGGGTCTCGGCGAGGCCGAGCTCCCACGGGGTGCCGGCGTGCTTCAGGGAGTTGAGCGGCGAGGCGCCGGTACCGCCGTCGTGGCCCGAGATGAGCACCACGTCGGCCTTGGCCTTCGACACACCCGCGGCCACGGTGCCCACGCCCACCTCGGAGACCAGCTTCACGTGGATGCGGGCCTGCGGGTTGGCGTTCTTCAGGTCGTGGATGAGCTGCTTCAGGTCCTCGATGGAGTAGATGTCGTGGTGCGGCGGCGGCGAGATCAGGCCCACGCCCGGGGTCGAGTACCGGGTCTTGGCGATCCAGGGCCACACCTTCTGGCCGGGCAGCTGGCCGCCCTCGCCGGGCTTGGCGCCCTGGGCCATCTTGATCTGGATGTCGTCGCTGTTCGTCAGGTAGTTCGACGTCACGCCGAAGCGCCCCGAGGCCACCTGCTTGATGGCCGAGCGCTTCGAGTCGCCGCTCTCCATCGGCTGGAAGCGCTCCGGGTCCTCGCCGCCCTCGCCGGTGTTCGACTTGGCGCCGAGCCGGTTCATGGCGATGGCGAGGGTGGTGTGGGCCTCCTCCGAGATCGAGCCGTACGACATGGCGCCGGTGGAGAAGCGCTTCACGATCTCGCTGACCGGCTCCACCTCCTCGATCGGGATCGGGGTGCGGCCCTCGGTCTTGAGCTCGAACAGGCCTCGCAGGGTGGCGAGGTTGCGGGCCTGGTCGTCGACCTTGCGGGTGTACTCCTTGAAGACCTCGTACCGGCCGGTGCGGGTCGAGTGCTGGAGCTTGTAGACGGTCTCGGGGTTGAACAGGTGGTACTCGCCCTCGCGGCGCCACTTGTACTCGCCGCCGACCCACAGGTCGCGGTGCGCCGCCTCGGTGGGGCGGGGCAGGTAGGCGAAGCGGTGGCGGCGGGCCACCTCCTCGGCGATGACCTCGAGGCCGATGCCGCCGAGCTTGGACGTGGTGCCGGTGAAGAACTCGTCGACCAGGTCCTGGGCCAGGCCGACGGCCTCGAACACCTGGGCGCCCGTGTACGACGCCACGGTCGAGATGCCCATCTTGGACATGATCTTCAGCACGCCCTTGGTGCACGCCTTGATGTAGTTGCGGTGCGCCTTCGCCTCGGTGGTGTTCTTGATGACGCCCTCGCGGATGAGGTCGTCGATCGTCTCGAACGCCAGGTACGGGTTGATCGCCGTGACGCCGTAGCCGATGAGCAGCGCCATGTGGTGCACCTCGCGGGCGTCGCCGCACTCGACGACGAGGCCGACCTGGGTGCGGGTCTTCTCCCGGATCAGGTGGTGGTGCACGGCCGAGGCCAGCAGCAGCGACGGGATCGGGGCCAGCTCGCCGTTGGAGTGGCGGTCCGAGAGCACGATGATCTTGGCGCCGTCGGCGATGGCGTCGGACACCTTGTGGAACACGTCGTGGATGGCCCGGCGCATGCCCTCGCCGCCCTCGGCGACGGGGTAGAGGCCATCGATGGCGAAGGGCTTGAAGCCCGGCATGTCGCCGTCGTCGTTGATGTAGAGGAGCTTGGCCAGCTCCTCGTTCGAGATGATCGGGCTGGGCAGCACGATCTGGCGGCACGAGGCGGCGTCGGGCTCGAGCAGGTTCCCCTCGGGGCCGAGCGTCGTCTGCATCGACGTCACCTGCTCCTCGCGGATGGCGTCGAGCGGCGGGTTCGTGACCTGGGCGAACTGCTGGGTGAAGTAGTCGAACAGCAGGCGGCTGCGCTGGCTCAGGACGGCCACGGGCGTGTCGGTGCCCATGGAGCCGATGGGCTCGGCGCCGGTGGAGGCCATCGGGGCCAGGAGGATCTCGAGCTCCTCGGTCGTGTAGCCGAACACCCGCTGGTGCTTCACGACCGAGGCGTGCTGCGGGGTCAGCAGGAAGCGCGGCGGCAGGTCCTCGAGGCGCACGAGGCCGGCGTGGGTCCAGTCCTCGTAGGGCTGGGCCTCCGCGAGGCTGCGCTTGATCTCGTCGTCCTCGACGATGCGGCCCTGGGCGGTGTCGACCAGGAACATGCGACCCGGCTGCAGCCGGCCCTTGCGGACCACGGTGGACGGGTCGATGTCGAGCACGCCCACCTCGGACGCCATCACGACGAGGCCGTCCTCGGTGACCCAGTAGCGGGAGGGGCGCAGGCCGTTGCGGTCGAGCACGGCGCCGATCACCGTGCCGTCGGTGAAGGCGATGGAGGCCGGGCCGTCCCAGGGCTCCATCAGCGAGGCGTGGTACTGGTAGAAGGCCCGCTTCCAGTCGGGCATGGTCTCGTGGTTCTCCCACGCCTCCGGCACCATCATCAGCACGGCGTGGGGGAGCGAGCGGCCGGCCAGGTGCAGCAGCTCGAGGCACTCGTCGAAGCGGGCGGTGTCCGACGCGCCGGCGGTCATGATCGGGAACGCCTTCTCGAGGTCGTCGCCGAACAGCTGCGAGGCGAACGCGCCCTCGCGGGCCCGCATCCAGTTCTCGTTGCCCTGGACGGTGTTGATCTCGCCGTTGTGGGCGATGACCCGGTACGGGTGGGCGAGCGGCCACGACGGGAACGTGTTCGTCGAGAACCGCGAGTGCACCAGCGCGAGGGCGCTGGTGAAGCGCTCGTCCTGCAGGTCGGCGAAGAACTCCGACAGCTGCGGGGTGGTGAGCATGCCCTTGTAGACGATGGTGCGGCCCGAGAGGCTCGGGAAGTACACGCCCTCGACCTCGTGCTCCACCCGCTTGCGCAGGATGAAGGTGCGGCGCTCGAGGTCCATGCCCTCCAGCGGGGCGTCGGCCGGACCGGCCACGAACAGCTGGCGGAACGTGGGCTCGGCCTCGGCGGCGAAGCGGCCGATCATCGAGTCGTCGATCGGCACCTCGCGCCAGCCGAGCACCCGCAGGCCCTCGCTCTCGACGATCTTGGTCACGGCGTCGGCGGCCTTGTCGGCGGCGGCGGCGTCCTGGGGGAGGAAGCCGATGCCGACGGCGTACTGCCCGGCGGGCGGCAGCTCGAAGCCGCACACCTCGCGGAACAGGGCGTCGGGGATCTGGGTGAGGATGCCGGCGCCGTCGCCGACGTTGTCCTCGGCGCCCGTGGCGCCCCGGTGGTCGAGGTTGCACAGCGAGTCGAGGCCCCGCCGGACCATCTCGTGGCTCTTGCGGCCGTGCATGTCGACCACGAACGCCACGCCGCAGGCGTCGTGCTCGAACGCGGGGTCGTAGAGGCCCTGCTTGGCAGGAAGGTGGGTCATCGATTCCGGTCCCGTGGAGAGTCGAACAGGGGGTTCAGGCTCCGCACGTGGGACGTCGTTGGCCCACTCGCAGCGCCCCCACGGTAGCGGCGGGCCGCCGCCGGCCCGAAACCGGATCAGCCCTCGAGGGTGCTGGCGGCGACGGTGGCGCCCAGGTTCCAGCAGGCGTCCCTCGCCTCCTGGTCGGGCGAGTCGATCACCCGGACGTGGTCGGCGACCTGGCGCCACCCGAGCCCGGTCGTGATCCGGTCGATGTCCCGCAGCGCCCCGTCGACGTCGCTGTTGCCGTGCACCGCCACGCCGAACGGCAGGCCCCGGGTCTCGTCCAGGCACGGGTAGTAGATCGTGTCGAAGAGGTGCTTCGTGGCGCCCGCCATCGAGCCCAGGTTCGCCGGCGTCACGATCACGATCCCGTCGGCGGCCAGCACGTCGGCGGCCGTGGCCGACAGCGCCGCCGCCGTGACCACCTCGACGTCGCCGCCGAGCTCCGGGGCGCCGGCCCCCTCGACCACCGCGAGCCGCATGGCGTGCACCGACGGCGAGGGCGTGTGGTGGACGATCAACACCCTGCTCATGCCCCCACCTCCCTAGCCGAGACTTTCGTGGGTTTGTCCGCCGATGGCGGACAAACCCACGAAGGAGTCGGTTGTCGGTGGGCGTCGGTACGGTCCGGCCGACTTCCCCCGTGTCCTCTCGAGAGGGAGACGCGGTGTCCGAGCACCTCCATCGAGCGACGGCGCTGATGGCGCGCCAGCACGGCCTCATCACCACGGTCCAAGCAACGAACCTCGGCATCGATCGCCGTCGAGCTGCGGCGCTGGTCCGCCGGGGCGTCTGGGAACGGGCGGAGCAGGGGCTCTACGGCCCGGCGGGTGCGCCGTGGTCGTGGCGACGGCGGGCCATGGCCGCTGCACTGGTGGCGCCGGCCGGGTCGCTCATCTCGCACCGGTGCGCTGCGGCCCTGCTCGGTTCCGGCGGGATCTCGGATCCGACGCCGGAGATCACCATCCCTCGGTTCACGAACCTCCGTCGCTCCGGAGTGATCGTGCACGAGTCCACCGACCTCCACCTGGCGGAGCGGCGCCTCGTCGACGGCATCCCGGTCACCGGTCCGAGGCGACTGGCGGTGGACCTTGGGAGCGTGGTGTCGGAGGCGCGATACCGGCACGCGGTGCGGGAGATCCGGTTCCAGCACGGTGTCTCCTCGACCGACCTCCTCCGCACCTACCTGCGCCACAAGCGCTCCGGCCGTCGGGGCTGCGGGGCGCTGCGTGACTGGCTCGATCGCTACTACGCGGTCGAGGGGGTGCCGGAGTCGGGGATCGAGCTCGTGGTGCTCGACGCACTGATCGATGCCGGGCTCCCGACGCCGTTGGCACAGGTCTGGGTCCAGGCCCCCAGCGGGAGGTACCGGCTCGACCTGGCGTGGCCGGATCTGCGGGTCGCGATCGAGGTCGACGGCCGACAGCACGCCGACCCCGAGGCGGTGGCTGCGGACGCGATCAGGGACGAAGCGCTCCGGGCCCTCGGGTGGACCGTCATCCGGGTACGGACGTGGTGCCTGGCCACCGACCTGCGGGAGGCCATCGACTCCGTCCGCTCCTTCGTGGGTTTGTCCGCCGCAGGGTGACAAACCCACGAAGGTCTCGAACGGGTCAGCGGCGGTGGAGGGCGTCGAGCGTGGCGTGGATGTCGCCGGCCTCGGCGCTCGCCGGGAGGTCGACCGTGACGGCGAGGTACCACTCGTCGTGGCCTCCGGGGTCGGCGAGGGTCTGCTCGATGGTCCAGGTGTCGCCCTCGTCGGCGACCACGAACCTCGACGGGCCCCGGGCGTCGGCGTCGATGCCGATGGGCGCACGCCCATCGATGGCGCCGTAGGCCTCGACGTAGGGCTCGAGCAGCTCGCGCAGCTTGCGCTCGTTCCAGCCGCGATCGCCGACCTCGAACAGGTCCTCGGCCCATGCCTCGAGCTGGCCCGTGGCGGCGTACTGGACCCAGCGGAAGACCCGGGCGCGCACGAGCGCCCGGAAGGCCCGGCGGTCGGTGGTGACGTCGGGGGCGCCGGCGTCCTCGGCCGCCTCCCGGGCGAGGGCCGTGGGGTCGTCGTCGGTGCCGCCGAGCAGCAGCGCCGTCCACTCGTCGAGCAGCGAGGAGTCGGTGGCCCGGATGACGGCGCCGAGCCAGTCGGTGAGCTCGTCGACCTCGGGGGTGCGGGCCTCGTCCGGCACCGTGCGCAGCAGGGCCTTGTAGACGTCGGAGAGGTACCGCAGCAGCAGGCCCTCCGACCGCTTGATCCCGTAGTGGCGGACGAAGGACGGGAAGTCCATGGCCCGGTCCCACATGTCGCGCACGACGCCCTTCGGGGCGATGTTGCGGTCGCCGATCCAGGGGTTGTCGACGCGCCAGCGGTCGAAGACGTCGTAGATCTGCTCGCGCATCGGCTGCGGGTACTGGATCTTCTCCAGCTCCTCGATGCGCTGCTCGTACTCGACGCCGGCCGCCTTCATCTCCGCCATCGCCTCGTCCTTGGCCTTGTCCTTCTGGGCCATGAGGATCGGGAACGGGTTGTCGACGACCGACTCGACCAGCGCCAGCACCGCCATCGGGTAGCCCTCGTCGTCCCGGTCGAGCAGGGGCACCGCGTGCAGGAGGAAGGGCGCCAGCAGCTGGTTCAGGGCGAAGTCGTCCTGCAGCTCGCGGTCGACCTCGACGTAGCGGCCGTACTCGTCCGGCTCGTCGAGGAGCCGCACCACGCCGGCCGCCCGCAGCGCCTTGTACAGACCGATGGTGGAGCGGACGTGGCGGCGCTGGCGGCCCCGGGGCTCGTGGCTCCCGAGCAGCAGCGATCGGCCGTGCACCCAGGCGTCGCCGGGCCGGTCGAGCAGCTGCATGAGCATCCCCGGCGTCATCCGGAACGACGACTCGAGCGGCTCGGGCGTCGCCTCCTGCAGCTTGGTGAAGGTGTCCTCGTCGTAGTGGACGAAGCCCTTCGGCGCCTGGCTCTTCTTCAGCTTGCGCTTCTTCTTCGGGTCGTCGGCGGCCTTGGCCTCGGCCGACTCGTTCTCGGCGACGTGCTCGGGCGCCAGCGCCACCACCAGCCCGGTGGTGTCGTAGCCGGCCCGGCCCGCCCGCCCGGCGATCTGGTGGAACTCCCGCGCGGTCAGCAGCCGGGTCTCGGTCCCGTCGTACTTGTAGAGGCGCGTCAGCACGACCGTGCGGATGGGCAGGTTCACGCCGACGCCGAGGGTGTCGGTGCCGGACACGACCTTCAGCAGGCCCCGCTGCGTCAGCTTCTCGACCAGGCGCCGGTAGCGGGGGAGCATCCCGGCGTGGTGCACGCCGACGCCGTTGCGCAGCAGGCGGGCGAGGTCGCGGCCGAACCCGGCGGGCAGCTTGGCGGCGGCCAGCTCGGCGTTGACCTGCTCCTTGGCCTCGTCGTCGAGCTTGGTGACGCTGGCCATGGCGGTGGCCTGGGCGACGGCGTCCTTCTGCGAGAAGTTGACGAGGTAGAGGGGGGCGGCGTCGGCGGCCAGCAGGTCCTCGATGGTGTGGTGCAGGAGGGTGCGCCGGTACTCGAACTGCAGCGGCACCGGGCGGACGGCCTGGTCGACCAGCGCCGTGGGGCGGCCGGTGCGCCGGGTCAGGTCCTCCCGGAAGAAGCGGACGTCGCCGAGCGTGGCGGACAGCAGCAGGAACGACGCCTGGGGCAGCTCGAGCAGCGGCACCTGCCACGCCCAGCCGCGGTCGGGGTCGCCGTAGAAGTGGAACTCGTCGAGCACGACGGTCTCGGCGTCGGCCTCGGGACCGTCCTTCAGGGCGACGTGGGCGAGGATCTCGGTGGTGCAGCAGATGACCGGCGCGTCGGCGTTCACGGACGAGTCGCCGGTGAGCAGCCCGACGTTCTCGGCGCCGAGGTGCTCGCACAGGTCGAAGAACTTCTCCGACACGAGCGCCTTGACCGGCGCCGTGTACCACGAGCGCCCGCCCCCGGCGACCGACCGGGCGTGGGCGGCGAGGGCCACCAGCGACTTCCCCGACCCCGTCGGCGTGGCCAGGATCACGTTGGCGCCGCTCAGCAGCTCGAGGATCGCCTCCTCCTGGTGGGGGTAGAGCTCGAGGCCCCGGTCGATCGCCCACTCGGTGAACGCCTCGATGATGGCGTCGGCGTCGGGCTCGCCTCGCGAGGGGCGCGGGAGGAGGTCGACGAGGCGGGCGGGCACCCGCCCAGTGTGGCGACCGGCGGTACGTTCGGCGCGATGTTCCAGCCGGGCGAGCTGTCGCCGCGCGTCCGCGACGCGGCGGCCGCCGCGATCCAGCGGTCGTGGGAGTGGATCTGCGCCGTGGGCGCGACCGGACCCGACGACCGGCACGGCCGCCGCTTCCGCTCGATGGGCGAGCGGTCGATGCTGGCGTTCCCGCCCGGCCAGCTGTTCAACCAGCACTGGATCGCCATCGGCTCGCACACCCTCGTCGGCCCCCACGTCTCGATGTCGGTCGGCTTCTGGAACGAGGAGCTCGACCCCGACGCACCGGCGGTGATCCGCATCGGCGACCGGTGCAACGTCGGGCGGGGCACCTCGCTCGTGGGACGGGTGGGCATCACCATCGGCGACGACGTCACCATCGCCCCGAACGTGTACGTCACCGACCACAACCACGCCTACGAGGACCCCGACGTCCCGATCAAGGACCAGTGGCCGCACTCGGCGCCGGTGTCGATCGGCTCGGGATCGTGGCTCGGCGTGGGCGTCGTCGTCCTGCCCGGCACGACCATCGGCGAGCACGTCACCGTGGCCGCCGGTTCGGTCGTGCGGGGCGACGTGCCCGATCGCAGCGTGGTCGCCGGCGTCCCGGGCCGGGTGGTGCGCCGGTGGGTCGACGACGGCTGGGACCCGCCCGTCGACCCCCGCGACGGCACCGTCCCGGAGGCCTGGTGGTCGTGATCACCCGGTGCGCCGTCCTGCTGGCGTGCGCGCTGCTGCTGGGGTGCACGACCGGGGAGGCGGACGACCCGACGGCCGCAGAGGCCGACACCGACGTCGCCGTGTGCGACGACCTGCGCCGGCGCGAGAACGAGCTCATCGCCGTGGCCAACGAGGCGCTCGCCGAGGTCGGCGCCGCCACGGACGACGGCGCCCGCCGGCGGGCGATCGGCGACGGCTACGAGCGGCTGCTGGCCACCATCGAGGCGCAGGCGGTCGCCGCCGAGGACGTCGATCCGGCGCTGCGGCAGGCGCTCCGCGACGGCGCCGCCGCGGCGGCCGACGAGCTGCGGGACGAGCGCGACGGCTTCCTCGCCGCCCACCCCGACGGTGTCGCCGCCGCCGACGAGCGGGGCGTCGTCGGTGCGCTGCAGACCGCGCTGGAGAAGGCGTTCTCGAACCTGGAACCGCCTCGGGAGGTGTACCGGCGGGCCGGGCTGGCGGAGGCCACGGACGCCGACCCGGACTGCCGCTTCGTGACCCAGCGGCGCGACCCGTCGGCGTGATCGGCGCCGCTCGCTAGCGTCGTGTGCTGCTCGCGAGTCCTCGGAGGGACGATGTGGCGGAAGTACGTGCTGTCGGCGGCCATCGTCGTGCTGCCGAGCGCCCTGCTGGCGATGCGGGTCGTCCAGGACGAGCTGGTCGGCTACGGGTGGGGATGGCAGATGTTCAGCTGATCCGCTGGGCGCTGGTCGCCGTCGCCGCCCTGAAGGTGGTCGACGTCGTCCTGCGCGACGATCCGGCGGTCCTGGCCCTCGGCTGGCTCGCCGCGGCCGTCGCCGGCGCCAGGGCCCCGAGGGCGGGATGCCTCGCCATCGCCGCCATGGGCGCCACCTCCAACCTGTTCCTCGAGGCGTCGAACCACACCACCCTCGTCCTCTGGGCCGGCCTCCTCGTGGCCGTGCTGCGCCCGGTCGACGTGCCCGACGTCGCCCGCCTGCTCGTCGTGGTCGTCTACGCCTTCGCCACGGCGAACAAGCTGCTCTTCGGCCACTTCCTCGACGGCGGCTACATCGCCGCCCGGTTCTTCTGGGAGGGGGCGCCGTTCCGCCTCATGGCGATCGGCGCCGTGGTCGGCCAGCTCACCCTCGCCGTGCTGGTGGCGCTGCGGCTGCGGCTGGCGATCCCGCTGTCGGTGCTGCTCCACGTGGGCATCGTCGTGACCATGTCGTCGGAGCTGGCGCACGTGTTGCGCCTCGGCGGCTTCAACGGCCTGATGGTGGTGCTGGTGGTGGTCGCCACCCGGAACGGGCCGTGGTACCCGCTGCCGGCGAGGCCCGTGGCGCGCCCCGGCGTGTAACCACCACCGCCGGCCGCGGTCTATCCACCGTGGTCGAGCTGCGTCGCCTCGCGATCGTGAACCGCGGGGAACCCGCCATGCGGGCCATCCACGCCGCCCGGGAGGTCCCCGGGCTGGCGACCATCGCCCTGCACACCCGGGCGGAGCAGCGGGCGATGTTCGTCCGGGAGGCCGACGAGGCCGTGTGCCTCGACGACCTCGGCGTAGCCAGCACCGGCATCGCCTACCTCGACCTCGACCTGCTCGAGGCGGCGCTGCTGGCGGCGAGGGCCGACAGCGCCTGGGTCGGCTGGGGGTTCGTGGCCGAGCGGCCCGAGTTCGCCGAGCGGTGCGCCAAGGTCGGCGTCACCTTCGTCGGCCCGTCTCCCGAGGTCATGCGGCTGCTCGGCGACAAGATCGCCGCCAAGCAGCTGGCCGAGCGGGCCGACGTCCCGCTGGCCCCCTGGAGCGGCGGTGCCGTCGACGACCTGGACGCCGCCCGCGCCGCCGCCGACCGCGTCGGCTACCCGCTGATGGTGAAGGCCGCGGCCGGCGGCGGCGGGCGGGGCATCCGCCGCGTCGACGACCCCGGCCAGCTCGCGGAGGCGTTCGAGCGCGCCCGCGACGAGGGCGCCAAGGCCTTCGGCGACCCCACCGTCTTCCTCGAGCGGGTGGTGTCCGACGCCCGCCACGTGGAGGTCCAGGTGATCGCCGACGCCCACGGCACCGTCTGGGCGCCCGGGGTGCGCGACTGCTCGATCCAGCGCCGCAACCAGAAGGTGATCGAGGAGTCCGCCTCCACGGCGCTGCGGCCGGAGCACGAGGCCCGCCTGCGCGAGGCGGCGATCCGCCTCGCCCGCGAGGCCGGCTACGTCAACGCCGGCACCGTCGAGTTCCTGTACCAGCCCGATCAGGACCTGCTCGCCTTCCTCGAGGTCAACACCCGCCTCCAGGTCGAGCACCCCGTCACCGAGGTCACCACCGGCATCGACCTCGTCCGCCTCCAGCTCGAGGTCGCCATGGGGCGGCCGCTGCCGTCACCGGAGCCGCCGGCTCCCCGGGGCCACGCCTTCGAGGCCCGGCTCAACGCCGAGGACCCCCAGAACGGCTTCGCGCCCGCCGCAGGGCGGATCACCACGCTCGTGCTGCCCACGGGCCCGGGCGTCCGCGTGGACACCGGCGTGGCCGAGGGCGACCGCATCGCCCCCGAGTACGACTCCATGATCGCCAAGGTCATCGCCTGGGGCGCCGACCGCGAGCAGGCCCGAGCTCGGCTGCGGCGGGCGCTCGAGCAGACCACCGTGCTCGTCGAGGGCGGCACGACCAACAAGCCGTTCCTGCTCGACCTCGTCGACCGCCCCGAGGTGGCGGCCGGCCGGCTCGACACCGGTTGGCTCGACCGGCTCACCGCCGTCGACGGCCACCGCGTCGACCGCCACGCCGACGTGGCGCTGGTGGTGGCCGCCATCGAGGTGCACGAGGAGCAGCGCGTCCTCGACCGCAGCCGCTTCCTCTCCACCGCGGCCCGAGGGCGCCCGGAGTCCGACCCCCACGCCGGCCACGACGTCGAGCTGCGCTGGCGCGGCGCCGCCCACCGCCTCCACGTCGCCACCGGCGACCTGGCCGGCTGGTACCGGGTGACCCTCGACGGCGACGTGGTCGACGTGGTGCTCGACCGCCTCGACGACGCCCACCGCCGGCTCACCGTGGCGTCACGCACCCACCGCGTCGTCTCCCACATCCAGCGCACCGAGGTGCTGGTCGAGGTCGACGGCGTGGTGCACCGCTTCTCCCGCGACGACGGTGGCCTGCTCCGGGCGCCGGCCGTGTCGCTGGTCGTCACCGTCGACGTCGCTCCCGGCGACCAGGTCCGAGCCGGCCAGCGGGTCGCCGTCCTGGAGGCGATGAAGATGGAGACGGCGCTGCTCAGCCCCGCCGACGGCGTGGTCGAGGAGGTGCTCGTGGCGCCCAACACCCAGGTCGACGTGGGCGCCCCACTGCTGCGGATCGGCGCCACCTCCTCCGAGGACGGCGGCGCCACGACCGCCGCCGTGTCGCTCCGGCAGCTCGGCCGCCCGGCGGAGGACGCCGGCGGGCGCCTCGACGTCGTGCGCTCCCTGCTGCTCGGCTTCGACGCCGCCGACGTCGACCAGCGGATCGTGGCCGCGCTGCGCGAGGAGCCGGACGGCCACGACGCGCACGGTCGCCGCGAGCTCGAGCTGCTGCGGATCTTCGCCGACCTGTGCGGCCTCACCCGCGGCCGGCGCGAGGCCGACCGGGACCACGGCCTCGAGGCCCGGAGCCCGCTCGAGCACTTCCACGCCTACCTGCGCACCCTCGACGCCGACCACGAGGACCTGCCCGACCGGTTCCGCGCCCGGCTCCACGACGCCCTCGCGCACTACGGGGTCCACGTCCTCGACCGCACGCCCGAGCTGGAGGCGGCGGTCCACAGCATCCACCGCGCCGTGCTGCGGCGCGACGAGCAGCTGCCGGTCGTGCAGGCGCTGCTCGAGCGGCGCCTCGCCCGGTGCGGCGACGACGACGAGCGCGACGAGCTGCGCGACGTCCTCGACCGGCTGATCGCCGCCACGCAGGCCCAGTACCCGGCCATCGGCAACCTCGCCCGCAGCGTGCGCCACCGCTGCATCGACCAGCCCCTCGTGGAGTCGAACCGGGCGGCCGTCCACGAGCAGGTGCGCCGGGCGCTCGAGGCCGTCGTCGTCGACCCCGACGACGACGCCGCGCTGGCCGAGCTGGTGGCCACGCCCGTGCCGCTGATGGCCGAGGTGGCCGCGCTCGACGGCTTCGGCCGGTCGGACGCGGCGTCGGCCGCGCTCGTCGAGGTCCTCACCCGTCGCTTCTACAAGGTGCGAGAGGTCGCCGATGTCCGCCGGCGCACCGGCGCGCCGCTCGTGACCGCGACCACCCGCCACCGCAGCGGCGTCGAGCGCGTCGTCGGGCTGGCCTGCGCCCAGCGCGAGCTGGCGGACGCCGTGGCGGCGGTGGCGGCTGCGATCGACGGTGCCGACGACCACGTGGTCGACCTGTACGTCCGGCTCGACGCGCCGCTGCCCGCCGACGAGCTCGTGGCCGAGGTCGACCGTGCGCTCGCCGGCGGGCTCCCCGGGTCGGTCAGCCGCGTCGCCGTGGTCGCCGCTGCGCCGGGCGACGAGGACCGGGCCGTCCACCACCTGTCGTGGCGCCGCGACGGCGACGCCTTCGTCGAGGACGCCACCTTCCGGGGCCTGCACCCGATGATCGGCGAGCGCCTGCAGCTCTGGCGGCTCGAGAACTTCGACCTGACCCGGCTGCCGGGGCCCGGCGACGTGCACGTCTTCGACTGCGTCGCCCGCGACCAGCCCGGCGACGAGCGGTTGGTCGCCGTCGCGGAGGTGCGCGACATCACCCCGCTCCGCGACGCCGACGGGGCCCTGATCGCCCTGCCCGAGCTCGAGCGCGTGCTCGTCGCGTGCCTGGACGGCATCCGGCGGGCCGTGGCCGACGACCCCGGGCGTCGCCGCCTCGAGTGGAACCGGGTGATGCTCTTCGTCTGGCCGCCGGTCGAGATCAGCCTCGACGAGGTGTCGGCCGTGGCCCGCCGCCTCGTGCCGCTCACCAACGGCCTCGGCATCGAGCAGGTGCTCGTGCAGGGGCGCATCGTCGACCCCGCCACCCAGGACGTCGCCGACGTCGTCCTCCGCCTGGGCTACCAGCCCGGCAAGGGCCTGACGATGCAGCTCACCGAGCCGCCCACCCAGCCGATGGGGCCCCTCGACGACCTCACCCAGAAGGTGCTGGCCTGCCGCCGCCGCGGCAACGTGCACCCCTGGGAGATCGTGCCGCTGCTCACCACCGAGGCCGAGCACGGCGAGGGGCACTTCACCGAGCTCGACCTCGACGGCGACCGCCTCGTCCCGGTCGACCGGCCGCCGGCGCAGAACACCGCCGGCGTGGTCGTGGGCCTGGTGACCGCGGCCACCGAGAAGGTGCCCGAGGGCATGACCCGGGTCGCGGTGCTCGGCGATCCGACCCGGTCGATGGGCTCGATCGCCGAGGCCGAGTGCCGCCGCCTGATCGCCGCCATCGACTTCGCCGAGCAGCGCGGGCTGCCGATCGAGTGGTTCGCCCTGTCGGCCGGCGCCCGCATCGCGATGGACAGCGGCAGCGAGAACCTCGACTGGGTGGCCGCCGTGCTGCGTCGCATCGTCGAGTTCACCCAGGCCGGCGGCGAGATCAACGTGGTGGTGGCCGGCGTCAACGTCGGCGCCCAGCCGTACTGGAACGCCGAGTCGACGATGCTCATGCACACCAAGGGCATCCTCGTCATGACGCCCGACTCGACGATGGTCCTCACCGGCAAGCAGGCGATCGACTTCAGCGGCGGCGTGTCGGCCGAGGACAACATCGGCATCGGCGGGCACGACCGGGTGATGGGCCCCAACGGCCAGGCGCAGTACTGGGCGCCGGACATGGTCGGGGCGGTCGACGTGCTGTTCGCCCACTACGACCACGCCTACGTGGTGCCCGGCGAGACCGGCCCCCGCGCCGCCTTCACCACCGACCCCGTCGAGCGCGACGTGACGTCCGAGCCGCACGCCGGCGAGGGGACCACGTTCACCACCGTGGGCGAGATCTTCTCGGAGGAGTCGAACCCGGGTCGCAAGAAGCCCTTCGACATCCGCTCGGTGATGCGGGCGGTCGTCGACCACGACCTCGAGCCGCTCGAGCGGTGGAGCGACATGGCCGAGGCCGAGGGCGCCGTGGTCATGGACGCCCACCTCGGCGGGCTGCCGATCTGCCTCGTCGGGGTCGAGTCGCGGCCGCTGCCGCGCACGGGCCAGCTGCCCGCGGACGGCCCGACGCAGTGGTCCGCCGGCACGCTGTTCCCGCTCTCGTCGAAGAAGGTCGCCCGGGCCATCAACGCCGCCAGCGGCGTGCGGCCGGTGGTCGTGCTCGCCAACCTCTCGGGCTTCGACGGCTCGCCGGAGTCGCTGCGGCGCCTGCAGCTCGAGTACGGCGCCGAGATCGGCCGCGCCATCGTGAACTTCGACGGGCCGATCGTGCTGTGCGTCGTCTCCCGCTACCACGGCGGCGCGTTCGTCGTGTTCTCCAGCCGGCTCAACGACCGCATGCAGGTGCTGGCCGTCGAGGGCGCGCACGCATCGGTGATCGGCGGGGCGCCGGCGGCCGCCGTCGTGTTCACCCGCGAGGTCGACGCCCGGACCGGCGCCGACCCCCGCGTGCGCGAGCTGGAGCGGGCCGTGGCCGGCGCCGCTCCCGCCGAGCAGGCGCACCGGCGGGCGGAGCTGGCCGCCGTGCGCGCCGCCGTGCGCAACGAGAAGCTGGGCGAGGTGGCGGCGGAGTTCGACGCCGTGCACAGCGTCGAGCGGGCCCGCCAGGTCGGCTCGGTGCACGAGATCATGCCGGCCTCCCGGCTGCGTCCCGCCCTGCACCAGGCGGTGGCGCGAGGGCTGGCGTCGTCGCGCTCCTAGGGTGCGCGGCGTGATCCCGCTGCGCTCGCTGCCGATCGCGCTGCTCGCCGGCGCGCTGCTGCTCGGCTGCACCGGCGACGACGGCGACGACGCCGCCCCGTCCCGGGACGACGCCACCGAGGACGGTGGCACGTCGACCCCGGCGCCCCGGTTCTGCGACGTCTTCCTCGACTACCTCGCCGAGCCGAGCGGCGAGAACCTCGACGCGGTCGTGACGGCGGCCGACGACCCCCGGGTCGACGAGCTGGCCGGCATCATCAGCGAGGACGACCGGACCGGCCGGGTGCTCGCCGCCGACAGCGACCTGCAGGCCCTCGCCCGGGAGCGGTGCCAGGCCGAGTGGATCGGAGCCGCCCAGGGCGGCGGCGACACCGCCGGTGCGGCGCAGGCGCTGCTCGACGCCCTCGCGGCGGGCGACCGGCTCGGTGCGGCCAACGTGGCCTCCGCCAACGCCATCGCCGCCTTCGAGCCGTGGGAGCCGATCGAGCCCGACCCGCAGGGCGGCACGCCCACGCTGCTGACCATCGGCGAGCGGACCTTCACCATGGCCCTCGACGCCGATCGCATCGCCGAGTGCCAGGTGGAGGCCGGGGTCGTGATCTCGTGCACGGTGGTCGAGTGAGCGAGCTCGCGGACGCCCCGCAGCCGTTCGACCTGGCGGCGCACCTGCGCGACGCGCTGGGCGTCGACCCCGAGCTGGTCGCCCGCGCCGAGGCGGAGGGCCCCGAGGCGCTGCGCCGCCTCGCCCAGTCGGTGGTGCTGTTCGGCGAGCCGCCGTCGCTCACGCCGCCCGAGGTGTGGCAGCGTGCCGGCGCCAGCGAGGAGCTGGGGCGGCGCCTGTGGCGGGCCATGGGCTTCGCCAACCTCCCGGACGACGCCGCCGTCCTCACGACCCTCGACGTCGAGGCGCTGTCGGCCATCGAGGGGTTCCTGCGCACGAGCGGCATCTCGGCCGACACCGCCGTGCGCTTCGCCCGCCTCCTCGGCCAGTCGATGGGCCGGGTCGCCGACGCCATGCACTCCGTCGTCGACCAGGCGCTCGAGGAGATGGAGGTGCTCCCGCCGGGGGAGACCGAGGACGTCATGGTCCTCGCGGCCGAGCTGGTGAACCCGCTGATCGAGCGCGAGCTGTCCTACCTGCTCCGCCGGCACCTGTACGCCGGTGCGGTCCGGCGGATGGCCGGCGTCGACCTCGAGCAGCCGGAGCTGACGGTCGGCTTCGCCGACGTCGTCTCGTTCACCCGGCTGTCGGGACGGCTCCCCGAGTCGCACCTCAACGAGCTCATCGAGTCCTTCGAGGCGACCACCGCCGACCTCATCACCGAGCGGGGTGGCCGGGTCGTGAAGCTCATCGGCGATGCCGTGCTCTTCGCCTTCGACGATCCCCGCCCGGCGGCCGAGCTCGCGCTCGACCTGGTCGAGGCCTTCGGCGGCGACCAGCCCGACCTCCGGGTCGGCCTGGCCTGCGGGCCCGTGCTGTCACGCCTCGGCGACCTGTTCGGCCCGCCGGTGAACCTCGCCAGCCGCCTCGTCTCCTACGCCCGCCCCGGGACGGTCCTGGCCGACGAGCACCTGGTCGCCGCCCTCGGCGACCTCGGGGACGGGAGGCTGACGGCCAAGTCGCTGAAGCCCCGTGAGCTCAAGGGCATCGGCTCGACGCCGATCTTCGTCCTCCGACGCCGCCCCTGACCGTTCTGGCAGCGGCCACGGAACGGTTCTGGCAGCGGCCACGGAACGTCAGGCGCCGGGCGGCACCATCGTGTCCATGTCGGCGTCGAGGCCGGCGAGCACGTCGTCGGCGATCGCCTGACGCAGGCGCCGCTTCGTGAAGGCGTAGGCCCCCGACGGCAGCTGACCCAGCTGGCGGGCGCGCTCGACGGCGGCCTCCTCGACCGAGCCCTCGACCAGCTCGTCGAGGTAGCCGGCGTCGACGGCGCCGGCCATGTCGTAGATCTCCGCCTGGAGCACCGCCCGCTGGCGGTGGCGCACGGACAGGCGGGCTTCGCCGAGGCGCACGCCGTACCAGGGCAGGCCCATGCCGATGGCCGTCTCGTTCAGGCCGATCTTCGCCGGGGCGCCGGCCGCGCCGAGCCGGGTGTCGCACGCCAGGCAGAGCAGGGCGCCGGCGGCGAGGGCGTGGCCGGTGACCGCCGCCACCGTGGGCTGCGGGTGGGTGAAGACGCGCATGAGCAGCTCGCCGCCGGCCCGGACCAGGCCGCGGGTGGCGTCGGCGCCCTGGGTCATGACCGACAGGTCGAACCCGGCGGAGAACCGGCCCTCGCGGCCGATGATGGCGACGGCGCTGGCCTCCGCCTCGGCCCGGTCGAGCGCGGCGTGGAGCTGCTCGACGAGGCGGTGTGACACGGCGTTGGCCTTGCCGTCGTCGAGGCGGACGACGGCGACGCCGTCGTCGATGGAGAGCTGCACGGGATCGGTCACGACCGGCAACGTAGCCATCGGCCCAGGCGGCACTCCCATGTCCGGATCCCGCCAGACGCCCGCCGGCCGGTGGGGCACGATTGAGGCGTGCCGGAGATCGCCGACCGCCTGGAGCCCGGGCGCTGCTACGAGGCGCTGCGCAGCCGCGACCCCCGCTTCGACGGGCGGTTCTGGGTCGGCGTGCGCACGACCGGCGTCTACTGCCGGCCGATCTGCCCGTCGCGCACGCCGCTGGCCCGCAACGTCGACTTCTACGCCCACCCCGCCGCGGCCGAGGACGCCGGCTTCCGGCCGTGCCGGCGCTGCCGGCCGGAGGCGGCGCCCGGGTCGAGCCGCTGGAAGGGCGGCGCCGGCGTCGTCGACCGGGCGCTGCGCCTGATCGACGCCGGCGCGCTGGACGAGGGCGACGTGGCGGCGCTCGCCGCCCGCCTCCACGTCGGCGACCGCCACCTGCGACGGCTGTTCCGGGAGCACCTCGGGACGACCCCGGACGCCGTCGCCCGCACGCGGCGGGCGCACCTCGCCCGCCGGCTGCTCGTCGACACCGACCTGCGCGTGGCCGACGTCGCCTTCGCCGCCGGGTTCGGCAGCGTCCGCCAGTGCAACGACGTGTGCCGGGCCGTCTTCCACGCCACGCCGACCCAGATCCGGTCCGAGCGGCGCTCGGGGCGTCCCGCCGGCGGTAGCGGTGACGGCCCCGCCGGCGGTCTGACGCTGCGCCTCGCCGCCCGAGCGCCCTTCGACGCCCACCTCGTCCTCGACTGGCTCGCCGGCCGGGCGGCGCCCGGCCTCGAGGAGGTGGTCGGCGACACCTACCGCCGCCACGTCGCCGTGGGCGACCGGCGCGGCACGATCCTCGTGCGGCCGGTCGAGGGCGGGGTGGCCGTCACCGTCGACCTCCCCGCCGGCACCCACCTCGGCACGGTCGTCGCCGGCGTGCGCCGGATCTTCGATCTGGACGCCGATCCGCTCGCCGTCGACGCCCACCTCGCCGCCGACCCGCGGCTGGCGCCCCTGGTCGCCGCCCGACCCGGGCTGCGGGTGCCGTCGTGGTGGAGCGGCTTCGAGGCGGCGGTGCGCGCCGTCGTGGGCCAGCAGGTGTCGGTCGCCGCCGCCCGCACGGTGGTCGGACGGATCGTCGCCGCCCACGGCCTCGGCGGCGCCTTCCCCCGCCCCGAGGACCTGCTCGACGCCCCGCTCGAGCAGCTCGGCATGAACGGCCAGCGCGCCGCCACCGTGCGCCGCGTGGCCGACGCCGTGCTGTCCGGCGCCCTGGTCCTCGACGGGAGCGTCGACCACGGCGAGCTCGTCGCCTCCCTGGTGGCGCTGAAGGGCATCGGCCCGTGGACCGCCGAGTACGTGGCCCTGCGCACCGGCGAGCCGGACGCGTTCCCCGCCGACGACCTCCACCTGCGCCGCCTCGTCGGCGACGCCGACCCCGACCGCTGGCGCCCGTGGCGGGCCTACGCCGCCATGCACCTGTGGACCGCACCCCGACCCGAAGGAGGTCACGGCCCGTGAGCCCGACCGTCACCACCACGCTCGTCCCGACGCCGGAGGGCCCGGTGCGGGTCGCCGTGGCCGTCGACGGGGACGGCGCCGAGCGACTCGTCGCCTGCGCGTTCGACGACCACTTCGACCGCGTCGCCGAGCGCGTCCGCCGCCGGTACGCCGGCGACTGGGTCGAGGGCGACACCGCCACCGCCGCGGCCGTGCAGCGGTACGTCGACGGCGACGTCGCCGCCCTCGACCACGTCGTCGTCGACCTGGTCGGCACGCCGTTCCAGCAGCAGGTGTGGGACGCGCTGCGCACCATCCCGGTCGGCTCGACGTGGAGCTACGCCGAGCTCGCGGCGGCGGTTGGCTCGCCGGGAGCCGTCCGAGCCGTCGGTACGGCCAACGGCGCCAACCCCGCCTGGCTCGTCGTGCCGTGCCACCGGGTGGTCCGCAGCGACGGGTCGCTCGGCGGCTACGGCGGCGGCGTCGAGCGCAAGGCGTGGCTGCTCGCGCACGAGCGTGCCACCGGTCACAACGGTGGCGAGGGGGGTGCGGGCCCCTCGTAGGCTCCGGGCGTCGCACGCCCCGAGCGACGGGAGGGCCCAGCCGTGTACATGAACCTCGCCCGCTGGTGCTTCCGGCACCGCCGTCTCGTCGCGCTGACGTGGGTGGTCACCATCGTCGTCGCCGGCGTCGGCGTCGGCGTGGCCGGCTCCGACTTCGGCGGCGATCCCGAGGCGCCCGAGTCCGAGAGCCGCACCGGCTTCGAGGTGCTCGAGGAGCGCTTCGGCGGCCTCGGCGCCGGCAACCAGGGCACGATCGTGTTCCAGGCCGAGCAGGGCGTGGCCGATCCCCAGGTCCAGGCCGCGGTCGAGGAGCTGTTCGCCTACGCCGAGGACCAGGACGGCATCACCGTCACCAGCCCGTACGCGCCGGAGGCCTTCGGTCAGATCGCGCAGGAGGGCGACTTCGCCGGCCAGGTGGCCTTCGCCCGGATCGAGATCAGCGAGGACGTGACGTTCGCCGAGTCGGGCGAGCTGGGTGCCGAGCTGGCGGCGCGGGCGGCCGAGCTCGAGGAGCAGGTGCCCGGGCTGCAGGTCGAGATCGGCGGCGAGATCCTCGCCGAGTTCGAGCCGCCGGAGTCGGAGCTGATCGGCCTGTCCTTCGCCATCGTCGTGCTGATCGTGTCCTTCGGCTCGGTGCTCGCCATGGGGCTGCCGATCGCCGTCGCCGTGGCGGGCGTGGGCCTCGGCCTCATCCTCACGAACCTGCTGTCGAACGTCACGACGATGCCGGACTTCGCCCTCCAGATCGGGGCGATGATCGGCCTCGGCGTGGGCATCGACTACGCGCTCTTCATCGTCACCCGGTTCCGGGAGTACCTGCACGAGGGCGAACCGCCCGAGGTCGCCGCCATGGCGGCCATCGACACGGCCGGGCGGGCCGTCGTCTTCGCCGGCGTCACCGTCGTCGTCTCGCTGCTCGGCCTGCTGCTCATCGGGCTCGAGTTCATCGCCGGCCTCGGCGTCGCCGCCGCCACCACCGTGGCCGTGACCATGGCCGCGTCCACCACGCTGCTGCCGGCGCTGCTCGGCTTCGCCCAGCTGAAGGTGGAGGTGACCCGCTGGCGCGGCCTGGTCGCCGCCGGCCTGGTCGCCGTCGCCCTCCTCGGCGTGGGCCTCGGCATCCCGGCGCTGCTCATCGGCCTGCCGCTGGCGCCGGTCGTGCTCGTCGTCGGCTCGTTCGTGCCGGCGCTCAAGCGGATCGTCCCCCGTCGTGAGCAGAAGCCGATCCGGGAGAGCGGCTGGTACCGGTGGAGCCACCTCATCCAGCGCCGGCCCTGGCCGTTCGCCATCGGCGGCACGGTGCTGCTCGTCCTGCTCGCCCTCCCGGTGCTCGGCCTGCGCTTCGGCTTCTCCGACGAGGGCAACTTCCCCGAGGACTCCACCACCCGCCAGGCCTACGACCTGCTCAGCGAGGGCTTCGGCCCCGGCTTCAACGGCCCCTTCTTCGTCGTCGCCCCGCTCGACTCGCCCGACCAGCTCGGACGGTTCCAGGCCGTGGCGGCGGCCGTCGCCGCCGACCCGGGGGTCGCCTCCGTGACGCCGGCGTTCCCCAACGACCCGGCGCAGCCGACGGCGGCGCTGGTGCGGGTCATCCCGACGTCCGCACCCCAGGACGCCGAGACCGAGCAGCTCATCGAGCGGCTGCGCGACGAGGTCATCCCGGCGGCGGCCGGCGACCAGCTCGACGTGTCGGTCACCGGCTTCGTCGCCGTGTCGGTCGACTTCTCCGACTACCTGGCCGGCCGCAGCCTCGTGTTCTTCGGCGTCGTGCTGGGTGTGTCGTTCGTGCTGCTGATGATGGTCTTCCGCTCGCTGCTGGTGCCGCTGAAGGCCGTGATCCTGAACATGCTCTCGATCGCCGGCGCCTACGGCATCGTCGTGGCCGTCTTCCAGTGGGGCTGGCTCGGCGGGCTCACCGGCATCGAGCCGGCGCCGATCGAGCCGTTCATCCCGATGATGATGTTCGCCATCGTCTTCGGCCTGTCGATGGACTACGAGGTCTTCCTGCTCTCCCGCATCAAGGAGGAGTACGAGAAGACCGGCGACGCGCAGAACTCGGTGGCCGACGGCCTCGCGGCCACGGCCCGGGTCATCAGCGCGGCGGCGGCGATCATGGTCGTGGTGTTCGGCAGCTTCCTGCTCGAGGACGGCCGCATCGTGAAGGTCTTCGGGACCGGCCTCGGCATGGCGGTGCTCCTCGACGCCACCCTCGTCCGCATGCTGCTGGTGCCGGCGACGATGGAGCTGCTGGGCGAGCGGAACTGGTGGCTGCCGAGGTGGCTCGACCGGCTCCTGCCCGAGCTGCACGTCGAGGGCGCCCCCGACCACCGCGAGCAGCTCGCCCGGGCCCGGGCCGACCACGCGCCGGCACCCGCCGCCGAGGACGGAGATGGCGGCGGCGACGGCGAGCCCGAGGCCCCCCGGGAGCCCGTCGGCGTCAGCTGACCGATCTGGCAGCGGCCGCGGAACGGGTCAGCGGGGCAGGAGGGTGACCCCGACCTCGGCAGCCAGCTCGACGACGGTCGCCAGCGGCAGCCCGATCACGTTCGTGTCGCTGCCCTCGATCCGGTCGACGAACATCCCGGCGGCACCCTGGATGCCGTACCCGCCGGCCTTGTCGTAGGGCTCGTCACCGGCGACGTACGCCTCGATCTCATCGGCCCGCAGGGCGCGGAACCGGACGATCGTGCCCACCACGGCGCTGGCCTCCCGGTCGTCGCAGCGGAGGTGGACGCCGGTGATGACCTCGTGGTCGCGGCCGGACAGCGCCGTCAGCACCGCCGCGGCCTGCCCCCGGTCGGCGGGCTTGCCGAGCACCACGCCGTCGAGGACCACCTCGGTGTCGGCGGCGATGACGAGCGTGCCGGGCGGCGCGTCGACCGCCCTCGCCTTGGCGGCCGCCAGGCGGGCCACCGTCTCGGCCGGTGGCTCGCCGGGCACCGGCGTCTCGTCGACGTCGGCCACCCGCACCAGCGGCTCGACGCCGATCCGGCGGAGCAGCTCCAGCCGACGGGCCGACCCCGAGGCCAGGAGGACCGTCGGGTCAGCCACCGCTCACGACGAGGTCGGCGAGGCGGTCGGGCGGCTCGACGGCGTCGGGGTCGTCGAGCCAGCCGTCGGGCAGCTTCACCGGGCGGGGGCCGGTGGTGTGGCCCCGCTGCATCCGCATGGCCTCCGGCGGGAACGGCACGTCGCCGTCGATCTCGCCCAGCAGACGATCGAGCTCCGCCACCGACGAGACCGAGCGCAGCGCGCCCCGCAGCGGCCGGCCGATGGAGAACCCCTGGAGGTACCAGCCGGTGTGCTTGCGCAGCTCCTTCATCCCGGACTCCTCGCCGAACCACTCGGCGAGCATCTCGCCGTGGGTCCGCACCATCTCGACGATCTCGCCGGGGCTCGGCGGCGCCGGCACGGGTTCGCCGGCGAAGGCGGCGGCCAGGTCGCGGAACAGCCACGGCCGGCCCAGGCAGCCCCGGCCGATGACGACGCCGTCGCAGCCCGTGGTGCGCATCATCTCGAGGGCGTCGGCGGCCTCCCAGATGTCGCCGTTGCCCAGGACCGGGATGGTGGTCACCGCCTCCTTCAGCTCGGCGATGGTCGACCAGTCGGCGACGCCCGAGTACAGCTGCTCGGCGGTGCGGGCGTGGACGGCCACGGCGGCGGCGCCGGCGTCCTCGGCCAGGCGGCCGGCGACCAGCCAGGTCCTGCGCTGCTCGTCGAGGCCGACCTGCATCTTCACCGTGACGGGCACGTCGCCGGCGCCGCGCACGGCCGCGTCGACGACGGCGGCGAACAGCTTCGGGCGCAGCGGCAGCGCCGAGCCGCCGCCGTGGCGCGTGATCTTGCGGGCCGGGCAGCCGAAGTTCAGGTCGATGTGGTCGACCCCGACCTCGTCGCGCACCCGCCGGACCGCCTCGCCCATGACGGCCGGATCGGTGCCGTACAGCTGGATCGAGCGGATCGGCTCGTCGTCGGCGAAGCGGGCGATGTGGAAGGTGCGCTCGTTGCCCTCGACCACGGCCCGGGCGCCCACCATCTCCGACACGTACAGCGCCGCCCCGTAGCGCCGGCACAGCGCCCGGAACGGCCCGTTGGTCACCCCGGCCATGGGCGCGAGGACGACCGGCGGATCGGCGGTCAGCGGACCGATGCGCAGCGGCGGGTGGGCGGGCACGGCCGTCCAGTCTGCTGGCGCGGTCGTCGATCCACCACGTCGGCTGGCACGATCGACCGGTGATCCTCGTCGACGCCACCGACCTGCGGGCGACCCGTCCCGACCGGGCGCTGTTCGACGGGCTCTCGCTCACCGTGTCGTCCGGCGACCGCCTGGCGATCGTGGGCGTGAACGGCACCGGGAAGTCGACGTTGCTCGGCGCCCTCGCCGGGACCCGGGCCCCCGAGGCCGGGACCATCCGGCGGGGGAGCGGCGCCCGGATCAGCCATCTCGACCAGGACGCGCCGCTGCCGGCCGGCACCGTCGCCTCGGTGACCGGCGACGGCTGGGAGGCGGCCGCCGTGCGCGACCGGCTCGGCCTCGCCGGGCTCGACGACCGCCCCACCGACCAGCTCTCCGGCGGGCAGGTCAAGCGGGTCGCCCTCGCCCGGGCGCTGCTGTCCGTCGGCCCGCCCGGCGGTGGTCCGGCCGACGACGCCGACCTGCTCATCCTCGACGAGCCCACGAACCACCTCGACGTCACCGCCATCGCCTGGCTCGAGGAGTGGCTGGCCGGCTTCCGGGGCGGGCTGCTGATGGTCAGCCACGACCGCCACCTGCTCGACCGGGTCTGCAACCGCATGCTCGAGCTCGACCGGGGCTCCCACTTCGTCCACGAGGGCGGCTACGCCTCCTACCTGGAGCACAAGGCGGAGCGGGCGGAGCGGGCGGCGGCCGCCGAGTCGAAGCGCCGGAACCTCGCCCGCGCCGAGCTGGCGTGGCTGCGGCGCGGCGCCCCGGCCCGGACCTCCAAGCCCAAGGCCCGCATCGAGGCGGCCACGGCGCTGGTCGAGGGCGCGCCCCGCGACGCCGACGTCCGCCAGGAGGCGCTCCAGCTTCACCTCGGCACGCCCCGCCTCGGCGACAAGGTCATCGAGGCGACGGGCCTGGCCGCCGCGGTCGACGGGCGCACGCTGTTCGATGGCGTCGACCTCGTGCTCGACAACCGGGAGCGGCTCGGCATCGTGGGCCCGAACGGCGCCGGCAAGACCACGCTGCTGCGGATCCTCGCCGGGCAGCGGGTGCCGGACGCCGGTGCCATCGACGTCGGCCCCACCGTGCGCATCGGCGTGTTCAGCCAGGACGCCGCCGAGCTCGACCCGAGGGCGCGGGTGCGCGACCTCGTCACCGGCGGCAAGCGCGAGATGTCCTGGGAGGACACGGCGCTGCTGGAGCGGTTCTGGTTCGACGGCGACGCCCAGTGGGCGCCGGTCGAGACCCTGTCCGGCGGCGAGCGCCGGCGCCTGCAGCTGCTCCTCACGCTGCTCGCGCAGCCGAACGTCCTGCTCCTCGACGAGCCGACGAACGACCTCGACCTCGACACGCTGCGGATCCTCGAGGACTTCCTCGACGACTGGCCC
>JBKHXT010000136.1:0-20117 GCA_046565885.1 Acidimicrobiia bacterium
CCGGCGCGGCCTGCTGCTCGGGGATGCCGGTGTACTGCTCGGCGAAGGGGGCGCCCCGGCCCGGCGTCGGCTCGAAGGCCACCCAGCCGTACTCGCCGAGGAACACCTCGGGCCAGGCGTGGGCGTGCTCGCCCCGAACCCGGAACAGCTCCGGGTCGGCCGGGTCCTGGATGCCGGGCGTGAAGCCCACGGCCACCCGGGCGGGGAGGCCGAGGCTGCGGGCCATGGCGGCGTAGGCGCCGGCGAACTGCTCGCAGTAGCCGGCGCGAACCTCGAAGAGGAACGACTCGAGGTCGCCGATGTCGTGGTCGAGGTCGACCGCGATGTCGTAGGTGAAGCCGTCGCGGAAGAAGTCCTGCAGGCGCCGCGCCGCGTCGTAGGGCGACGTCGCCCCGGCCGTGACCTCCTGGGCCAGCGCCCGCACCTCGGGTGAGAAGCCCTCGGGCAGCTGCAGGTAGGTGGCGGCCAGCTCGGCGGGCACCAGCGTGGAGGCGCCCGCCAGCGCGTCGGGCTGGTGCTGGGGCAGCGCCGAGCGCACGGCGTAGGCGGTGCCGTCGGAGGTGGGCACGTCGGTGTCGACGATGAGCGTGCCGCTCACCTCGTCGTACCGGACCGGCTGGGGCACCTGCACGGCCTGGGGCTCGTAGGCGGCGGGCAGCCAGATCTGCGAGAGCGCCGAGATCTGGAACTGCTGGTCGAACTCGATGCGGTCGGCGGCCACGGGCACGCCGTCGTCGAGGTCGCCCGACGCCTCGCCGTAGGAGCCGTTCGACTTCCAGATCGCCCCGTCGAAGGTCTCGAGCGAGGTCAGCCGCCAGTAGGCGCGCTGGGGGCTGCGGACGGTGAAGACCTCGACGGCGGCCTGCTGGACCAGGCGCGAGCGGATGTCGACCAGCGGGCTCACCGTGACGCGCGTGCCGGGGTCGTCGTCGCCGAGGTCGGTGAGCGACACCACGGCGTCGGCCTCGGCGCCGGGCAGCCGGGGGCCGACGACGGCGGCGACGACCGAGGCGGCGAGGGCGAGGGCGAGCCCGAGCAGGACCAGCGCGCGGGGGCCGCGCGTGCGGTGGTCGCCGACCCAGGTCGAGGTGCGCCCCACCCGGTCGGCCCGGCGGACGAGCACGAAGCCGAGCACCACGGCGATCCAGGCGCCGGCGAGCGGGATGCGGTCGACGTCGGCGCCGAGCACCGACGCCACGCCGAACAGCGACGCCGCCGGCAGCACCGCCTCGAAGGCGGCGTCGGCGCGGAAGGCGGCCCAGTCGCCGACGATGGCGCCGGCCCAGACCGCCGCGGCCGTGGCGATGAGGAACCCGTCCACCGGTTCGGCCGGCGCCTTCACGTCCTCGAACTGCCCGAACGCGCTGCCCACGGCGTCGAGCAGGGCGTCGATCGTGGCCGGAGTGGGCAGGCCGAAGGTGGTGGCCTCGCCGGCGTGGACGGCGGCGATCACCACCACCCCGACGACGGCGGCGGCGGCCACGGCCGTGGCGGTGGCCACCTGGCGGCGGCGGAGGAGCGTGACCGTGCCGTGGGCGGCGAGGGCGTGGAGGAGCAGCGGCGCGAACCAGTCGCCGCCGGCGAACACCCGGCGCAGGCTGAGGACGGTCACGACGCTGACGAGGGCGAAGAGCGCCTCGCCGACGGGCAGGACGGGGAACGGGCGGGCGACCCGTCGCCGGTCGAGGTGGGCGGTGGGGAACGAGGCGGTGGTCACGGCGCCACCGCCGTGGTGCGACGTCGACGCCGGGCGGTGCCGCCGGTGGCCTCGCTCCACGCCTGGGCGAAGCCCTCGCCGGCGCCGATGCCGACCACCTCGCTGCGCCGGGCGGTGGTGGTCCGCTCGGTGCGGTCGAAGCGGACGATGCGCCGGCTCGACACGGCGGTGCCCGCGCGCTCGAGGAGGTCGACGTCGGCGTCGGAGGGCCGGCCGCTGACCAGCACCACCGCACCGGACGCGCCCCGCTCGACCAGCTCGAGGGCCATCTGCAGGCTGCCCGTGCTGGTGCGCTCGGCGACGGCGAGGTACTCGAGCAGGCCGTCGAGGTGCGAGCTGCCCACGCCGTAGCCGCTGTCGACGCCGGTGGTGGTCACCAGGCGGACGTGGTCGCCGCGGCGGAGGTGGGCGCGCAGGATCGACGCCGCCGCCGAGATCACCCGCTCGAGCGACTCGGCGTCGCTGGTGCTGCGCCGCAGGTCGAGCACCACGCACACGCGTCCCTGCCAGGGCACGTCGTGCTGGCGGATGAGCAGCTCGCCGGTGCGCGCCGACGACGGCCAGTGCACCCGGCGCAGGTCGTCACCGACGATGTACGGGCGCAGCGCGGCGAAGTCCTCGCCGCTGCGACCCAGCGAGCCGGTCTCGGCCGTGCCGTCGGGGTCGGGACCCACCGTGCGGGGCAGCGGCGGGATGTCGTCGACCCGGGGCAGCACGGTGACCTCGACCGAGGGCGCCGCCGGGTTGCGCACCGAGGCGAGGCCGAACGGGTCGGACATGGCCACCTGCATCGGCCCGACGACGACGATGCCCCGGCGGGCGGTGGGCAGCCGGTACGCCACGGTCGTGGTCTTGCGCAGGGCGATGGGCGGGAGCAGCAGGTCGGCCCCGGCCGTGCCGGAGACGGGGTCGAGCAGGCGCAGCACGGGCGTCGCCCGGCGGGAGCGGTTGCGCACCTGGACCTCGACGGTGCAGGGGCCGCCGACGTGCACGCGGCTCGGGCGCACGCTGCGGGACACGACGATGTCGATGCGGCGCAGCGCCACCCACAGCCCGCAGACCAGCGCGAGCAGGCCCAGCGCCGCCCCGATCGCGTACAGCTCGCGCAGGCCGAGGAACCGGCCGAGCAGGACGAGGCCGGCGGCGCCGACGCCGACGAGGACCCCGGTGCGGGTCGGGCGCACGGTGGACCCCTAGGCGGACCGGGGCCGGGGCACCGGGACGCTGTCGAGCACGTCGCGCACCACGTCGGACGCCTGGATGCCCTGGAGGTCGGCCTCGGGGGTGACCAGCAGCCGGTGGGCGAGCACCGGCACGGCCAGGGCCTTGACGTCGTCGGGCGTGGCGTAGTCGCGGCCCTGCATCGACGCCCACACGCGGGCGATGCGCATGAAGCTCAGCGTCGCCCGGGGCGACATGCCGAGCTCGAGCTGCGGGTGGCTGCGGGTGCGCTCGGCGAGCTGGACCAGGTACTGCTTCAGCGCCGGGGCGACGTGGACGGCGGCCGCCGCCTGGCGCATGGCGAGCACGTCGGCGGTGGTGGCGACCGGGCGCACCGAGGCCAGCGGGTCGACGCTGCCGTGGCTGTCGAGCATGGCCAGCTCGGCCTCGGCGTCGGGGTAGCCCACGTCGATGCGCACGAGGAAGCGGTCGAGCTGGGAGTCCGGGAGCGGGAAGGTGCCCTCGTGCTCGATCGGGTTCTGGGTGGCGAGCACGAGGAAGGGCGCCGCCAGCCCGTGGGTGACGCCGTCGACGGTGACCTGGCGCTCGGCCATCGCCTCGAGGAGGGCGGCCTGGGTCTTCGGTGACGCCCGGTTGATCTCGTCGGCGAGGACGATGTTGGCGAACACGGGCCCCGGTCGGAACTGGAACTCGTCGCGGCCGCGCCGGTAGATGGTGACGCCGGAGACGTCGGTGGGCAGCAGGTCGGGCGTGAACTGGATGCGCCCGAAGTCGCCCTCGATCGACCCGGCGAGGGCCTTGGCGAGGCTGGTCTTGCCCACGCCGGGCACGTCCTCGAGCAGCACGTGCCCGTCGGCGAGCAGCGCGGCCAGCACCAGGTCGATGACGGGGCGCTTGCCGCAGATGACGGTCTCGACCTCGGTGGCGATGCGCTCGCACACCTCGGCCACCGTGAGACCTCGCGGTGCGTCCTGCTGGCTCGTCGCCACCCGTTCCTCCTGCCGTGTCCTCGTGCCGGCGCGCCCGTCGCGGCACGCCCGCCGGATCACCGAGACTACGGGGCCGGACCCCCGATCGGACGAGCGCCAGCGACGACGGGTCTACGGTTCCGGCGTGGCGACGCTGGCGATCGACATCGGCGGCACGAAGCTGGCCGCGGCGCTGGTCGACGACGACGGCGCGCTCCGTCGCCGGGCCGCCCGTCCGACCGTCGCCCCCTCGGGCGAGGCGCTGTTCGCCGCCCTCGCCGAGCTGGCGGACGAGGTCCGAGGCGGGGAACCCGTCGCGGCGTGCGGGGTCGGCTGCGGCGGCCCCATGTCGCCCGGCGGAGAGGAGGTCTCGCCGCTGAACATCCCGGCGTGGCGGCGGTTCCCGCTGCGGCGGCGCCTCGCCGACCACCTCGGCCTGCGGGTCGACGTCGACAACGACGCGAAGGCGCTGGCCCTGGGGGAGGGGTGGCGCGGTGCCGCCCGGGGCGAGCGCGACTTCGTGGCCATGGTCGTGTCCACCGGCGTCGGCGGCGGCATCGTCAGCGGCGGGCGGCTGCTGGAGGGCGCCTCGGGCAACGCCGGCCACATCGGTCACGTCTTCGTCGCCGACGGGACCGAGCCCTGGGACCGCCACCCGGCCGGCCTGCTCGAGTCAGAGGCCAGCGGCACGGCCATCGCCGTGCGCACCGGGGGACCGGCCGCCGCGGCGCCCGACGACGTCCGGGCCCGCACCGGCACGCTGGTGGGCCGGGCGGTGGCGTCGGTCGCCAACCTGCTCGACCTGCGCCTCGCCGTGGTGGCCGGGTCGGTCGCCCTCGGCTACGGCGAGCCGTTCTTCGCCGCCGCCCAGGCCGAGGTCGACCGGCTGTGCGGGCACCTCGACTTCGCCGCCGGCGCCCGGGTGGTGCCGGCAGGGCTCGGCGACGCCGGCCCGCTCGTCGGCGCCGCCGCGGTCTCGCTGCGCGCCCGGGCCATCGACATCGGCATCGCCTGACGGCGTGCCAGACTCTGGACCGTGCAGCCGACGTGGGGTCCCGAGGCCGAGGCGTACCGCGAGAAGGTCCAGGCGTTCCTCGCCGAGCACCTCCCCGCCGACTGGAAGGGCATCGGCGCCCTGCCGCGCGACCAGGTCCACGACTGGACCGAGCAGTGGCGGCGCACGCTCGCCGACAACCAGCTGCTCGCCCCCCGGTGGCCGGCCGAGTACGGCGGGCCCGGGCTCACCGAGACCGAGACGGTCGTGCTCGCCGAGGAGTTCGCCCGGGCGGGCGTGCCCACCGGCGGTCCGAACGACGTCTTCGGCATCCAGATGGTCGGCAACACCATCCTCCAGTGGGGTTCCGAGGAGCAGAAGCGCGAGTTCATCCCGAAGATCCTGAGCGGCGAGCACCGCTGGTGCCAGGGCTACAGCGAGCCCAACGCCGGCTCCGACCTCGGCAACCTCGGCTGCCGGGCCGTCCTCGACGGCGACGAGTGGGTGATCGACGGCCAGAAGATCTGGACCTCGGCCGGGCACCTCGCCAACTGGATCTTCGTGCTCGCCCGCACCGACCCGGACGCACCCAAGCACCGGGGCATCTCGTTCCTCCTCGTGCCGATGGACCAGCCCGGCGTCGAGGTCCGCCCGATCGAGATGATCAACGGTGACTCCGAGTTCAACGAGGTGTTCTTCTCCGGCGCCCGCTGCCCGAAGGAGAACGTCGTCGGCGGCGTCAACAACGGCTGGGCCGTGGCCATGACCCTGCTCGGCTACGAGCGCGGCGACGCCGCCGCCACCTTCCCCGTCTCGTTCCGCATCGAGCTCGACCGCCTCACGGCGCTCGCCCGGGAGCGCGGCGTCGACACCGACCCGGTGATCCGCCAGCGGCTGGCGGCCGCCCACACCACGGTCGAGATCATGAAGTGGTCGGGCTGGCGCACGCTCACGGCCTACCTGTCCGGAGCCCACCCGGGTCCCGAGGCCGGCCTGTTCAAGCTGCAGTGGTCCGAGCACAACCGCCGGGTCACCGAGCTGGCCGTCGACATCCTCGGCGCCGACGCCCTCACCCCGAGCGGCCGGGCGCCGGCGTCCAGCTTCCAGACCGACGACCCGGGTGCCCCGAACGACTCGGCGTCGTGGGTCGGCACCTTCCTCACCGCCCGGGCCGGCACCATCTACGCCGGCTCCAGCGAGATCCAGCGGAACATCGTCGGCGAGATGGTGCTGGGCCTGCCCAAGGAGCCGCGCCCCGAGGGCGCAGGAGCGTCGTGGAAGGCCAGCCAGCACCGCAGCTGAGCGCCGACCCGTCCCCCCGCCGCGCCGGGTTCGGGCGCGCGGCGGTGGCCGTGGCGGCCCGACCGCGGCTGTGGCCGGTCGCGCTGCGAGAGGCGCAGGCCATGGTGCCGGCGGGGTGGTGGCGGCGCCGGCCGTTCCTCCCGCTGCCCGACCGGGGGTGGCTGCGGTTCCGCATGACCACCGCCTACGGCGACCCCGGCGCCCGCCTGGACGTCGACGACCTGCTCGCCTGGCTGGCCTGGACCGACACCGTCCGACCAGCCGGAAGACCCCACCGGGGACCCCGTCGGCCATGACCGCACGGGCACTGGTCCTCAACGCCTCCTTCGAGCCGCTCTCGGTGGTCTCGGCCCGGCGTGCGACCGTGCTCATGCTCGCCGAGAAGGCCGACCTCGTGTCGACCTCCGGGGTCCTGTTCCGCTCCGAGCACCTGAGCGTCGACGTGCCCTCGGTGGTCCGCCTCCGCCACTTCGTGAAGGTGCCCTTCGGGCGCCGGGCCGCCCTCAACCGCCGGGCCGTGTTCGCCCGCGACGGCGGGTCGTGCCAGTACTGCGGCGCCGCCGCCGAGTCCATCGACCACGTCGTGCCCCGGGCCAAGGGCGGGCCGCACACGTGGGAGAACGTCGTGGCCGCGTGCCGGCCGTGCAACGTCCGCAAGCGCGACCGCCTGCTCGCCGAGACCGGCATGTCCCTGCGCTCCGCGCCCCGGGCGCCGGCCGGCCACGCCTGGATCGTGGTGTCGGTGGGCGCCGTCCCCGACGACTGGTACCCCTACCTCGGGCTCGAGCCGGCGCTGTCGGCGTGACCCCGGCGAGCTCGACGACATGATGTCCCGGTGCTGAACCGCTTCTCGTCGACTTCGCAGGGGAGGTGGGTGGTTGAGCGGTTCGCCGGCACGGCCGGCGAGCTGCACGGGCTCGAGGTGCCCGACGACGGGGTCGCCCGCATCTGGGTCCTCGACGTCACCGCCCCGGCGGTGGTGCTCGGCTCGACCCAGCGCGACGACGTGGTCGACCGGGCGGCGGCCGACGCCGCCGGTGTGGAGGTCGCCCGCCGGCGCAGCGGGGGAGGGGCGGTCTGGGTGGCGCCCGGCGACCCCCACTGGGTGGACGTGATCGTGCCCCGGGGCCACCCGCTCTGGACCGACGACGTCGGCCGCGCCTTCCTGCCGATCGGCCGGGCGTGGCAGGCGGCGCTCGCCGCCGTCGGCATCGAGGGCACGCGCCTGCACGAGGACGGCCTGGCGTGCGGGCCCCTCGGCGGGACGGTGTGCTTCGCCGGCCGGGGTCCGGGCGAGGTCCTCGTCGGTGACGCGAAGGTCGTCGGCATCAGTCAGCGGCGCACCCGGGCCGCCGCCCGGTTCCAGTGCGCCGTCCCGGTGACGTGGGACCCGGCGCCCCTCGCGTCGCTGCTGCGCGCCGACCTCGACGGGACGCTGCTCGCCGGCGTGGGCGCCGGCATCGGCCCGTCGGTCGACGGCGACGAGCTGGTCGCCGCCCTCGTCACCGCCCTCGACGCCGCCGCCTGACCGCCAGCCCGGGCTGGATCCCGGCCCACGGCCCGACGGCCGCCCGGGCTGGTCACGGCGCTCGCCTGCCCGGGCTGGATCCCGGCCGACGGGCCGAGGGCCGCCCGGGCTGGTCACGGCGCTCGCCTGCCCGGGCTGGATCCCGGCCACCGGCCCGACGGCCGCCCGGGCTGGTCGCCGGCCGGACCGTGGAGCGGACGCCCTCCACCGCCCTGGTACGCCCACGTCGTGACATGCGGCGCGACATTGTCTCCCATTCTCGCCCTGAATGGTTGACGTTGCTCCCTGGATCGCCGTACTGTGCCCTACATGGCGGAGACCGTGACGAGCACCGAGAGGCGGAGTGGGGCCGAAGCCCTGGTCGGCCCTGACGGCGCCCCGGCCTCCGCCGCCCATCCCGCCTCGCAGTTCCGGGGTCGGGCCGAGTACGCGATCGACGACAAGGGCCGCCTGACCCTGCCGGTGCAGATGCGCAAGGCGCTGCTCGGCGGCGGGTCGCTCGTCGTCATGGACGGCCGGGCCGTCATCTGGGACGAGCCCACCTACCAGCGGGCCGTCGACCAGCTGAACGAGCGGGTCGCCACCGGCGACCTCACCAGCGGCCAGGTGCGGGCGTTCCTGTCGAACACCCACCAGGTCAACCCCGACACCCAGGGCCGCATCGTCATCCCCCACGCCGTGCGCATCGAGGCCGGCCTCGAGCGCGACGTCCTCGTCCTCGGCGCCGGCCCCCGCATCGAGATCGTCCCGGTCGGCGACGCCTCCCTCGAGGCCGTCCTTTCGGTCGACGACGCCGTCGTCGACGCCCTCGACCGGGCCCTGTTCTGACCGGGCCCCGCACCCGGCCGCCCACCCAGCCCACCACCGTGAACGAAGGGAGCAGGTCCACCGAGCACCCGAGCACCACCACCAACGGAGTCGCCGTGCCGCTCACCCGCAGCCTCTCGGACGTCGAGATGGAAGGCCCCTACTCTCCGCCCGCTCTTTCATCGTGCCCGACCGGGGCAGACATCCCGGCGGGCCTTCGGCGCCCGAGGGGCTGCCGGTGAGCGAGACGGACGGCTCCGACCAGCCCTTCCGCCACGTCCCCGTCCTGCGGGACGAGGTCGTCGCCGCCTTCGCCCCGGTCCCGCCGGGCTGGGTGGTCGACGGGACGCTCGGCGGCGCCGGCCACGCCACGGCGATCCTCGAGGCCCACCCGCACCTGTCGGTGCTGGGGCTCGACCGGGATCCGCTCGCCGTGGAGGTGGCCACGGGGCGGCTCGCCCGCTTCGGGGACCGGGCCCTGGTGGTGCACTCCCGCTTCGACCGGATCGCCGACGCCATGAGGTTCCTCCGCCGCACGCCCACCGCCGACGTCGCCCTCGACGAGGAGTCGACCGGCCTCTCCGGCGTCCTGCTCGACCTGGGCGTGTCGTCGCCGCAGCTCGACCGCGGCGACCGCGGGTTCAGCTACCGCAACGCCGGCCCGCTCGACATGCGGATGGACCCGACCAGCGGCCGCTCCGCCGCCGACGTCGTCAACGAGGCCGACGAGGCCGAGCTGGCCCGCATCCTGCGCCGCTTCGGCGACGAGCGCCACGCCGGCCGCATCGCCCGCGCCATCGTCGCCGCCCGCCCGATCACCACCACCGAGCACCTGGCCGAGGTCGTCCGCGACGCCATCCCCGCCGCGGCCCGGCGCACCGGCGGGCACCCCGCCACCCGCACCTTCCAGGCGCTGCGCATCGAGGTGAACGAGGAGCTGGCCCAGCTCGAGGCCGCCCTCGGTGATGCCCTCGACCTGCTGGTGCCCGGCGGCCGCCTCGCCGTCATCACCTACCACTCGGGCGAGGACCGCATCGTCGCCCGCCGCTTCCGCGACGCCGCCGCCGACGACTGCACCTGCCCGCCCGGCAGCGGCCCCTGCCGCTGCGGCGGTGCCCCGAGCGTGAAGCTGGTGCCCCGCAAGGCGATCACCGCCTCCGAGGACGAGCTGGTGGCCAACCCCCGCGCCCGCAGCGCCCGCCTCCGGGTCGCCGAAGCGCTCGGCGAGGCGTCGTGACCGCCGTCCTGCCCGGCGCCTCCCGCGCCCTCCCGCAGCGCCGGCCGTCCGCCCGGCCCGGTCGGCACCTCCGCCCGGTCGAGCGGCCCGGCACCCGCCGCTCGCCCGCCGTCCCCGCGCTCGTCGGGGTCGGGATGGTCATCGCCGCCCTCCTCGCCCTCGCCGCGATGCACGCGCTGCTCATCGGCGGCCAGGTGAACCTCGACGGCATGCGCCGCGACGTCGCCTCGGAGACCGAGGCCATCCGCCGCCTCGAGCTGCGCGTCGCCGAGCTCGAGTCGCCCGACCGCATCCTCGAGGTCGCCCGTGAGCGCATCGGCATGGTGCAGCCCAGCGAGGTCGGCTACCTCCTGCCGGTCGGCGTGCCGGGTGCGCCCGCCGAGGTCGTGCGCGTCGCCCCCGCCGAGGCGCCCGCCCCCGAGGTCGAGGATCCGGCCGCCTCGCCGGAGCAGGCCGAGGTCGACGACGCCGTCGCCACCGGCGCCGAGACCCGGGCCGAGCCCGAGCCCGAGGACGAGACCGTCACCGCCGCCGAGACGCCGTCCGAGGGAGGACCGCTCGAGTGAGCTGGGGTCCGATCGACCCCGACTGGGGCGAGGGTTGGGAGGACTTCGACACCGATCCCTTCGCCGACGACCCGCCGGAGCGGCGAGCGATCGGCCGCATGGCGACGGTCACCCGCCTCCCACGCACCCGCACCGGCCGCCGGGGCGTCCCCCTCGACCGCTCGCTGACCGCCCCCCGGCCGAAGGCGCCGTCGTCGCGCGCGCCGGGGCCGGTGGTGGACCTCGCCCGCCTCGCCCGCACCCACGCCCCCCAGACCGAGCTGGCCTACCGATCCCCCCGCATGCGGGGGGATCTGCATGCCAGAACCGGTGGGCCGTCCGGGCCGCGCCCGCCTCGGGCCCCCAAGGCCGTCCGCCCGGCCCGGCCGGAGCGCCGCCGCCTCGTGTTCAGCGTGCTGCTCGGCGTGCTGCTGCTGGCCGTGGTGGCCAAGCTGGTGCACGTGCAGGTGCTGGAGCCCGACCGCTTCGTCGAGGTCGGCCAGTCCCAGCGGCTGCGCACCGTCCAGCTCGACGCCGACCGGGGCCGCATCCTCGACCGGGGCGGCCACGACCTCGCCCTCTCCGTCCTGCGCCCCACGGTGTTCGCCGACCCCAGCCAGATCGACGACCCGCGCGCCACGGCCCGCCGCCTCGCCCCCGTGCTCGGGATGCCGGCGCGCGAGGTGCTCGACCGGATCGACGGTGACGGGCAGTTCGCCTACCTCGCCCGGCGCATCGACGACGACCTCGCCGCCCGCATCGTCGAGCTCGACCTCGACGGCATCCACCTGCTCGAGGAGCCGGCCCGGTTCACGCCGTCGGAGGACCTGGCCCGCTCGATCATCGGCCGGGTGGCGCCGGACCAGACCGGCGCGACCGGGATCGAGCTGCTCTACGACGAGCTGCTCACCGGCACCCCCGGCGAGGTCACCTACGAGCGCGCCCGAGACGGCGGCACCATCGCCGCCGCCGGCCAGACCCGGGTGGCGCCCCGCGCCGGGAACGACGTCGTCCTCACCCTCGACCGCAGCCTCCAGTACGAGGCCGAGCGGGTGCTGGCCGAGCAGGTCGACGAGCTCGGCGCCAAGGGCGGCACCGTCATCGTCAGCCAGCCGGCCACCGGCGAGATCCTCGCCCTCGCCAACATCACGCGCGACGAGCAGGAGAACATCATCACGGCCGGCGCCAACCGGGCCGTGATCGACGTGTTCGAACCCGGCTCGGTGAACAAGGTCATCACCATCGCCGCCGCCCTCGAGGAGGGTCTGGTCGAGCCCGACACCGAGCTCGTCGTGCCCGACCGCCTGCAGGTCGCCGACCACACGTTCTCCGACGATCACGAGCACGCCACGGTCCCCATGACCGTCACCCAGATCCTCGCCGAGTCGTCGAACGTGGGCACGATCAAGCTCGCCCAGGCCCTCGGCAAGGAGCGGATCGACCAGTACCTGCGGGCCTTCGGGTTCGGCACCCGGTCGGCGCTGGGCTTCCCGAACGAGTCGCCGGGCCTGCTGCTGCCGCCGGACGACTGGTCGGGCACCTCGATCGGCTCCATCCCGATCGGGCAGGGAATCGCCGTGACCGCGATGCAGATGCTCGACGCCTACAACGTCCTGGCCAACGACGGCGTGCACGTGCCGCCCCGGCTGGTCGCCGCCACCGTCGACGCCGACGGCACCCGCCGCCCGGTGGAGGCGGGCCCCTCGCGCCGGGTCGTGTCCGAGGAGACCGCCCGCCAGGTCCGCGAGATGCTGGTGGAGGTCGTCGAGACCGGCACCGGCCAGCGGGCCCAGGTCCCCGGCTACGCGGTGGGCGGCAAGACCGGCACCGCCCGCAAGCCCCAGGACACCGGCACCTACCGCGACGCCGCCGGCAACTACCACTACGTCGCCGCCTTCACCGGCATGGTCCCCGCCGAGGACCCCGAGCTGTCCATCATCGTCTCCATCGACGAGCCCACCGCCACCATCTACGGCGGCTCCGCCGCCGCCCCCGTCTTCGCCGACCTCGCCAAGTTCGCCCTGAACCGCTTCCGGATCCCGCCGGCCGGCTCGTGATGCGGCTCTCGCAGGTCGCCGGCGCCCTCGCCGACGCCGGCATCGAGCACGACCGGCGCGGGGACGCGGAGCTCACCGACGTCGTCCACCGCACCGATGCCGTCCGCCCCGGTGCGCTGTTCTGCTGCATCCCCGGCAGCCGCTTCGACGGCCACGACCTGGCCCCCGAGGTCGTCGAGGCCGGCGCCGCCGCGCTGGTCGTCGAGCGGCCGCTGGCCGTCGACGTGCCGCAGCTGCAGGTGCCGTCGGTCCGGGCGGCGATGGGCCCGGTGGCGGCCCGCTTCTGGGGCGACCCGAGCCGCGACCTCACCGTCATCGGCGTCACCGGCACCAACGGCAAGACGACCACGGTCGCCCTGCTGCGGTCGGTGTTCGAGGCGGCGGGCCGGCGCTGCGAGGTGCTCGGCACGCTGACGTCCCGCCCCGGCGGCCCGCCGACGACGCCGGACGCGCCCGAGCTCCAGGCCCAGCTCGCCGCGTGGCGCGACGCAGGCGTCGAGGTCGTGGCCATGGAGGTCTCCTCCCACGCCCTGGCCATGCACCGGGCCGACGGCACGTGGTTCGAGGCCACCGGGTTCACCACCCTCGGGCGCGACCACCTCGACCTGCACGGCGACATGACGTCGTACTTCGAGGCCAAGGCGCTGCTCTTCGCGCCCGAGCGCACCCGCCGGGCCGTGGTGCGCGGCGACGACGAGTGGGGCGCCCGCCTCGTCGAGCGCCTCGAGGGCTCCCCGGTGGAGGTGCGCCCGTACCGGCTCGACGACGTCGAGGACCTGGAGGTCGTGCCGAGCGGGTCCCGCTTCCGCCTGCGCGGCGAGGTCGTCGAGCTGCCCCTGCACGGCCGGCACAACGTGGCCAACGCCCTGTGCGCCGCCGGCATCGCCGACTGGCTGGGCGTCGACCCGGCGACCGTGGCCGCCGGCCTCGCCGCCGCCCCCACCGTCACCGGGCGCTTCGAGCTCGTCGACGAGGGCCAGCCCTTCACCGTCGCCGTCGACTACGCCCACACCCCCGACGCCCTGCAGACCGTGCTCGACGCCGCCCGCGAGCAGGCCGACGCGACCGGCGGTCGCGTGGTCGTCGTCTTCGGCTGCGGCGGCGACAAGGACCGGGGCAAGCGACCGGAGATGGGAAGGATCGCCGCCGCGTCTGCTGACGTGGTCGTCGTGACCAGCGACAACCCCCGCTCCGAGGACCCGCAGGCGATCATCGACGAGGTCCTCGCCGGCGTCCCGACCGACCCTCGGGCGACCGTGCGCGCCATCGTCGACCGTGCGGAGGCCATCCACCACGCAGCGCGCGAGGCGGGCGACCATGACGTGGTGGTGATCGCGGGGAAGGGGCACGAGACGACCCAGACCTTCGCCGACCGCGTCGTCGACTTCGACGACCGCCTCGTCGCCGCGGACGCCCTGCGCTCCCTCGTCGGCGAGGAGGGCCCGCGGTGATCTCCCTCCTCATCGCCGGGGGTGTCTCGCTGCTGGTCTCCCTCGTCGGCACCAGCTACCTCATCGACTGGCTCATCTCGCACAAGATCGGCCAGCCCATCCACGAGGACGTCGCCGGCCACGTCACCAAGGCAGGCACGCCCACGATGGGCGGCGTCGCCTTCGTCGCCGCCGCCGTCGCCGGCTACCTGGCCGCCCACGTCCGCTCCGGCCTCGTCTTCACGCGCACGGGCCTCATCGTCATGGCCACCATCGCCGGCGCCGCCGCCGTCGGCGCCATGGACGACTGGATCAAGGTGTCGCGGGAGCGGAACCTCGGCCTGTCGAGCCGGGCGAAGATGCTCGGCCTGCTGGTCGTCGCCGTCGGCTTCGCCGTGGCCACGCTCACGCTCACCGACATCCACACCACGATCTCGTTCACCCGCTTCGACTCGCCGGGCTTCGACATCCCCGGCTGGGCGTGGGGCGTGTGGGCGCTGCTGCTCATCGCCGGCACCACCAACGCCGTCAACCTGACCGACGGCCTCGACGGCCTCGCCGCCGGCTCGTCGATCTTCGCCTTCATCACCTTCGTGTTCGTGGGGTTCTGGGCGTTCCGCCACCCGGAGGTGTACGACGTCGAGCACGCCCTCGACCTCGCCGTGGTCGCCGCCGCCATGCTCGGCGGCGTCACCGGCTTCCTGTGGTGGAACGCGCCGCCGGCGCGCATCTTCATGGGCGACACCGGCTCGCTCGCCATCGGCGCCGCCCTCGCCTGCCTGGCGCTCACCACCCACATCCAGCTCCTGCTGCCGGTCATCGGCTTCCTGTTCGTGCTGGAGACGCTGTCGGTGATGCTGCAGGTCACCCGCTTCCGGGTCACCGGCAAGCGGTTCTTCCGGATGGCGCCCATCCACCACCACTTCGAGCTGGGCGGCTGGGCGGAGACGACCGTCATCATCCGCTTCTGGATCATGGCCGGCCTGGCCACGGCCCTCGCCCTCGGCATGTTCTACGCCGACTACATCGGCACCGGGGGCCTGGATTGAGCGCGCCGCTGCGCACCGTCCCCCGCCACGTGCTGCTGGCCGGCTTCGGGCTCGCCAACCAGGCGGTGGCCCGGGCCCTGCTGGCGCGCGGCCACGAGGTCACCGCCACCGACGACCGGCCCGGCGACCCCGCCCGCGCCGCCGCCGCCGAGCTCGGCCTGGCGCTCGTCGAGGCGCCCGACGACCAGCAGCTCGACCGGCTCGTCGCCGGCGCCGACCTCGTCGTCGGCTCGCCAGGCCTGCCCGACCGCCACCCCGTCTTCGGCGCCGCCGCCCGCCACGACGTGCCCACCGCCACCGAGCTCGACCTCGCCGGCGCCTGGGACGACCGGCCCATCGTCGCCATCACCGGCACGAACGGGAAGACCACGGTGACGACCATGGTCACGGCCATGCTGGGCGAGGGCGGCATCGCCTGCGTCGACGCCGGCAACAACGACCTGCCCCTCGTGACCGCCATCGACGACCCGGCGCCGGAGTGGTTCGTCGTCGAGGCCTCCTCGTTCCGCCTCGGGCGCACCCACGGCTGGGCGCCGCGGGTGGCCACGTGGCTGAACCTGGCGCCCGACCACCTCGACGTCCACGCCAGCCACGCCGACTACGAGGCGGCCAAGGCCCGCATCTGGGCGGCGCAGTCGGCCGACGACGTCGCCGTCGGCAACCTCGACGACGAGGTGGTCGCCCGCCACCTCCGCCGGGCCACCGCCCGGCAGGTGTCGTGGTCGCTCGACGACCGCTCGGCCGACTACCACGTCGCCGACGGCGCCATCGTCGGGCCCGGCGGCACGGTGCTGGCGCTCGACGAGCTGCCCCGCACCCTGGGCCACGACGTCGCCAACGCCCTCGCCGCCGCCGCCACCGCCGAGTCCGCCGGCTGCCCGCGGGAGGCCGTGGCCGCCGTGCTGCGCACGTTCGGGCCGCTGGCCCACCGGGTGGCGCCGGTCGGCGCCGTCGGCGGCATCACCTACTACGACGACTCGAAGGCCACCGTGCCGCACGCCACGCTCGCCGCCGTGTGCGGCTTCGAGTCGGTCGTGCTCATCGCCGGCGGGCGCAACAAGGGCCTCGACCTGTCCACCCTGGCCGACGGCGCCGACCACGTCCGCGCCGTCGTCGCCATCGGCGAGGCCGCCGACGAGGTGGCCCGCGCCTTCGACGGGCTCCGCCCGGTCGAGGTCGCCACCTCCATGCGCGACGCCGTGGCCGCCGCCGCCCGCCTCGCCCAGCCCGGCGACGCCGTCCTGCTGTCGCCGGCCTGCGCGTCCTTCGACTGGTACCCCGGCTACGCCGCCCGCGGCGACGACTTCGCCGCCGCCGTCCTCGACCTCCAGGAGGCCACGTGACCGCCATCGGCCTGCGCCGCGACCGCCGTGCCCGCCTCCGCCTCGTGCCGGCGCCACCGGCCCAGGTCGCCGACGACCACACGCCGCGCATCGCCGGCGCCAGCGCACCGCAGCGCCTGGGCCTGTCCCTGGTGGTGGTCGTGGCGGTGCTGTCGCTGCTCGGGTCGGTCATGGTCCTGTCCGCCTCGTCGGTCTGGGCGGTCGAGGAGACGGGATCGGCGTTCGGCGTGTTCACCCGCCAGTGCCTGTGGCTCGTCATCAGCTCGGCCGCGCTCTACCTCGGCGCCCGGATCGACTACCACCGCTGGGCCAGCGCCGTGCCCGTGCTCGTGCTCGGCACGCTCGGGCTGCTCGTCCTCGTGCTCGTACCGGGCATCGGCGTGACCGTGAACGGAGCCCAGCGCTGGATCGCCGTCGGCTTCGTCCAGCTCCAGCCCGCCGAACCGGCCAAGCTCGCCCTCATCGTCTTCTGCGCCGCGCTCATCGCCCGCAACGCCCACCGGGTGCACGAGCTCGGCGTGGTGCTGCGCCCGGCCCTCGTGGTGCTCGGCATGTTCGCCGTGCTGCTCATGAGGCAGCCGAACCTGGGCACGACGATGATCCTGTGCGCCATCGTCGGCGGGATGTTGCTGTGGGCCGGCGTCCCGATGCGCGTGCTCGGCGTGCTCGGCGGTGCCGCCGCCGCCCTCGGCACCATCTTCGCCCTGTCCGCCGACTACCGCCGCGCGCGGGTCGTCGGCTTCCTCGACCCGTGGGAGAACGCCGGGGACGCCGGCTACCAGACGATCCAGTCGCTCATCGGCGTCGCCTCCGGCGGCGTGTCCGGCGCCGGCCTCGGCGAGAGCCGGGCGAAGTGGGGCTTCCTGCCCGAGTCCCACACCGACTTCGTGTTCGCCATCATCGGCGAGGAGCTCGGCCTCGTCGGCGCCCTGTGCGTCGTCGGCCTGTTCGCCGCCCTCATCGCCCTCGGGCTGCGCATCGCCCAGCGGGCCCAGGACACCTTCGGCACCATGCTCGCCGTCGGCGTCACCACCTGGTTCGCCGTGCAGGGCTTCGTCAACGTCGGCGCCGTGCTCAGCCTGCTGCCCATCACCGGCGTGCCGCTGCCCTTCGTGTCCTTCGGCGGCTCCTCGCTCGTGGCCACGATGCTCGCCGCCGGCGTGCTCGTGAACGTCGCCCTCCAGGGCGACGAGCCGCACCACCCGGTGCGCGCCCGCATCGCCGAGCGCCGCGCCCGCAACGCGGCGCGCGCCGCCCGACACGGGTAGGGGACCGGGATGCGCGTCCTCGTCACCGGCGGCGGCACCGCCGGCCACGTCATGCCCGCCCTCGCCATCGCCACCGCCCTGCGCGACCGCGGCCACGAGGTCCACCTCGTCGGCTCCGAGCGCGGGCTGGAGGCGCGCCTGGTCCCCGAGGCCGACTTCGAGCAGACGCTGCTGCCCGGTCGGGGGATCGCCCGCAGCGTCTCGCCCGCCGCCCTCCGGGCGAACGTCGGCGCCGTGGTGGGCCTGGTCCGCGCCGGGCTCATGGCCGTGGGCCTCGTCCGGCGCCTGCGCCCGGCCGCCGTCGTGGCCGTCGGCGGCTACGCCAGCGTCGCCTGCGGCCTCGCCGCCGCGCTGTGGCGGGTGCCGGTCATCGTCCACGAGCAGAACGCCGTGCCCGGCGCCGCCAACCGCCTGCTCGCCCGGCTGGCCCGCCGCTCGGCCGTCTCGTTCCCGGAGACGCCGCTGCCCCGGGCCGAGGTGGTCGGCAACCCCGTGCGCGCCGAGCTGTTCGAGCGTCCGCACCAGCCCCGCGCCGACGGCCGCCGCCAGCTGCTCGTCTTCGGCGGCTCACTCGGCGCCCTGTCGATCAACCGGGCCACGCTGGCTGCCGTCGAGCGCTGGCGCGACCGCGCCGACCTCGCCGTGCACCACGTCATCGGGCGGCGCGACTGGCCCGTGCTGCCCCGACCCGACGACACCGGCCAGCTCGAGTACGTGGCCGTCGAGTACGAGGACGACATGCCCGGCCAGCTGGCCCGCGCCGACCTCGTCGTGTGCCGCGGCGGCTCGGGCACGCTGTTCGAGCTCGCCGCCACCGGCCGGCCCGCCATCGTCGTCCCGTCGCTCGTCACCACCGGCGGCCAGCAGATCGCCAACGCCGAGCGCCTCGCCGCCACCGGCGGCGCCGTCGTCGTCCGCGACGACGAGCTCGACGGTGACCGCCTCGCCGCCGAGGTCGACGCCCTGCTCGGCGACCCGGACCGGCTGCGGGCGATGGGCGAGCGCGGCGCCGCGCTCGCCGCGCCCGACGCGGCCGAGCGCGTCGCCGACCTGGTCGAGGAGCACGCCCGTGCCCGCTGACCCGCCGAGCACCGACCCGGCCGCCGAGCTCGACCTCTCCGCCCCGCGCCGCGTCCACGTCACCAACGTGGGCGGCGCCGGCATGAGCGCCATCGCCACCGTGCTCGCCCAGATGGGCCACGACGTCAGCGGCACCGACGACCGCGAGACGCCGTTCCTGCCGCCCCTGCGCGAGCTCGGCGCCACCGTCGTCGTCGGGGGCGCCGGCCTCGACGACCCGGCCGGCGTCGACGCCGTGGTGACCTCCACGGCCACGCCCGCCGACCACCCCGACGTGCGCGCCGCCCGGGGCGCCGCCGTCCCCGTGCTGCACCGCCGCGACGCCCTCGCCGCCATCTGCGCCCAGCGGTCGGTGCTCGCCGTGGCCGGCACCCACGGCAAGTCGACGACGACGGGCATGGTGGCCACCATCCTCGACGGGGTGGGCGACGGCGCCGGCTACCTGGCCGGCACCCGCATCACCGGCCTCGGCCGCAACGCCGACTGGCGCACCGGGCCCGGCTTCGTCGTCGAGGCCGACGAGTCCGACGGCACCTTCCTTCGCCTCGGCGCCACCGACGCCATCGTCACCAACCTCGAGGCCGACCACCTCTCGTTCTGGGGCACGGAGGAGGCGCTCGTCGAGGCGTTCCGCCGCTTCGTCGCCGAGCTCGACGGCACCGCCGTGCTGTGCCTGGACGACCCGGGCAGCGCCGGCCTCGTCGACGCCGCCCGCACCCCGCTCACCTACGGCACCAGCGACGCCGCCGACGTCCGCCTCAGCGACATCGGGCCCGCCGGCATCGGGGTGCGGTTCCGGCTCCACCACGGCGACGACGTCGTCGACGTCGAGGTCCCCGCCGCGCCCGGCGCCCACAACGCCCGCAACGCGGCCGGGGCCGTGGCCGCCTGCGTCGCCCGCGGCGTGCCCCTCGCCGACGCCGCCCGCGCCATCGGCGGCTTCGCCGGCGTCGCCCGCCGCTTCGAGCAGCGGGGCGTGGCCGGCGGCGTGACCTTCGTCGACTCCTACGACCACCTGCCCACGGAGGTGGCCGCCGCCCTCGCCGCCGCCCGCACCGGCCCCTTCGACCGCGTCGTCTGCGTGTTCCAGCCCCACCGCTACACCCGCACCCGCGACCTCGCCCACACCTTCGCCGACGCCTTCGTCGACGCCGACGTCCTCGGGGTCACCGAGCTGTACACCGCCGGCGAGGCGCCCATCGAGGGCGTCAGCGGCCGGCTGGTGCTCGACGCCGTGGCGGGCGCGCACCCCGACGCCGACGCCACCTTCCTCGCCGACCTCGACGCCGCGGTCGACTGGCTGGTCGACGTCCTGCGCCCCGGCGACCTGTGCCTCACCCTCAACGCCGGCGACCTCACCACCGTCCCGGACCGGGTGATCGCCGAGCTGGGGGAGCGGTCGTGACCCCGCTCGAGCGCGCCGCCGAGGTCCTCGGCCCCCTCGCCCGGCCCGGCGAGCCCCTCGGGCCGCACACGACCTACAAGGTCGGCGGCCCGGCGGCGCTGTTCGTCGAGGTCTCCGACGACGACGTCCTCGCCGCCGTGGCCGTCGCCGTGGCCGAGACCCAGGTGCCGGTGCTCGTCGTGGGCAACGGCTCCAACCTGCTCGT
>JBKHXT010000137.1:0-5110 GCA_046565885.1 Acidimicrobiia bacterium
GAGGCGCCGTCGCGCAGCAGCGCCCTCGCGCACGCCAAGCCGATGCCGCTGCCGCCGCCCGTCACGAGCGCGGCCTGGTCCTTCAGAGCTGCTGCCATGGCGAGAACCTAGGGTCAGCGCGATGAGCGGGGAGACCAGTGCACCCGGGCTGCTCGACGGCGTCGTCGTGCTGGACCTCACCCGGGTGCTCGCCGGACCGATCTGCGGGCGGGCCCTGGCCGACCTCGGCGCCCGGGTGATCAAGGTCGAGCCCCCGGCCGGCGACCTCAGCCGCTTCTCGATCCCCCGACACGGGCCGATCTCGGGCTACTACGCGCAGCAGAACGCCGGGAAGGAGAACGTCTCCATCGACCTCGACCACCCCGACGGCCGGGCGCTGCTCTTCGACCTCGCGTGCCGGGCCGACGTCGTGCTCGAGAACTTCCGGCCGGGCGTCTGCGAGCGCTGGGGCGTCGGCTACGAGCAGGTGGCCGAGCGCAACCCCGGCGTGGTCTACGGCTCGCTGACCGGGTTCGGCCAGACCGGCCCGTGGGCGAGGCGGCGGGCCTACGCGGTGATCGGCCACGCCGTCGCCGGCATCACCCACGGCGAGCTCGAGCACCAGGAGCTGGTGGCGGGCCGGGCCGTCCTCGCCAACGACGCCTACAGCCACGGCGACGTCTACACCGGCCTGCTCGGGCTCTCCGGCATCCTCGCCGCCCTGTTCGCACGGCACTCGACCGGGCGGGGCCAGCACGTCGACGTGGCCATGGTCGACGCGCTGCTGTTCGTCAACGAGCACGCCCAGCGCGAGCTGGCCGGCGAGACCGAGCCCGGCGACCCGGCCGTGCTGGGCAGCGGCTGGTCGCCCGTCGTCGAGGTCGCATCGGGCGAGCGGGTGAGCGTCGCCGGCGACCCGGGCGGCCACGGCTACGCCAGCTTCCTCCGCCTGCTCGGGCGCGACGACGCGCTCGACGACCCGGCGCTCGCCACGTGGGACGGACGGCGGGAGCTGGCCCCGCAGCTGCGCCAGGACTTCCGCGACTTCGCCGCCACCATCCCCGACGGCGAGTCGCTCGTGTCGCTGCTCGACGAGGTCGGCCTCGCCGCCGGCGTGGTGCGCTCGGTGCCCGAGGTCGCCGCCGAGGACCACGTGGTGGAGCGCGGCGCCATCGTCGAGGTCGACGACCGGGCTGGCGGCACGTTCGCCATCCCGCAGGCGCCCTGGCGGTTCTCGGGCGCCCGCGCCGCCGTCGCCGGACCGCCGGCGTGGCGGGGCGAGCACAACCGCCACGTGCTCACCGGGCTCCTCGGTCGCACCGACGACGAGGTCGACCAGCTCGAGGCCGCCGGCGTCCTCGTCGCCCGCCCGCCCCGCCCATGACCGTTCCCTTCACGCGCTCGGACGCTCAGCGGTCGCGTCGCGTGGAGCGAACGGGTTAGGGAGGCGGGCGTGCCCGACATCCCGCTGCCCATGAAGGCCACCGCCGGCCCGCTGCCCGAGGGCGACGGCTGGCGGTACGAGGTGAAGTGGGACGGCATGCGCGCCGTCGTCGACGTCCGCGACGGGCGGATCCGCCTCCAGACGGTGAACGGCAAGGACGCCACCGACTCGTTCCCCGAGCTCGAGGGCCTCGCCGGCGCGCTCGCGTGCGACGCCGTGCTCGACGGCGAGATCGTCGCCTTCGACGAGCACGGCAAGCCGTCGTTCGGCCGGCTGCAGCAGCGGATGCACGTGGGCGACCGGCGGGCGGCCGCAGCCCGCGCCGAGGTCGTCCCCACGGTGCTCGTGCTGTTCGACCTGCTCGCCCTCGACGACCGACCGGTCGTCGACCTGCCGTGGTCCGAGCGGCGCCGGCTGCTCGAGGACCTCGTCGAGCCGGGCTCGCACTGGCAGGTACCGGCCGCCCACGAGGACGGGCGGGCGCTCTTCGACGCCGCCGAGGCCAACGACCTCGAGGGCATCATCGCCAAGCGCGTCGACTCCACCTACCGGCCGGGCACGCGCACCCGGGAGTGGGTGAAGGTGAAGGTGCGGCGCCGCCAGGAGTTCGTGGTCGGGGGCTGGGCGCCCGGCAAGGGGAACCGCGGCGGCAGGATCGGCGGCCTGCTCGTCGGCTACCACGACGAGCCGGGGAGCGAGCCGCTGCGCTACGCCGGACGGGTGGGCAGCGGGCTCACCGAGGCCGAGCTCGCCACCCTCGACGAGCTGTTCGCCGACCTGGTCGTGGCCGAGTGCCCGTTCACGCCGCCCCCGCCACGGGCCCACGCCGCCGGGGCGACCTGGCTGCGACCCGAGCTCGTGGTCGAGGTCGAGTACGCCGAGTGGACCAGCGACGGGCGCCTGCGCCACCCCACCTACGCCGGGCGACGCATCGACAAGGACGCCGCCGACGTCACCGCCGAGCCCTGACCCGGCCGGGATGGGCCGCCTCCGGCTGCGTGCGCGAGGATCCCTGGTCGATGGATCGGTCGGTCGAGCTCGGGGGCATGGGGAGCACGCCGGCCGGCCGCGACACGATCCGCATGACGATCCCGGCGCTGCTGCCCTTCGTGCGCCTGCCCCGCGTCGCCATCGCCGGCCTCGCCACCCGCTCGGGGTTCTCCTACGACGAGGTCGAGGACCTGCGCCTCGCCGTCGGTGAGGTGTGCCAGGTGCTGCTCGACGGCGCCGACCGGCACGGCACGCTCACCATCGAGTTCACGGTCGCCCGGGGGACCATGCGCGTCGAGGTCGCCATCGCCGCCCCGCCCGGCCGCCACGACGGCGTCGGCGAGAAGCTGGCCGAGCAGATCCTCGCCGCCACCGTCGGCAAGGTCGAGGTCGGCGACGACGGCCGGCGCATCGCCTTCGACATGACCGCCGCCGACGACGAGTAGCGACGGGCCGCGCGGCGGCCAGCGCGGCGGCTGGGTCAGCGGCCGGTGGAGCCGAACCCGCCGGTGGCCCGGTGCGAGCCGGGCAGCTCGTCGACCGGGTCGAACGACGCCGAGGCCACCGGGCGCAGCACGAGCTGGGCGATGCGGTCGCCGCGGTGGACCTCGTAGTCGGCCTCGGGATCGGTGTTCACGAGCACGACCTTCAGCTCGTCGCGGTAGCCGCAGTCGATGAGCCCGGGGCTGTTGAGCACGGTGACGCCGTGGCGCAGCGCCAGGCCGGAGCGGGGCTGCACGAACCCGGCCCAGCCCTCCGGGATGGCGACGGCGATGCCGGTGGGGACCAGCGCCCGCCCGCCGCCGGCGGCGAGCACGGCGCCCTCGCGGGCGACGAGGTCGGCCCCGGCGTCGCCGGGATGGGCGTAGCTGGGCAGCGGCAGGTCGGGGTCGAGCCGGCGGACGGGGATGCTGAGCGCCTCCACGGTCGCCACCGTAGGGTCGATCCGTGCTCGCCTGGATGGACCTGGAGATGACCGGACTCGACCCCGACCGCCACGTCGTGGTCGAGATCGCCACGATCATCACCGACGACGACCTCGAGATCGTCGCCGAGGGCCCCGACCTCGTCGTGCACGCCACCGACGACCAGCTCGCCGAGATGGACGACGTGGTCGTGCGGATGCACACCGAGTCCGGGCTGCTCGAGCGCATCAAGGCGTCGGAGCTCTCGCTGGAGGAGGCGGGCGCGCAGACGCTGACGTTCCTGCGCGAGCACATCCCCGAGGCCCGCACCGTGCCGCTGTGCGGCAACTCCATCGGCACCGACCGGCGCTTCCTCGCCCGCCACCTGCCCGAGATCGAGGCCCACCTCCACTACCGCAGCGTCGACGTGTCGACCATCAAGGAGCTGGCCAAGCGGTGGATGCCCGAGCTGCTGGTCGACGCCCCCGTGAAGGCCGGCTCGCACCGGGCGCTCGACGACATCCGCGAGTCGATCGAGGAGCTTCGGTTCTACCGGCGGGCGCTGTTCGTCGACGGCGAGCCCGGCGTCAGCGGCGACGACGGGTCGGCAGCCGGCGCCCCCGCCAGCTGACCCGCCCTAGCGCCGTCGCCACCGCCGAGCGGGCGAACACCGCCAGGAACACGGCGAGCAGCGCCGGGAACGCCAGAGCCGTGAGCGGCCCGAAGCGGCCGACCTTGCGGGCCGCCCACCACACCTGGAGCGCGACGGCGAGGTAGAGGCCGGCGGCCCACGCCACGTCGGCGTCGCCGAGCAGCGCCCGCACCGGCGCCACCGCCGCCTGCACGAGCAGCGTGAGCCACGCCACCACCAGCGCGACGGTGAGCGGCCGGGCCGCCCGGGCGCCGGCGGCGAGGTTCTTGGTGAAGCCCTCGACGAGCTGGCGGAACCCGGCGGGGTACATGCGGAACGACACCACGTCGCCGCCGGCCCGGACGTGCACCGGCAGGTCGGCGGCCCGGAACGCCTCGGCGAGCGCGACGTCGTCGTCCACCCGGTCGGCGGCGGCGTGCCCGCCCACGGCGGCGTGGTCGGCGCGCCGGCAGGCCAGCACGGGGCCGAACGCGCCCCGCGGGCCCCGCCGGCGGCCGAGCGGCGTGGCCACGTCGGTGCCGGCGATGGCCACCACGTTGAACAGCGCCGCCAGGTGCTCGACCGGGGCGCCTGGCTCGTGGAAGGGCTGCACGCTCACCAGGCCGCTCTTCACGTCGAGCAGGCCGACCACCCGGTCGAGCGCGTCGGGGGCCAGGCGCACGTCGGCGTCGAGGAACACCAGGACCTCGCCGGCGGTGGCGTCGGCCCCTACCTGGCAGGCGTGGGCCTTGCCCGACGTCCAGCCGTCGGGCAGGCCGCCGGCGGGCACCACCCGGGCGCCGGCGAGGTGGGCGACCCGGTCGGTCCCGTCGGTCGAGCCGTCGTCGACCACGACCACGTCCACGCCGTCGGGGACGGTGGCGAGGAGCCCGGGCAGCTGACCGGCCTCGTCACGGGCCGGCACCACGACCGACACCCGACCCCGGTCGAACCGCTGGCGGGGCCGCAGCGTCGGCAGCGACCACAGCAGCCACGCCCCGATCGCCAGGCGGACCACGACGAGCACCACGTCCAGCGCGCTCACGCCGCCCCCCACCCCGTTCCCACCGGGCGGATCGACGCGATCTGGTCGATCCGCCGGGAAGGAAGCGACCCAGCGGCACTTGACCGAGCGGTCAAGTACGCTCGCCGGCCATGACG
>JBKHXT010000138.1:0-13847 GCA_046565885.1 Acidimicrobiia bacterium
GTTCGGGAGCCGCTGCGAGATCCCTCAGGGTCGGTCGTCGAGCAGCCGGTCGGCGGCCACGGTGGGCAGGGTCCGACCGGCCACCACGTCGAGCTCGGCGCTGCGCACCGCCTCGCCGGCGCCGGCCACGAAGCGCTCGACCAGGCCCTCGCGCAGCTCGGTCCAGAGCCACTGGCGGGCCTGCTCGCCCCGCAGCTCGGTCAGCTCGCCGGAGGCCTCGAGCGCGGCCCGGTGCTCGAGCACCGCGTCCCACACCTCGGCGAGGCCGGTGCCGGTGAGGGCCGACGTCAGCAGCACGCGCGGCGTCCACGACCGGTGCATCGGACGCAGCAGCTGGAGGGCGTGGCGCAGGTCGGCGGCGGCGCGGTTCGCGGCGGGGGCGAGGTCGCCGTCGGCCTTGGTGACGACGAGCAGCTCGGCCAGCTCCATCACGCCCCGCTTCACGCCCTGCAGGTCGTCGCCGGCGCCGGGTCCAGCCAGCAGGCAGAACAGGTCCACCATCTCGGCCACGGCGGTCTCGGACTGGCCGACGCCGACGGTCTCGACGAGCACGGCGCCGTAGCCGGCGGCCTCGCACAGCAGCATCGCCTCGCGGGTTCGGCGGGCCACGCCGCCGAGCGTGCGCCCGGCGGGGGAGGGGCGGATGAACGCCTCGGGCCGGCGAGCCAGCTCCTCCATGCGGGTCTTGTCCCCGAGGATCGACCCGCCGCTGCGGCCTGACGAGGGGTCGACGGCGAGGACGGCGAGCGTGGTGCCCTGGTCGATGACGTGGCAACCGAAGGCGTCGATGAACGTCGACTTGCCGACGCCGGGCGCCCCGGAGATCCCGAGCCGGACACCGGCTCCCGTGTGCGGGAGCACGGCGTGGAGCAGCTCGACCGCCTCGGCCCGGTGGTCGGCGCGCGTCGACTCGACGAGCGTGATCGCCCGCCCGAGGGCCCGCCGATCGCCGGCGACGACGTCGTCGGCGAGCGCGCTCAACCCTCGAGGAGGTCGAGGACCTTGCCGGCCGCCTCGAGGATGTTGGTGCCCGGGCCGAAGACGGCGGACACGCCCGCCTGCTTCAGGAAGTCGTAGTCCTGGGGCGGGATCACGCCGCCGCACACGACGAGCACGTCGTCGGCGCCGGCGGCGCGCAGCTCCTCGATGAGCTGGGGGACCAGCGTCTTGTGCCCGGCTGCCTGCGATGAGACGCCCACCACGTGCACGTCCTGCTCGACGGCGTCGCGGGCCACCTCCTCGGGCGTCTGGAACAGCGGGCCGACGTCGACGTCGAAGCCGAAGTCGGCGAACGCCGTGGCGATGACCTTGCCGCCCCGGTCGTGGCCGTCCTGGCCCATCTTCGCCACGAGCATGCGCGGCCGGCGGCCGTTCGCCTCGGCGAAGCCCTCGACCCGGCGGAGCAGCGCGCCGTAGCGCTCGTCGTCCTCGTAGGCGGCGCCGTACACGCCGTGGATCGACCGCACCTCGGCCTTGTGGCGGCCGAAGACCGCCTCCATGGCGTCGCTCATCTCGCCCACGGTGGCCCGGGCCCGGGCGGCGGCCACGCACAGCTCGAGCAGGTTGCCGTCGCCCGCCGCGCCCTCCTTCAGCGCCCGGAGCGCCTCGTCGCAGGCGTCCTGGTCCCGGTTCGCCCGGATCTGCTCGAGCCGACGGATCTGGGACTCGCGCACCTTGGTGTTGTCGATGTCGAGCACGTCGACCATCTCGACGTCGTCGGGGACGTACCTGTTGACGCCGACGATGATGTCCTCGCCCCGGTCGACCCGGGCCTGGCGCTTGGCAGCCGACTCCTCGATGCGCAGCTTCGGCATGCCGGCCTCGATGGCCTTGGTCATGCCGCCCATGCCCTCGACCTCCTCGATGAGCGCCCAGGCGGCGTCGGCCAGGGCCGCGGTGAGGGACTCGACGTAGTAGGAGCCGGCGAGCGGGTCGACGACCTTGGTCACGTCGGTCTCGTCGCCGAGGATCAGCTGGGTGTTGCGGGCGATGCGGGCGGAGAACTCGGTGGGGAGGCCGAGGGCCTCGTCGAAGGCGTTGGTGTGCAGCGACTGGGTGCCGCCGAGGACCGCCGACATCGCCTCGTAGGCGGTGCGGATGATGTTGTTGTACGGGTCCTGCTCGGTGAGCGACACGCCCGACGTCTGGCAGTGCGTGCGCAGCATCAGCGACTTGTCGGTCTTCGCGCCGAGCTGCTTCATGACCGTGGCCCACAGCAGGCGGGCGGCCCGCAGCTTGGCGATCTCGCCGAAGAAGTTCTGGCCGATGCAGAAGAAGAACGACAGGCGGGGGGCGAAGGCGTCGATGTCGAGACCGGCGGCCTGGGCGGCCCGCACGTACTCCATGCCGTCGGCGATGGTGAACGCGAGCTCCTGCTCGAGCGTCGCCCCCGCCTCCTGCATGTGGTAGCCGGAGATCGAGATCGAGTTGAACCTCGGCATCTCCTTCGCCGTGTAGGCGATGATGTCGGCCACGATCCGCATGGAGGGGGCCGGCGGGTAGATGTAGGTGTTCCGGACCATGAACTCCTTGAGGATGTCGTTCTGGATGGTCCCGGACAGCTGGTCGTGGCTGACGCCCTGCTCCTCGGCGGCGACGATGTAGCCGGCCATCGTCGGCAGCACGGCGCCGTTCATCGTCATCGACACCGACATCTGGTCGAGCGGGATGCCGTCGAAGAGGATCTTCATGTCCTCGACCGAGTCGATGGCCACGCCGGCCTTCCCGACGTCGCCGACGACGCGGGGGTGGTCGGAGTCGTAGCCGCGGTGGGTGGCGAGGTCGAAGGCCACCGACAGGCCGCGCTGGCCGGCGGCGAGGTTGCGCCGGTAGAAGGCGTTGGACTCCTCGGCGGTGGAGAAGCCGGCGTACTGGCGCAGGGTCCAGGGCCGGTTCGTGTACATCGAGGCGTACGGGCCCCGGACGAAGGGCGCCTGGCCCGGCAGTCCGCCGAGGTGGGAGAGGCCGTCGAGGTCGGCCTCGGTGTAGATCGGCTTGACCTCGATGCCCTCGGGCGTGGTCCAGGTCAGCTCGTCGAGGGGCTTGCCGCGCAGCTCCTTCTCGGCGTCCGCCCTCCAGCGATCGAGGTCGGCAGGTTCGAACCCTTCGGCGTGATCGACCATGGCCGGAGGTTACGGCTCTGGTCACGCCCGTAACCAACGGGTGTCGGGCAGGATGTCGACGTGGCGGATCCGGTCGGCGGGGTGGTCTTCGATGCGGAGGAGGCGGCCGGGCGGCGGCGTCGCGGCCTGATCATCGCGGCGGTCGTGGCGGCCATCGGCATCCCGCTGGCGCTCGAGGACTGGTGGTCGACGCGCCAGGTCGAGCAGGAGGCGCAGGCCGTCGCCGCCGAGGTCTCGGTGGCGGCCGATGCGGTCGGCGACCCCGTGGCCCTCGGCTCCGAGGAGCTCCTGGCCCTCAGCGCCGGCGAGCCCAGCCCGATCGACGCCGCGCTCGTCCACGGCGAGCGCCGTCGTGGCGTCGCCCTGGTCGACGGCGGCTTCACCACCGTGTACGAGGTGAGGCACTGGCTGCAGACCCGGTGCGTCCACCTCGCGGTGACCGTCGAGGGCGTGCGCACCGACATCGAGGACACCGACCGCTGCGTCGCCCGCTCGGAGCCACGATGACGTACCGGGGCACCGCTCGCTACGCCGACCTGCCGCCGGGGGAGGTGCCGCCGCTGGTGCTCGCCGCCGTCGAGGTCGCCCGGCAGCAGGGCTTCGAGCTGTGCGTCCACCCGGCCACCGGTCGGCTGCTGGCGGCGCTGGCGAGCGGCGTCGGCGACGGCGTGGTCGGCGAGACCGGCACGGGCACCGGCGCCGGCGTGGCCTGGATGCTCTCGACGGCGTCGCCGGAGACCCGCATCGTCAGCATCGAGATCGACGAGCGCCGTGCCACCGCCACCGCCGAGCTGTTCGCCGCCCACCCGAACGTCACGATCCTGCACGGCGAGGCCAACGACCTCGCCGACCACGGCCCCTTCGACCTGCTGGTCATCGACTCCGGTGCGCACGAGGAGGGCCCGCTCCACCGCTCCCGGCTCGATCCGGCGACCGTGCTCGCTCCGGGTGGGTTGATCTTCAAGGACGACCTGTGGCCCATGGACCGGTGGCCGCCCCTCGACTTCCACGGCGAGGTCGACGAGCTGCGCGTGCGCCTGTTCGAGCACCCGGACCTGCTCACGACCGAGGTCACCGTCGCCGAGGGCTTCGCCGTCCAGCTCGCCCGGCGCCGGCCGGCGTGACCTCGGTGCCGCAGGTCGTCCGCCACTACCACCGGGCGGCTCGCCGGCCCTTCCTCAACCTCTCGGACCTCCCGGCCGGCGAGGAGGACGCCGTCATCGAGGTGCTGTTGGCCGAGCGCCGCGACGGCGCCAGCCGCCGGGCGTTCGGCCGCCGCTACCTCGAGCTGCGCCGCCGGACCGAGGAGCGCATGCGCACGCGGTTCGTCGAGGCCGGTGGCCGTCCCGCGAGGCGGGCGCCCCACTACTTCGTCCTCGGCGCCTCGCCGTGGTTCGCCGGTCTGGCGGACGACATGCGCGCCGTCGAGCTCCCGCTGGCCGAGCTCCCGGACGCCACCACCAGCTTCACGTACCCCGACAGCTTCACGGCCATGGGCTTCGCACCCGAGTACGGCCTGCCCTACGAGGCGAAGCCCTACCACGGGCGGGTGTACCGCCTCGCCGAGCTCGACGAGGTCATCGGGCGGTACGGGCTGCCGGAGGATCCGCCCGGCGCCTACGACGGGTACGAGCAGCGGCCCTTCGAGGCCTACGTCGAGGTCCAGGTCTGGTCGGACGACCCGATCCGCCACCTGCTCGAGGCCTGACCGGATCGCGGCGAACGCGGAGTTCCTGTCACACCCCCTGAGGAGAATGGGGTCATGACCGGTCCCGCCTCCTTCGCCAAGAACGCCGATGCGGCGTCGGCGGCGCGGGTCCGGCTGGACGAAGCTGCGGAGGCGATGGCGGCGGTCGAGTCGGCGCAGCGTTCGGCGTTGGCGGCGCTGCTGGAGCTGTGGCCGACGTCGGCGTGGATCGCCGCCGGCGCGACGTCGGCGAAGCGGTGGCTGCTGGCGTACACGCGCTGCTCCGAGTCGGAGGCCCATCGGCTGGAGCGGGCAGCGGGGCTGTGCCACCGGCATCCGACGCTTGCCGAGGCGGTGCTGTCGGGCGAGCTGTCGCTGTCCCGGTTGGACGTGCTCGGCCGTGCCGTGACCGTCGAGCGGGAGCCGTGGCTCGCCCACTCGCTCGACGCCCTGCTCCGGCTGAACCGCGAGGGTCGGGCCGAGGACTGGGGCACGGCCATCCGGTACTGGGCGGAGCGGGTCGACGAGGAACGATCGGTGCGCCAGGTGCCCCGCCACAGCCTCTCCGTGACGCAGCGGCTCTTCGGTGGCGGTGAGGTGCACGCCGACCTGTCGCCGTCGTCGTTCCTGACCGTGCTGGCCGGCCTCGATGCCTGGACCGACGACCCCGACCCCAAGGACGCGCCCTACCGGCGCTCGCTCGGTGAGCGTCGTGCCGACGCACTTGATGACCTGTGTCGGGCGTCGTTGGATCCGGACGACTCCCGCTGGGGTGGAACGCCGGACGAGGACCTGTCCCGGTGGGAGGACATCGACGCGGAGGACACCTTCGACGGCTGGGCCCCCACCGATGACCTCGACGAGGCGTTGGACAACGAGCACGACCTGGCCGACCCGATCGAGCGGCTCGAAGCGGTGCGCCGGCGGCTGCGCCGGGCCGAGCTGTGCCGACAGCGCCGGGCACGCCGGAGAACGCGGGCCCGCTCCGGGGCCCGGGTCAACGTGCACATCGACCTGCGCACCCTCGCCGGCGTTCGCGACCTCGACGACCTGGACGATCTGGTCCTGCGCGGCGACGGCTGGCGGATGACGAAGGAGGCGGCCGAGCGGTTGCTGTGCGACACGGCCATGGTCGCCGTGCTCTTCGACGGCAAAGGCCACCTGCTCGACGCCAACGACGACGCCGAGCGCTGGACCGCCCGCCAACGAAGAGCGATCGCCGCCCGGGACGAGCACTGCGTCTTTCCCTCTTGTACGAGACCGCCCCGGCACTGCGACGTCCACCACCTCCAGCACCGCGAGCACGGCGGCCCCACCAAGACCTCGAACGGCGCCCTGCTGTGCCGGTTCCACCACCGCCTCCTCCACGAGCACGGCTGGACCCTGTCCGTGCTCCGCGGCAGGTGGGTCGCCACCGACACGCACGGCACCACCTGGACCGGCCGACCTCGAGCGCCCGACCCAGCCACCGCCAAGACCGCCAGCTGACCCGGCCACCCCCAGGCCGGGTCACCGGCGCGCCCGCCGGGCAGGCGTCCGAGGTTCAGGGGAGCTGATCGGCGGCTCGATCGAGGATCTGGGTGAGCGAACGCGGATCGATGCGCTCGGCTCCGTCGACCTGGACGGTCACGACGCGGTCGCCGGCGACGGCGGCGCCGACGGCGGCGACCCCTCCGCCGTCGTCGGCCGGCGTGAGCGCGGCCTCGAACCGGTCGTGGGGCACCGACCGGGCGCCCTCGGCGCCCACCAGGTCGAGCAGGCGCTCGACACCCGCCTGGGCGGCATCGCCGTCGGGCATCGCCACGACCATCGAGGTCACGCTGATGACCATCGGCACCACCGGGTCGTCGTGGTCGCTCGAGAACGGCGCGGCCCACTGGCGCACCACCGCCTGCTCGCCGCCCGCCAGGGGACCATCGGCGAGGAGCGCGGGGTCCAGTCGTGCGTGATCTCCGCCGTCGGCCCCCTCGGTGGCCGGCCGGAGGTCGGGGAGGACCTCGGCCACGGCGCGGTCGGTGAGGAGGAGCGACGTCAGGCCGGCGGCGTCCGCCGCACCCGACCCGTTCGAGCAGCCGGACGCCAGGAGGGCAGCGAGCACCAGGGCTGCGACGGCCGTCCGCATCGGAGCATCCTGCCGCACCGCACCAGCCCTACCGTCCTACGCGTGGCGACGACCGACCTCGGCACCTGGGCACCGATGCCCGTCGACGAGGTCGCCGCCGCCTTCGGCGAGGCCCCGTTCCGCTGGTGGTTCGCCGGCGGGCACGCCCTCGAGCTGCACCTGGGCCGGTCGTGGCGCGCGCACGACGACATCGACGTCGGCATCCGCCGTGACGACGCACCGGCGCTGCGCGAGCTGCTCGACGGCTGGAACGTGCACGTCGCCGCCGCCGGCGACCTGCGCCCGTGGGCGGGCGAGGCGCTGGTCGAGGCCCGCCACGAGAACAACCTGTGGTGCCGACGACGGCTGGACGATCCGTGGGCGCTCGACGTCATCGTCGGCGAGGGCGACGGTGACCGGTGGCGCTACCGGCGCGACCCGCGCATCGAGCTTCCCTGGGCCGAGGCGGTGCTGGCCACCGCCGACGGCCTGCCCTACCTGGCTCCGGATGTGCAGCTGCTGTTCAAGTCGAAGGGCCTGCGCCCGAAGGACCGCACCGACGCCGCAGAGGTGTTCCCGCACCTCGATCCGCGCCGTCGGCACCGCCTCGCCGGATGGCTCGCGCCCGACCACCCGTGGCAGGCGCTGCTGCGACGGTGATCGGGTGCACCACCGGCCATCTGGGATGCTGCTGGCGTGCTGTTCGAGTTCGACGACGTCGTGGTGCGCTTCGGCGACGACGTCGTCCTCGACCACGTGACCGCCGAGGTCCCGGACGGCGGCGGCATCACCTGCCTGCTCGGGCCGTCCGGTGCCGGCAAGTCGACGCTGCTGCGGCTCTGCAACCGCCTCGAGGTGCCCAGCGGCGGCGAGGTCCGCTTCCGGGGCCAGCCGCTCGCCGACCTCGACCCCCTGCGGCTCCGGCGCACCGTCGGGATGGTGTTCCAGCGACCGACCACGTTCCCCGGCTCGGTGCGCGACAACCTGCTCGTCGCCGACCCGACCGCGGACGACGACGCGCTGCGCGCCGCCCTGGAGCGGGCCCGCCTCGACCCGTCGTACCTCGACCGGGAGGCCGACTCGCTCTCCGGCGGCGAGGCCCAGCGCGCCTGCCTGGCCCGCACCCTCATCACCGAGCCCGACGTGCTGCTCATGGACGAGCCGACCTCCGCCCTGGACCCGACCGCGACCCGGGGTCTCGAGGAGCTGGGCCGGGCGCTGGCCGAGGGCGGCATGCCGGTGCTGTGGGTCACCCACGACCTCGCCCAGGCCGACCGCATCGCCGATCACCGGATCGTGCTCGTCGGGGGGCGCCTGGCCGACGAGCACCAGGTCGAGCACTACCTCGCCTCCGAGGACGCCGACCACCGCCACGAGGACGAGGAGGAGCGCCGTGGCCCAGGGTGACGTCGGCTGGTGGGGCCTCGCCGCCTCGCTCATCCTCGTGGCCGTCACCATCGGCATCTCGGTGTGGCGGCGGCTCGGCCTCGAGCGGGACGTGCTCGTGGCGACGGGCCGCGCCCTCGCCCAGCTGCTGGCCGTGGGCTACGTGCTCACGGTCGTCATCGACCCCGACCAGCCGATCGCCTACGCCTGGGCGTGGCTGGTGTTCATGGTCCTGTTCGCGGCGTGGACGGTCTCGCGCCGGGCGCCGGAGGTGCCGGGGGTGCTGCGCCTCGCCCTCATCTCGCTCAGCGCGTCGACGGCGGCGACGACGCTCGTCATCTTCGGTCTCGGGATGTTCCCCGTCGAGGCCCGGGTGATCGTGCCGGTGGGCGGGATGATGGTCGGCAACGCCATGACGTCGACCGTGCTCGCCGGCCGGCGGGTGCTGTCGGAGTTCTCCGAGAAGCGACCAGACGTCGAGGCCCGCCTCGCCCTCGGCCAGCCGTGGACCGACGCCTCCCGGCCCGGGCTGCGCAGCGCGCTGCGGGCGGCCATGACCCAGCAGATCGAGACCACCAAGGCCGTGGGCCTGGTGTTCCTCCCCGGCGCCATGACCGGCCTCATCCTCGCCGGCGTCGACCCGGTCGACGCCGTGCGGGTGCAGGCGGCGATCATGTTCCTCATCCTCGGCGCCGTGGCCATCAACGTCGTCGTGATCGGCACGGGCGTCACGAGGCGGCTCTTCACCGACGACCACCGCCTCGTCCGCCTGTCGCGGTCCGCGCCGTAGCCTTGGGGCCATGGCGCTCCGGTTCGTGATCATCGGCGGCGGCCCGGGCGGGCACGCCGCGGCCACCCACGCAGCGAAGCTCGGGGCCGACGTCACGGTCGTGGAGCGCGACATCGTCGGCGGTGCCGCCCACCTGTGGGACTGCATCCCGTCCAAGGCGATGATCGCCACCGGGTCCTCGCTGCACCAGGTGAACGACAGCGAGCAGATGGGCCTCACCGACGTGGTCGCCCACCTCGACTTCGACGCCCTGCGCGACCGGATCCAGTCCATCGAGGACCGGCTCAAGGCCCAGGTCACCACGCTCCTGCAGAGCCAGGGCGTGAAGGTCATCCGCGGCACCGGCCGGATGGTGGGCCCGCACGAGGTCGTGGCCGACACGGCCGACGGCGAGGTGCGCCTGCGCGCCGACGCGATCCTGCTGTCCACCGGCTCCCGACCGCGCATCCCGGAGTGGGCCGAGCCCGACGGCGACCGGATCCTGACCACCCGCGACGCGTACCCGCCGAAGGAGCTCCCCGAGCACCTGATCGTCATCGGCTCGGGCGTGACGGGCGTGGAGTTCGTGCACATGTTCGCCGCCTTCGGGTGCCGCGTGACCCTCATCGTCTCGCGCAACCAGGTGCTCCCCGGGAAGGACCCGGAGGTCGCCGCCGCCCTCGAGGCCGAGTTCCTCAAGCGGGGCGTCAAGCTGTACATGGGCGCCCGCGCCGAGGGCATCGAGCGCACCGAGGACGGCGGCGTCCGGGTGCTCTGCGACGACGGGCGCGTCGCCACCGGCAGCCACGCGCTGCTGGCCATCGGCGCCATCCCCAACAGCGAGGGCCTGGGCTGCGACGCCGCCGGCGTCGAGGTCAACGACTGGGGCTACATCGACAACAACCACCACCTGCAGACCAACGTGCCGCACATCTACGTGGCCGGTGACCTGTCGGGGCGGCTCCCGCTGTCGAGCGTGGCGTCGATGCAGGGTCGCAAGATCGCCGAGCACGTGATGGGCCTGCACACCAGGGAGCACCGCCACCTCGACTACGACAAGGCCGCCTCGGCGATCTTCACCGACCCCGAGATCGCCGATGTGGGCCTGGCCGAGGCCGATGCGTTCGCCGAGGGCCGCAAGATCCGCGTGACCAAGGTGCCGTTCTCGACGACGGCGAAGGCGCTCATCAACAACGCACCGCAGGGCTTCGTCAAGATCCTCTCCGACCCGGCCACGGGCGTCGTGCTCGGGGGCTCGATCGTCGGTCGTCACGCCGCCGAGCTGATCTCGGTCATCGCCCTGGCCGTCACCGCCGGGCTGAAGGTGGAGGACATCGTCGACAGCCTCCTCGTGCACCCCTCCCTCGCCGAGGCGCTCGCCGAAGCCGCCGACTGAGCCCGCCGGCCGGCGCCGGGTGGTTCACTGGCCCCGTGCCGTACGAAGCCATCACCCCGGAGGAGATCGACCGGCTCGAGGGCCTCGACGACTGGCGGGTGGTGCTGTCGTCGCTGCAGGCCACGTTCCGGGCGCCGGCGTTCCCGGCCGCCGGCCGCCTGATCTCGGCGATCGCCGACGCGGCCGAGGCCGCCGACCACCACCCCGACGTGGCGCTGACCTACCCGGGCCGCGTCCGGGTGTCGCTGACCACCCACGCCATCGGCGGGCTCTCGACCCACGACGTCGACCTCGCCCGGCACGTGTCGCAGCTGGCGGCCGACGCCGGCGCCACCGCCGAGCCGGCCGAGCCGCAGGCGGTCGAGCTGGCCATCGACACGATGGACGCCGACCGCATCCGCCCCTTCTGGGCGGCGGTCCTCGACTATCGCGAGCAGGCCGACGGCAGCCTCGCCGACCCGCGGGGCTGGGGAGCGCCGGTGTGGTTCCAGCAGATGGACGAGCCCCGCACCGAGCGCAACCGCTTCCACGTCGACGTGTCCGTCCCGCACGACCAGGCCCGGGCCCGCATCGACGCAGCGCTCGGCGCCGGCGGCACCCTGGTCACCGACCGGTGGGCCCGGTCGTTCTGGGTGCTCGCCGACGCCGATGGCAACGAGGCGTGCGTCTGCACGTGGCAGGACCGGTCAGCGGACTGACCGGCGCCGCTCAGCGGACCGAGCGGTCTCGCACGTCGACCGTGTGGCCGCGGAGCACGAGGCCGAGCAGGATCATGCCGGCGCCGAGGCCCAGGTGCAGCCAGTTGTCGGCGTCGTTCAGGGCGACGAAGTTGGCGTCGCTGTCGAGCTCGATCACCAGGCCGTACAGCCACAGCGCGAGGTAGACGACGCCGCCGCCGATGAGGAACCCCTTGGCGGTCGACGCCGTGCGGGCCGCCCACAGGCCGATCAGGCCGAAGGCGAGGTGCACGAGGTTGTGCAGGATGTTGACGCGGAACAGGCCGAGCAGCTCGGCCTCGGACTCGTGGCCGACCCACTCGATGGTGTCGAGGTTCTGGGTGATGCCGGGGATGAACCCGGCGATGCCGACGAGGAGGAAGACGACACCGACGATGCCGGCGCCCTTCTGCACGGGCGTGCGGGTGACGCCTCCGCGGTCGGTCGTGCGGCCGGTGGTCCGTTCGCTGGTGGTGGGCTGTGCCATCGCTGGCTCCTTCGGTCGCGACTGCCCGCCGCCGAGGCGTCCGTACCCGGTGACCGTGCGTGGCGATGTCGCGACCCGCCCCCCAATCGGCGGGGTCAGTCCAGCGCCGCCACCGCCGACTCGACCTCGACCGACAGCGAGCTGGGCCCGCCCACGAGCACGACGTCGCGCAGGTCGGGTCGGGCGGCCAGCCAGGCGGCCGACTCCGGCGAGCCGGTGAGGCCGGAGCCGTCGACGAGCAGCAGCACGGCGCCGGCGGCGCCGGCGGAGGCGCCGGCGGCGAGGGCGTCGGGCCAGGAGCGGCCGGTGGCCAGCCACACGGCGTCGCCCGTGGCGCCGGCGGCGACCGCCGCCTCGGCCAGCCGGGCCGACGTGTCGTAGCGGGTGGCGCCGGCGATGCGGCGGACGGTGGCCGTGCCGGAGAGCTGCTGCGCCACGGCGTCGCTCACGGCGCCGGTGCCGCCCACGATGGTGACGGCGCTGGTGCCCAGCTGCGCCATCGCCGACGCCGTGGCGGCGGGGACGGCGTCCCGGGTCGTCAGCAGGATGGGTCGGCCCTGCTGGGCGGCGAGGGCGGAGACGGCGACGGCGTCGGGCCAGCCCCGCGACGGCGAGCCGTTGGCGCCTTCGACGACGTAGGCCCTGGTGCCGCCGACCTCGAGGGCGATCCGGCGGGCGGTGTCGAACCGGTCGGAGCCGGCGATGCGGCGGACCTCGGCGAGGCCGGCGTCGCGCAGCTGCTGCTCGAGGGCGGCCGAGAGCGCGCCCGGGCCACCGACCAGCACGGCCGACGTGGCGCCGAGCCGGTCGATGGTGGTGGCGACGTCGGTGCGGAGGGCGTCGCCGCCGCTCAGCAGGACGGGCGCACCGAGCGACGCGGCCAGGGGGGCGGCGGCGAGGGCGTCGGCGTAGGCGTCGCTGCGGGCGAGGACGACCGTGTCGGTGCCGGTCGGGTAGGCGTGGCGGGCGATGGCCAGCGAGGTGGCGATGCGGTCGTCGCCGCTCGTTCGCTGCACGGTGACGGGCGTGTCGTCGTCGGCCGGATCGTCGGGCTCCGGCTGCACCGGGGTGCTGTCGGTCCCGCCGCCCGGCCCGCGCGCCGCCGCCACCAGGGCGGCGGCGTCGACCCGGCCCGCGGCGACCCAGGAGCCGACGGGCACGGCCGTGGCGGTGATGGCCTGCTCGACCACGGCGCCCGAGGCGCCGAGGGAGATGGCGAGCGCCGCCGCGCCGGCGGCCACCGGCGTGGCCGACGACGTGCCGCAGAAGTAGCCGTAGCCGGTCGTCAGCGGCGCGCCGTTGCACCCGGGGGCGGCGACGTCGACCCAGCTGCCGTGGTTCGAGAAGCTGTAGCGCGAGTCGGTCTGGTCGCTGGCCGCCACGCCGATGACCCCGGGCGTCGCCGCCGGGTAGTTGGGCGTGGTCGTGCCCTGGTTGCCCGCGGCGGCGACGAGGACGACGCCGGCGGTCCGGGCCTGGCTCACCGCCTGGGCGACGACCGTGGACGAGTTCGTGCTCCCGAGGCTCATGACGATGACGTCGGCGCCGCGCTCGGTGGCCCAGCTGATGCCGCTGGCGATGTCGTAGCTGCTGCCCGAGCCGTCGGCGCCGAGCACCTTCACGGGCATGACCCGGCACGACCAGCAGATGCCGGCCACGCCGGCGTCGTTGGCGTCGGCGGCGGCCACGGCGGCGACCGACGTGCCGTGGCCGTTGTCGTCGTCGGGGTCGGCGTCGTCGTTGACGAAGTCGTAGCCGGGCACGAGCTTGCCGTCGAACTCGGGGCCGGGGTCGACGCCGGTGTCGAGCACCGCGATCACGGTCGACGACGCGCCGGTGGTGGCGTCCCAGGCGGCCGGCGCCGAGATCTGGCGCGGCCCCCACTGCTGAGGCCAGTAGGTGTCGGTCGGGACCAGCTGGGCCCGCACGACGTGGTCGGGCTCGACGAAGTCGATGCCCGGCGCGTCGGCGAGGCGGTCGGCCACGGCTGCGGCCCGGCCGGCGGGGACGCGGACGGTGACGGCGTCGAGCCGGACGGACGTCTCCACCACCTCGGCGCCGGCCTCGGCCAGGGCGCTCGCCGCGCCGGCGCCGTCGAGGCCCACGACGAAGGTCACGGTGTCCGATCCGGCGGCGGCGGGTGCGGCGGTGGCCGCCCCGAGCACGAGCGCGCCCAGCAGCGC
>JBKHXT010000139.1:0-6852 GCA_046565885.1 Acidimicrobiia bacterium
CCACGACGGCGGCTGGTCGTAGGGCTCAGCGGTCCTCGTCGGGCTCGGCATCGACGGGCGCCCGCACGTCGATGCGCACCTCGGCCGTGCCCGGGTTCTGCTCGACCGCCCGGCCGAGCAGGTGGCCGCCGAGCGGGTTGGTCAGCAGCACCAGCGCGATGGCCAGCACCAGCTTGACGGCGTCCGCATCCGGCGACAGGACCACGGCGCCGACCAGGACCAGCAGCATCCCGAGCGTGGTCGCCTTCGTGGCCGCGTGCACGCGGGCCAGGGAGTCGCCCAAGCGGGTGACGCCGAGGGCGGCGAGGACGAACCACGCCGCACCGGCCACCATCAGGATCTCGCCGATGACGTCCACGTCAACCTCCCCGGCGCTCGACGAAGCGGGCGACGATGCCGGTGCCGACGAAGGCGACGATGGCCAGCAGGATGGCGGCGTCGGCGAAGCGGGCGTCGCCGGTGCGCACCGCATCCGCGGCGATGGCGGCGATGGCGACGATCACCATGGCGTCGACGGCGACCACGCGGTCGACGATCGAGGGACCACGGAGGGCCCGCACGGCGAACAGCACGGTGGCGACGCCCAGCAGGACGAACGTGGCGGTGATCACGGTGCGGTCGCCTCCTCGGAGGTGACGGTGCCCACGTGCTCGAAGGCGGCCGTCGCCAACCGGTGCAGGTGCTCGACCTCGGCGCGCGCCGCCTCGGTGTCGCGGAGGTGCAGGACGTGGACGACGAGCGTCGATGACTCGGCCCGCAGCTCGAGGGTGATCGTCCCCGGCGTGAGCGTGATGCTGTTGGCGATCACGGTGAGGACCAGCTCGGACGACGGCGGCAGGCGGACCTCGAGGATGCCCGGGCGGGTGTAGTCGGTCGGCGTCAGGACCTCCCGCGCCAGCTCCACGTTCGAGCGCACCAGGGCGACGAGCATGTGGCCGAGGTAGCGCAGCAGCGGGAGCGGGTGGATGCGGTGGCGCTCCCGGTGGTCGTCGCTGCGCCGCACCGCCCACGTGAGGGCGACGGCGAGGACCACCCCGGTGAGCAGGGTGGCCGGCGTCGTGCTGCGCCAGAGGCCGACCCAGAGCGCCGTCAGCCAGATGGTGGGGCCGATGTAGCTCACGGCGTCCCTCCGGCGAGCAGCGTCTCGGCCGCGCGGGTGGCGTAGTCGTGGATCGGCCCACCGGCCAGGGCGATGGCGATGCTGGCGACCACGAGTGCCGCGGTGGTGCCCACCATGGCCAGCGGCAGCCGCCCGTCGCTGGTCGCGTTCGGCGTGGGCTCGCCGAGGAACGCACCGGCCCAGATCTTGTTCATCGACATGAGGGTGAGGACGCTGACGACCAGGCTGACGCCGACGATGACCCAGCTGGTGGCGGCGACGCCGGCGTCGACGAGGGCGAACTTGGCCACGAACCCGGAGAACGGCGGCACCCCGGCGAGGCTCAGCGCCGGAAGCAGGAAGAGCATCCCGACGACGGGGCGGGTGCGCAGCATGCCGTCGACCCGGTCGAGGTGGCCGGTGCCGGCGGCCCGCTCCACCAGGCCCCCGGTGAGGAAGAGCGTGGTCTTCACCACGATGTGGTGGACGATGTAGAGGATGGCGGCGGCCAGGCCGGCGACGGTCAGCAGGCCGAGGCCGAAGAGCATGTAACCGATCTGGCTGATGATGTGGAACGACAGGATCCGCTTGATCTCCTGCTGGCTCAGCGCCCCGAAGACGCCGACGACCATGGTGAGGCCGGCCACCACGAGCACGAGCGTGCCGAGGGCCTCGTCGTCGGCGCCGATCAAGGTCTGGATCCGGATCATCGCGTACACGCCGACCTTGGTCAGCAGGCCGGCGAACACGGCCGTCACCGCCGTGGGGGCGCTCGGGTAGCTGTCGGGCAGCCAGAAGAACAGCGGGAAGATGGCGGCCTTGATCCCGAAGACGCCGAGGAAGAGCAGCAGCAGGACCCGGCGGAGGTCGTCGTCGAGCAGCGCCACGGCGTCGGGCAGCGCCGCCATGTTGACCGTGCCGGTCGCCCGGTACAGCAGCCCGAGCGTGGTGAGGAACATGATCGACGCAAGGAGGCTGATGACGACGTAGGTCGTGCCCGCCCGCACCTGGGCGAGGCGCCCGCCCAGCGTGAGCAGCACGTAGCTGGAGACGAGCATCACCTCGAAGGCGACGAAGAGGTTGAACAGATCGCCGGTGAGGAACGACAGGGACACGCCGGCCACCAGGGTCAGGTACACGGGGTGGAACCCGACGTGGCGCCGCTCCTCGTCGCCCTGCCCGATGGCGTAGACGAGGACGACCAGCAGCATCGCCGTGCTGACCAGCAACATGATGGCGGCGAGGCGGTCGAGGGTGAGCGTGATCCCGAGCGGCGCAGCCCAGCCGCCGGCCTGGGTGGTGAGCCGGTCGTGCTCGTCGGTCTGGACGACCGCCCACGCCGAGACGCCGAGCAGGGCGGTGAGGGTGCCGACGCCGATGGCCCGCTGGGCGACCCGCGAGCGGCCGACCACGACGGAGGCGGCGGCGGCCAGCAGCGGGAGCACCGCGGAGAGGGCGATCCAGTCGGCGATCACGGCGCCTCGTCCCCCTCGATGCTGCCGAGCTGGCGGTGGTCGACGCCGGAGCGCTCGATGTCGGCGGTCGGGTCCTGGCGCACGCGGACGTCCTCGGGGTCGTCGTGCACGGTGTCGTCGCGGGTGAGCACCCAGCTGCGGTAGGCGAGGGCGAGCAGGAACGCGGTGACGCCGAAGGTGATGACGATGGCCGTGAGGGCGAACGCCTGGGGGATCGGGTCGAGGAAGGTCGACGGGTCGTCGCGCCCGTCGAGGAAGGCCGGCCGCCCCGGCGGGCCGGCGGCGGCCAGCAGCACCACATTGGCGCCGTGGCTGAGCAGCGACAGCCCGATGAGCATGCGCGTGAGCTCCCGCTGCAGCACCAGGTGGGTGCCGACGCCGAACAGCCCGGCGGCGAGGACGGCGAAGACGGTGCTCATCGGCCGACCTCGCCGCGGAACTCGGGCGGTTCGTCGTCGCCGAAGGCCTCGAACACCATGAACACCAGGCCGATCACCACCATCGACACGCCCACGTCGAAGACCAGCGCGCTCGAGATCTTGAAGTCGCCGAGCAGCGGCAGCGACGGCTCGAGCTTCCACTTGTACATCACCGGATCGCCGAGCAGCACCGGCACGACGGCGACGCCGGCGGCGAGCACCAGGCCGCCGCCGAGGATCGTCCACGGGCGCACGGGCACGACCTCGCGGACGTCGTCGATGCCGCCGGCGACGTAGATGAACGCCACGGCGGCGCCGGCCACGAGGCCGCCGACGAACCCGCCGCCCGGGCGGTCGTGACCGACGAGCAGGAGGTGGAGGGCGAAGAGCAGCGCCGACGGCAGGATCAGCCGGGCGGTGACGTCGACGATGACCGAGCGCTTCACGAGCCCGTCCCTCCCACGGCGTCCTTGTCGCGGACCTCGGGGTTCGTGGGGTCGAGCGGGTCGCCCTCGGGGACGGGTCGCACGCCGGTGCGCGGCGGGCGGCGACCGACCCGGGCGAGGGTGGTGACGCCCACCGCGGCGACGAGCAGGACGGCGATCTCGCCGAGGGTGTCGAGGCCGCGGAAGTCGACGAGCACGACGTTGACGATGTTGCGGCCCTCGGCGTCGGGGAGCGAGCGCTCGACGGCCAGGTCGGACGCCGTGGTGGTCGGGTCCTCGCCGCTGACCCCCAGCACGAGCACGAAGGCCCCGGCGGCGACCGCCACGGACACGGCGAGCCGCCGGAACCTTCCGGTGCCCCGTTCGTCGCGGCCGAACCGGGCGGGCAGCTGGCGCAGGACGAGGACGAAGGCGACGATGGTCAGGGTCTCGATGGCGAACTGGGTGAGGGCGAGGTCGGGCGCGCCCTGGGCGACGAACAGACCCGCCATGCCGTAGCCGACGGCACCGAGGACGACGACGGCGCCGAGGCGCCGGGGCACGATCGCGGTCGCCAGGGCGGCGGTGAGGATGACGACGCCGAGGGCGACCTGGGCGGGGACGTCGAGGGGATCGGCCAGCTCGGGGAGGGGAGCGCTGACCAGCGCGACGGCGGCCGGCCCGCCGACGACCACGAGCAGGATCACGGCCACGTAGCGGGGCAGCGAGCCGGTCTGCACGCGCGTCGTCGTCACCCGGGCGGCGGTGAAGACGCCCTCGAGCGCGAGCTGGAAGCCGCGGTAGCCGTCGATGGGCGGCGCGAACCGTTGCGTGGTGCGGATGAACGGGGCGCTCCCCCGCCACAGGGCCACGCCGGCGGCGATGGTGAACAGGGAGAGCAGCAGCGGGACGTTGATCCCGTGCCAGATCGCCAGCTTCGACTTCACCTGCTCGCCGAGCACGTCGTTCGCCGCCTGGTCGACGAGCCAGCCGATGACCACGGCGGGGACCAGGCCCGCCGCCAGGCTGAGCGCCGTGAGGAGGTAGACGGGCGCCGCGAAGAGCGAGCTGGGCGGGCGCGCCTCGCTCTCGCCCTCGACCGGCTGGCGCCAGAACACGGCGGCGAAGCGCAGGCTGTACGCCATCGTCAGCACGGACCCGGCCACGATGCCGACCAGGCCGATGGTCCCGATGGCACCGGACTCGTGCACGAACGCGTCGTAGGCCTCCTCCTTGGCGATGAAGCCGGCGAGCAGGGGCACGCCGGCCATCGAGGCGGCCGTGAGCACGGCGCACGCCCGCACGCCGGCCCACCCGCGGCCCAACCGGTGGTGGGCCAGCTCCAGCCGGTCGCGGGTGTGGACCTGGTGGTCGACGATGCCGACGACCAGGAAGAGCGTGGCCTTGAACAGGGCGTGGGCGACCAGCAGCGTGAGCCCGGCGATGGTGGCGTCGACGAAGCCGATGCCGAGGAGCACGAACATGAAGCCGAGCTGGCTCACGGTGCCCATGGCGAGGAGCACCTTGAGGTCGTCCTGGCGGATGGCGCGCAGGCCGCCGGCGATCATCGTGGTGAGGCCGATGGCGAGGATCACCGGCTGCCAGGCGTCGAGGTCGCCGAAGGCGGGCGACAGCCGGGCGACGAGGTAGATGCCGGCCTTCACCATGGTGGCCGAGTGCAGGTAGGCGCTGACGGGGGTCGGGGCGACCATGGCGCCGGGCAGCCAGGCGTGGAACGGGTACTGCGCCGACTTGGTGACGACGCCGAGCATCACCAGGCCGAGGCCGACCCAGGCGGTGGTGCCGGTGGGCGGGTCGGCGAGGATCTCGAGCAGCGACCACGTCCCGGCCTCCCGTGCCAGCACGACCAGGCCGCCGAGCAGCGCCAGGCCGCCGGCGCCGGTGAGCACGAGGGCGTGGGTGGCCGCGGCGCGCGCGGCGGCGTCGGTGTGGCGCTGGCTGATGAGCAGCCACGACAGGATCGACGTGAGCTCCCAGAACACGTAGAGGATGACGACGTGCTCGGCGGTGACGAGGCCGAGCATGGCGCCGGCGAAGAGCACCAGCAGCCCGGCGGTGCGGGCCGACGTCGCGCTGGGGCCGAAGTACGAGCCCGAGTAGACGGCGATGAGGAAGCCGATGCCGGCGACGAGCAGCACCATGGTGAGGCTGAGGCCGTCGACGAAGAGGTCGACGGTGAGGTCGAGGCCCGGCACCCACGCGAACCCGCCCGTCCAGGCGTCGCCGTCGAGCACGTCGCCGGCGATCGTGGCGGCGAAGGCGAGTGCGGCGAGCGGCGGCACGGCCGACAGCGCGGTCGACCAGCGCCCGAGCGCGGGCGCAGCGAGCAGGATCGCCACGCCGACGACGAGGTGGAGGGCGATGGCCGCGATCACGAGCCGTCCTCCGCTCGGGATGAGACGAGCATGAGCCTGCGGCGCAGCATCGGGTGGCCGATCACGGTGCGCTGGACCCGGTGGTCGCCGAGCACGACGACGTGGTCGAAGCCGTGCCGGAGGGCGTAGCGGGCGATGACGTCGCCGGCCGGCCCCGGGAGCAGGACGAGCGCCGGGCGTACGCCGCCGAGGAACAGCGCGCCGTCGCGCAGCACCCGCTCGGCGGCCTCCCGCCGGTCGGCCCAGTCCGGGTCGCTGACCGCCTCCACCTCGATCGCCCGGCACAGCGTGACGAGGCCCAGCTGGTCGCCCTGGGCCCGCAGCAGCGGGCCGGCCTCGGCGGCGTCCTCGGGCCCGCCGAGCAGGGCGACGAGCACGGACACGTCACCGCCCCCGGGGGCGCCGGCGTCGACCACGACCGGCGCCGGCCGCAGGCGGGGCGAGCGGTGCAGCGCCAGCAGGGCGAGGGACACCGGTCCGAGCGCGACGCCGAGACCCAGCCAGACGCGGCGCTCGTGGCCGAGCCGGATCGCCAGCCACGCCACCGCCAGCCCGGCCACGACCCACGCGCCGAAGACGGCGGCGACGAGGAGCGGTTCGCCCGCGAGGCGCGTGGAGTCGGAGCCGGTGTCGGCCAGCATCGCCGAGCAGCCTCGGGTGACTTGTTGACGATCGGTCGGCGGGCGTGCGCGCTTTCGGTGACGCCGCCCGTCAGGTGGAGGCGCGGGGCAGGGCGAGCGTGAACCGGGCGCCCCGACGGTCTGGGGGATCGGCGACGTCGAGGCGGCCGCCGAGGGCGCTCGCGTTCTCGCGCGCGAGGGACAGCCCCAGCCCGCTGCCGTCGGCGGTGGTGCGGCGCTCGCCGTGCACGCCGCGCGCGAAGCGGTCGAAGATCCGCTCCCGCTCCTCGTGCGGCACGCCCGGCCCGTCGTCGTCGACGTGGACGCGCACCTCACCGTCGACCGGTTCGACGACGACCGCCGTGGCGCCGCCCCCGTAGGCGTCGGCGTTCTCGAGCACCGTGTGCAGGATCCGCTC
>JBKHXT010000140.1:0-14690 GCA_046565885.1 Acidimicrobiia bacterium
CGAGCGGCGCGGCCGGCCGGACCTCGACCACCTCCCCGCGGTGGCGCACCTGTCCGGCCGCCAGCGCACGGGACCCGGCGTCGCCGGTGACGACCAGCACGTCCGTGCACGAGCGCACGGCGGCGACGGTGCCGTCACGATCGCTGCGCTCCACCCGTTCCCCTCGCTGCCCCGCCGGCGCCCGCTCGGCGCCGCCGCCGGGAACCGTAGACCGACGAGCGCGGGCGCGCCCGCGTCGGAGCGGTCCCTCAGATGCCGTAGCCGGTGAGGGTGTGGACGGCGCTGCGGAAGGCGGCGGCGATCGTGGGGTGGTCGGCCTCGAACCGCACGGCCGCCTCCTCGAGCTCGTTCAGGCCCTGGCGGTCGGCCTCGCCGGCGCCGAGGTCGCGCCGGACCCGGTCGAGCACCTCGCGCAGCCGCTCGCGCTCCTCCTCGTCGATCGCGCCGTCGGCGCGGGCGGAGGCGATGGTGGCCTCGAGCTCGTCGAGGTGGGCGCGCAGCTGGTCGTCCATCGGCGTCGACACTACCGGGGGGTCGGAGCGGTCGGGCCGCCGGGGGCGGTGGCGTCCCACAGCTCGGCTCGGGCCTGCGCCGTGCTGCCGCCCCGGGACAGCAGGAAGGTGCCGACGCCGCACAGCACCGCGGCCACGAGGTAGGAGACCTCGTAGCTGGCGGCGTCGTGCAGCGCCCCGAGCAGGTAGGGCCCGAGGGCGACGCCGGCCACCACGACCAGCTGGTTGAGGGCGAAGATGCGGGCGTACTCGCGCGGGCCCATGGCGTCGGCGAACAGCAGGGGCTGCAGCATCAGGATGTTGCCGATCGTGGCGCCGAAGAGGACGGCGCAGAGCAGCAGGGTCGACGCTGTGTCGACCTGCGACAGCAGCGCCAGCGCCAGGCCCTGCGTGGTGGCGAAGCCGATGGCGAGCAGGTGGAGCGGGCGGGAGTCGGCGACCACGCCGCCGATGAGCCGGGCGACGACGCTGGCGATGGCCAGCGCGGCGATGAGCCGGCCGCCGGTGCCGTCGCCGGCGCGCTCGTTGCCGAGCTTCACCAGGTGCGTGATCCCGCCGACCTGCATGCCGAGCACCAGCACGTAGCCGGCGGTGACCGCCTTGAAGAACCGGGACCGGACGGCCACGTCGTAGGGCGCGCCCATGCTGACGCTGCCGGCGACGGCGCCCGAGGCCAGCACGCCGCGGTGCTCGGGCGTGGGCCACAGCAGCGGCACGACCGGGAGGGTGCACGCGGCCCACACCACGACCAGCCAGGGGGTGGCCACCTCGAGCCCGTCGCGGCGGATCCACCAGCTGACCAGCTGGGTGAACGTGAGGCCGCCGACGGACAGGCCGGTGGAGGCGATGGCGAGGGCGACGGAGCGCCGGACCTCGAACCAGCGGGTGATCACCGTCGTGGCCGGCACGAGGCCGGCGGCGCTGAACCCGACGCCGAGCGACGTGTTCACCAGGTACAGCTGCCACAGCTCTTCGACCCGGCCGAGGGCCACGACGCTCACCCACGAGATCACCAGGCCGCCCAGGACGACCAGGCGCACGTCGCGGTCGGTGATGAGGCGCCCGACCCGGGGGCCGACGAGGCCGCCGACGACGAAGACGATCGACTGGCCGAGCGACGCGGCACCGGTCGAGAAGCCGCGCTCGTCGGTGAGGGCGTCGAGGTACACGGCCTGGCCGTAGAAGATGAACCCGCTGTTCGCCATGAGGAGCACGAACGCGGCGCCGACCACGATCCACCCGGGGAACACCCCGGCGGTCGTGTCGCGCTCCTCGACCGTGCCGGTCACGACGCCAGCCACTCCCGCACGCGGTCGCGCAGGACGTCGACGTTGACGCCCGAGTGCGCCGACACCCAGAGCACGTCGCTGCGCTCGAGGCCGCACCCCTCGGCCAGGTCGCGCTTGCGCTTGTCGCGAGCCTTGGACTTGACCTTGTCGTGCTTCGTGGCGATCACGGCGAAGGGCAGGTCGTGGTGGCGGAGCCAGTCGAGGAGCTGCACGTCGAGCTTCGTCGGCCCGATCTCGCCGTCGACGAGCACGCCGATCATGCGCAGCTCCTCCCGGCCGGTGAGGTAGCCCTCGATCATCGGCTGGAAGCCCTCCCGGACCGACCGGGGGGTCTTGGCGTAGCCGTAGCCCGGGCAGTCGACCAGCGTGCCGGTGGCGGTGTCGTGCGGCTCGAGCTCGAAGACGTTGAGGAGCTGCGTGCGCCCGGGCGTCTTGGAGGTCTTGGCCAGGTCCTTGCGGTTGGCGAGCGCGTTGAGCAGCGACGACTTGCCCACGTTCGACCGGCCGACCACGGTCACCTCCGCCGGGCTGGCGGGCAGGCGCTCGAGCCGGTCGGCCGACGTCACGAAGCGCAGGGCCAGGGGCTTGCTCACCTGCGGCAGGCTGCCACACCCGCGCGCGAGGCTCGCGTGGATGCGCATCGCCCGGATCCTCGCCGCCGTCGCCGGGCTCCTGCTCGCGGTGCTGCCGGCCCCGGCGAGCACCGCCGCCGAAGCGCCGGCGGCGCTGCCCGGATCGATCGGGCCGGCGCCGAGCCAACAGTACGTCCAGGTGGTGCACCGGCTGTTCCTCGGCCGCGACGCCTCGCCGGCGGAGCTCGGCTCGGCGGCCCACGTGCTCCACGCCGCCGGACCGGTTGCGCTCACCGGGCGGCTGGCGCTGTCGGCCGAGTGGGCGGGCCTGCGGATCGACGAGCTGTACCGGCGGGTGCTCGGGCGCGAGCCCGAGCCGGGCGGGCGCGACCACTGGCTCGGCGTGCTCGCCGCCGGGCGGACCCTCGAGTCGGTGGCCGCCGCCTTCCACGGCTCCGACGAGCGCTACGCCCGGGTCGGCGCCACGCCCGGGGCCTTCGTCGACGCCCTCTACCGGGAGCTGCTCGGGCGCGAGCCGGACGCCGAGGGCCGCGAGGCCTGGATCGGCCGGCTGCGGGCGGGGATGTCGCGCACCGACGTGGCCGTGTCCTTCTACGGATCGGTCGAGTCCCGCCGCCAGCGGGTCGAGGCCCTCTACCGCGACGTGCTCGGTCGGGCGGCGGACCGGTCCGGCCGCGAGCACTGGGTCGGTGCGCTGCCCCGCCTGGGCGACGTGGCGCTGGCGTCGCACCTCGCCGCCAGCGACGAGCTGCACCGCCGGGCGACCGGCGGCGTGCCCTTCGCCGACGTCGGCGTGGCGGCGGTCGGCGCCGGCACGCCCTACCCGCTCACCGCGTCGTGGCGGGCCGGGTGCCCGGTCGGGCCCGGCGACCTCCGCGCCGTCACCTTCCCGCACTGGCGACCCGACGGATCGGTCGGGCGGGGCGTGCTCATCGTGCACCGCGACGCGGTCGGCGACGTCGCCGCCCTCGTGCGCGCCGCCTGGGGCACGCGCTTCCCCATCACCCAGGCCCGACCGGTCGACGACTTCGGCGGCGACGACGACGCCTCGATGGCCGCCGACAACACCTCCGCCTTCAACTGCCGGCGGGTGGCGGGGACGACCACGTGGTCCCAGCACGCCTACGGGCGCGCGGTCGACGTCAACCCGGTGCGGAACCCGTACGTGCGCGGCGGAGAGGTCGACCCGCCCGCCGGCGCGGCGTGGACCGACCGCGGCGACGTGCGACCGGGGATGCTGGTCGAGGGCGGCGGGGTCGTCGACGCCGTCGACCGGCTGGGCTGGGGCTGGGGCGGGCGCTGGTCGTCGTCGAAGGACTTCCAGCACCTGTCGCGCAACGGTCGCTGAGGGCCGGGCCGGGACGCCGCCACGGCGGTGGGCGGGTGTGGGACACTGGGCCCACGACACCGAAGGGGGGTGTGCCGTGCTGGTCGATCAGATCCTCGACAGCAAGGGACGAGAGGTGGCCACGGTCGCGCCGGACGCCACGATCGCCGATGCCGTGCGGCTGATGGCGGCGAAGAACGTGGGGGCGCTCGTGGTGTCCGCCGACGGCGGTGCCGTCGACGGGATCCTGTCCGAGCGCGACGTGGTGCGGGCGCTCGCCGCCCAGGACGACGTGCTCGGCTGCCGGGTCGAGGAGCTGATGATCAGCGACGTCGCCACGTGCGACGGGCGCACCGACACCGAGCAGGTGATGGGCACGATGACGGCCGGGCGGTTCCGCCACGTGCCGGTCGTCGCCGACGGCCGCCTCGCCGGCATCGTCAGCATCGGCGACGTGGTGAAGGCCCGCATCGACGAGCTGGCCACCGAGACCCAGCAGCTCGTCGGCTACATCCAGCACGGGCGCTGACCGACCGCCTGGTCGCGCTGCCCGCCCAGCCGGCGGGCGTGCCGTGGCCGACCGACGAGTGGCCGGAGGGGCCGGTCCCCGACGGCGTCGCGCTCGAGCCGCTGCTCGAGGCCGTCATGGACCCCGACGGTCCCCTGGCGCGCACCCGCGCCGTCGTCGTCGTGCACCGCGGGCGGCTCGTCGCCGAGCGGTACGGCGACCGCACCGACGTGTGGGGCGAGGTGACCGGCGCCCCCATCGACGCGACCACGCCGCTGCTGTCGTGGTCGATGGCCAAGTCGATGCTGCACGCCGTCGTCGGGATGCTCGTGGCCGAGGGCCGCCTCGACCTCGACGCCCCCGCACCCGTGCCGGAGTGGGACGACCCCGGCGACCCGCGCCGAGCCATCACGCTGCAGCAGCTGCTGGAGATGCGCGACGGGCTCGACTTCGCCGAGGACTACGCCCCGGACGACGAGGGCGGGTCGGGCGTGTCGCACGTGATCGAGATGCTCTTCGGCGAGGGCGTCGATGACGTCGCCGGCTACGGCGCCCGCCGGCCCCTGGCCCACGAGCCCGGGTCGACGTTCAACTACTCGTCGGGCACCTCGAACGTCATCTCCGGCGTCATCCGCCGCGAGCTGGGCGGCGCGGAGCCGTACCGGCGGTTCCTGCACGAGCGGCTCTTCGACCCGATCGGCATGCGCAGCGCCGACCCCCGCTTCGACGACGCCGGCACCTGGGTCGCGTCGTCGTACGTGTGGGCGACGGCCCGGGACATGGCCCGCTTCGGCACCCTCTACCTGCGCGACGGCGTCTGGGACGGCCAGCGGCTGCTGCCCGAGGGCTGGGTCGACCACGCCCGCCGGCACCGCTCGGTCGACCCCGTCGACGGCCGCCTCTACGGCGCCCAGTGGTGGGTCACCGGCGACGAGCACGGCAGCTTCTGGGCCAACGGCTACGAGGGCCAGTCGATCCTCGTGTGTCCCGGCCAGGACCTGGTCGTGGTGCGCCTCGGCAAGTCGACGATCGACCAGTACCCGGCGCTCCTGTGCTGGCGCGCCGACGTCGTCGCCGCCTTCGCCGGGGGCTAGCAGGGGCGGCCCACCCACGGGCACGAGCGCGCCGATCGGTCCGTTCCTTCCACCCAGTGGAAGCAGCGCGCCGATCGGTCCGTTCCGACCGCTGACCGCAACGCGCCGATCGGTCCGTTCCTTCCACCCGGTGGCAGCAATGCGCCGATCGGCGCGCTCCGGTCAGGGGTCAGGGGCGGAGGACGGCGCCGTCGGGGCCGAGGCAGCCGGCGTCGGGCGTGGTGGCGTCCGGGCCGCCCGCCGGGCAGTCGGGCAGCGTGTCGGACGTGGGGGCCGGCCCGTCCGTGAGGCTCGGATCGAGCCCGGGGTCCTGGGCCGACTCGCAGCCGGCCGCCGCGAGGGCGAGGAGCAGGACGGCGAGGCGGCGCCAGGTCACGGCCGCATCATCCCACGGGCTCGAGCGCCGGCCGGGAGGCGGCGATGGCGACGGCGCCGAGCAGCAGGGCCACGGCCGCGACCACCCACGCCGCCCCGTACGACGCCGCCGAGGCGATGGCGCCGAACGCCGCCGGTCCGGCGACGCCGCCCACCGACAGCCCGGTGAGCACGACGCCCGCCGCCGCCGCCGGCCGACCCGACGACACGCGCACCGCCGTCTGGAAGGCGAGGCCGGTCCAGCCCCACCCGGCGCCGATGACGGCGAGGGAGCCGACGACGCCGGCCACGCCGCCCTCGACGGCGGCGAGCAGGAGCGCGCCGGCCGCGCCGACGGTGATGAGGGTGGTGAGCATCGCCCACGTGCCGGTCGGTCGCCGGTCGCCGCGCACGCCGGCCAGCACGCGCACCGTGATGCTGGCGACGCTGGCGAGGGCGAGCAGCAGCCCGGCGTCGTCCTCGGCCCACCCCCGGCTCTCGATCGCCGGCACCAGCAGCGTGCCCGCCGCCGTCGCGCTGGCGACCGCGAGGGCCACGCCGGCGGCGTACAGCACCAGCGCACCCGGGATCCGGCCGGCGCCGGCGTCGTCGCGGGCGGGCCGCGTGGCGTCGAGGCGGGGCACGACCAGCCACACGAGGGGCGCGAGCAGCGCCGCGAGCACGAAGGCCGCCCGCCAGCCGGCCCGGTCGGCGAGGACGGGGATCGAGAGCCCGGCGACGAGCGCGGCGGCCGGCACGCTGGCCTCCTTCGTCCCGAAGGCGAGGCCGTGCCGGCGCTCGGGCACGGCGTCGCCGAACGCCCGGGCGGCGCCGGTGTCGACGAGCCCGACGGCCGAGCCGGCGACGAGCAGCGCCAGCGCCAGCTGCCACCACGCCGTCGCCAGGGCGGCGACGGCCAGGGCGCTCGCCCCGCTGATGGCCACCCCGGTCCGCATGGCCGCCGTCGGCCCGTACCGCTCGGTCACCCGTCCCATCGGCACGGCGAAGGCGCCGGCACCGACGAAGAAGGCGGCCACCGCCGCGCCCGCCGCGCCCTCGCCGAAGCCGAGGTCGTCGCCGATGCGGCCGGACAGCGCGCCGGCGAGGAAGGCCGGCACGACCGTGGCCGTGAGGGCGAGGCTGCCGGCGAGGACGACGCGCCCGGCGGCGGGCGCCCTCGCCGTCACGCGGGCCGGGGGTGCGAGGAGTGGGTCTCGGTGACGATGCCGCCGCGCACGTGCTGGGTGACGACCACGTCGACCGACCGGGGCCGCACCGTCTGCCACACCTCGTCGGCGATCTCGACCGCCAGGGCCTCGGCGAACACGTGGCGGTCACGGAAGCCCCAGAGGAACAGCTTCAGCGACTTCGACTCGATGCAGCGCTGGTCGGGCACGTACTCGATGCGCACCGAGGAGATGTCGGGCTGGCGCGTCACCGGGCACAGCGAGGCGACCTCGTCGGTGGTGAAGACCACCTTCGTGCAGCCCTCGGGCGCCGGGAACGTCTCGACGTGCGCCACCGGCCCGTTGTGGGGCCGGCCGAGCAGGGTGAGGTCGTCGGTGTCGCTCATCGTGGTGCTCCTCGGTGGTCGGGCCCTCGGTACGTGCAGCCGCTGGTGCAGGTCTCCCGGACCTCGACCGCGGCCAGGCCGGGCAGGTCGGCCTCGACGCGCTCCCAGATCCAGCGGGCGAGCACCTCGCTCGTCGGGTTGGCGAGGCCCTCGATGTCGTTGAGCAGCCGGTGGTCGAGGGCGTCGATCGTCGGCTGCACGGCCGCCTTCAGTTCGGCGAAGTCCATGACCCAGCCGGTGTCCTCGCCCACCGGCCCCTCGACCACGACCCGCACGCGGAAGCTGTGGCCGTGCAGGCGGGCGCACTTGTGGCCCTCGGGGACGTTCGGCAGCGAGTGGGCCGACTCGAACCCGAACTCCTTGAACAGCTCCATCTAGACCAGCGGCTCCGGGTCCCGCGTGAAGCGGGGGCTGAGGTGGCCGGTGTCGTTCCACGTGCGGATGATCCAGCGGTCGCCGGCGACGACGAGGTGCGTGATGCCGCAGTTGTCGGAGCCGGTGAAGGCGAAGGGCCGGCTGCCGGTGGCCTCGGACATGACCTGGCCGATGACCCCGCCGTGGGTGAAGACGGCGACGGTCTGGTCGGGGTGGGCACGGGCGATCCGCTCGATGGCGCCGCGGACGCGAGCGGCGAAGGCCTCGGTCGGCTCGGCGCCGGGGATGACGTCCCAGCGCTCCTCGGTGTACATCCGCACGGCGATCGGGTCGCCGTCGGCGACCTTCTTGCGGAACAGGCCGCCCTCCCACTCGCCGAGGTGGACTTCGCGCAGGTCGGGCTCGACGACGGGCTCGACGCCGAGGCGGTCGAGCAGGACCTGGGCGGTCTGGCGGGTGCGCTGCAGCGTGGTGACGTAGACGGCGGCCAGCTCCTCACCGGACGCCAGCAGGCGCTCGCAGGCCAGGCGGGCCTGGTCGACGCCGTCGGGCTCGTGCAGCGGCGGGTCGCCCTGGCCGTCGACCAGCGGGAAGGGCTGGTCGGGGTCGGCGGGCTGGGATTCGCCGTGGCGGACGAGGATCAGCTCGCACGCGCCCGGCGGGCGCACGAAGCGGCTCTGTCGGAACTTCGACACCCCGACACGCTACGCGCTGGGGCCCCGGGTCTCCCCGGGGCACCAGCGCGTCAGCCTCTCGGCGATCATCCCCGGCGCCCCCCGACCAGCGCGAGGCTGGGGGGCGCCGGGGTCCCTAACGGGTCACAGGCCAGCCAACCGGACGCCGTAGTGGGAGCAGAGCGCATCTCGGTCGTCGCCGGCCGGCTCGAAGTGGGCCGGGACCTTCGGTGCGCTGGAGACCAGATCCTTGGGGAAGGGGCTGCGGAAGCCGTCCTCGTGGGGCTCCATCCCCTGGTTGGGGACGAGGCGGGTGGCCCGCCAGCTGAGCTTCACGGCCAGCCAGCCGAACTCGTCGGCGCCGCCGGTGATGCCGAGGACGTCGTCGATCCTGCCGATCTTCTCGCCGTCTCGGCCGTAGAGCGTGTGTCCGGTGACCGTGTCCATGTCGGGGCTCCTCTCGGGGTGTGCCTCTGTCCATGAACATAACATCGACGTTTCAGAACGTCACGCGTTCGCAATGTTGTTACGGGATGCCCAGCACCTTGTGGGTCTGCACGCTGAGGCGCCAGCGGGGGCGGGCCAGGCAGCGCTCGATCGCCGCGGCGGTGGCCGCCTCGCGGTCAGGCCCGTCCATCGGCGACAGGAGGAAGTGGTCGAAGTCGAGCTGCTCCAGCGCGTCGAGGTCGATGCCGTCCTGGGGCCACACGACCTTGAGCTCGTCGCCGCTGGTGACCGCGAGCTCGGTACCGGCCTTCGGCGACACGCAGACCCAGTCGAGGCCGTCGGGCAGCGGCAGCGTGCCGTTGGTCTCGACCGCCACCTCGAAGCCCTCCGCGTGCAGCGCGGCCACCAGCTCGTCGTCGAGCTGCAGCGCCGGCTCCCCGCCGGTGCAGACGACGAAGCGGTGCTCGCGCCCCTCGCCCCACGTGGCGGCGACGTGGGCGGCCAGCGCCTCGGCGCCGCGGAACACGCCGCCGCCGGGCCCGTCGGTGCCGACGAAGTCGGTGTCGCAGAAGCGGCAGGTGGCGGTGGCCCGGTCGCGCTCGTGGCCCGACCACAGGTTGCAGCGGGAGAAGCGCAGGAAGACCGCGGCGCGCCCCGCCTGGCGCCCCTCGCCCTGCAGGGTCCGGAACACCTCCTTCACGGCGTAGGTGCTCACCGGTCCGCGCCCGACCGGTAGCGGGTCGGGTCGGCCACGCCCGCCTCCTCGAACCCCCGCCGGCGCAGCGCGCACGCGTCGCACTCGCCGCACGCCCCCTCGTCGGTGGCCTCGTAGCAGGTGGTGGTCAGGCCGTAGTCGACGCCGAGCTCGGTGCCCCAGCGGATGATCTCGGCCTTGGTCTTGTCGATGAGCGGCGCCCGGATGCGGTAGCCGTCGCCCTCCACGCCGGCCCGGGTGCCGGCGTTTGCGGCCCGCTCGAACGCCTCGACGAACTCGGGCCGGCAGTCCGGGTAGCCCGAGTAGTCCAGGGCGTTGACGCCGATGAAGATGTCGCGGGCGCCGAGCACCTCGGCCCAGGCCAGGGCGTACGACAGGAAGACGGTGTTGCGGGCCGGCACGTAGGTGGACGGGATGCCCTCGGCCATGGCCGCCTCGTCGCGGCCCTTCGGGATCTCGCCGTCACCGAGCAGCGACGACCCGCCGAACGCGGCGAGGTCGATGTCGACGATGCGGTGCTCGACGGCACCCAGCTCGGCGGCGACCCGGCGGGCGGCGTCGATCTCGGCGGTGTGCACCTGCCCGTACCGGAAGCTCATCGCGTGCGGCGCCAGGCCCTCGGCGGCGGCGATCGCCAGGCACGTGGCGGAGTCGAGGCCCCCGGAGAGCAGGACGACGGCAGGGCGGGTCACCCCTCCAACCTACGGGTGCCGCTGGTCCCGCTCCGCCGGTCACCCGGCGGCGGTGAGCACCAGCTTCACGTCAGGCGCCGTCATGGCCTCGATCGCATCGTCGAAGGGGACGGTGCGGCCGATGGCGATGCCGGGGTCGAGGGCGCCGGAGGCCACGAGGTCGAGCACCTCGGGTGCGGTCGCCCGGGCGTGGACGCGGCCCACCTCGTAGGTGATCCCCTTGGCGTACATGGACTGCAGCGGCAGCGACGCCCGGGGCGTGATGCCGCCGGAGACGCTGGTGCAGGTCCCGTTCGGCTTCGTCGAGCGGATGGCGTGCTCACGCCCCTCGTCGAGCCCGGACGCGTCCACGGTGACGGCGAAGCGCTCGTCACGGGGCAGGTCGTCGAGCGGCGCCTCCACCACCTCGGCGCCGAAGGCGGCGGCCAGGCGCAGCCGCTCGGCGTCCTGGTCGACGTAGACGACGCGCGGCGCGCCGAGGGCGACGGCCGACGCGACGGCGAAGAGCCGGACGGCCGGCGTGAGCGGTCCGGCGTCGATCTCGATCACGTCCTCGTACCGGCACCGGCCCGGTGCCAGCGGCGTGACCCTGATGAGGTGGCGCCAGCTGCGGATGGCGCCGCCGCCCTCGTCCGACCGCAGGACGCGCTCGGCGGGGTCGATGCGCTCGATGCGCAGGCGGTGCCGGGAGAACGGGACCACCCCGCCGAGGAGCAGCCACCCCTCCAGCTCGTCGCCCTCGTGCATGCGGCCGCGCCGGCCGCGGGCGGGCAGGTAGGTGAGCAGGCCGCGGGTGACGTGGGTGAAGGCGTCGACGGTGGTGACGGCGTCGAAGACGACGTCGGCGTCGGCCTGGAGCTCGGTGGAGACGGACACGGTGGACATGCCGGCACGATGCGAGCAAGATTCGGTTTTCGTCAACTCGCATCCGACGGGAGGGGGAGCGGTGCCTCGATCGGCGGTGGAGCCCAGGAAGCGACCGGTGCAGGACCGGTCGCGGCGCACGGTCGAGCGGATCCTCGATGCCGCTGCTCGCATCTTCGACGAGGACGGCTACCGGCTGGCGACGACCAACCGGGTCGCCGAGGCGGCCGGCGTCTCCGTCGGCTCGCTGTACCAGTACTTCCCGAACAAGGACTCGCTGCTGGTCGCCCTCGCCGAGCGCCACGTCGACGAGATCACCGCCGCCTTCGACGAGCACCTCGCAGCGCTCGACGAGCAGGCACCGCCGCTCGAGGTCGTGCTGCGCTCGCTCCTCGACCTCACCGTGGCGCTCAACTCGACGTCGCGGCTCCACGCCGTCCTGTTCACCGACTGCCCGCGGACGCCGGCGCTCGAGGCCCGGCTCGACCGCTTCACCGGCGCCGTGGTGGCCGGCGTCGCCCGCCACCTCCGCCGCACCGGCGCCGGGGGCACCGATCCCCGGCGACGGGCGCAGCTGCTCGTGGCCGCGTGCGACGCCGCCGTCCACACCGTGGTGCTCGGCCGGCGCCCCGGGCGCGCCCGCGCCGCCGCCGTCGACGACCTCGTCGACCTGCTCCTGCGGGGCCTCGTCGACCCGGGGCGCCGCGGGTCCTGACGTTCACACTGCCGAAACACCCGGGAAGCCGACGGGACACACCCTTTCGCCAACGTGACGGCGATCTGTGCGGCGCCTGTCGCCGCACCCGCACGTCAGAGGAGCGCAGCGATGGAAGGTGGCGACGCCTGGGTCCTGGTGTCCACGGCACTGGTCCTGTTCATGATCCCCGGCCTGGCCCTGTTCTACGGCGGCATGGTCCGCTCGAAGAACGTCCTCAACATGTTGCTGATGAACCTGTACTGCGCCGCCGTCATCCCGCTGCTGTGGGTGACGGTCGGGGCGTCGCTCAGCGGCTCGGGCTCGAACCCGTTCATCGGCGGCCTCGACAACATCGGCCTCAAGGGCCTCGACGGATCCGGCCTGCTCGCCACCGCGTTCCTCATGACCTTCGCCGCCATCACCCCGGCGCTCATCAGCGGCGCCGTGGCCGACCGGCTGCGCTTCGCCGCCTGGGTCGTGTTCGTGCCCCTGTGGAGCCTGCTCGTCTACGTGCCGGTCGTGTACTGGATCTACGGCCTCGACGCCGAGACCGGTGAGCTCATCGGCTGGCTCGGCGAGCGGGGCTCGCTCGACTTCGCCGGCGGCACCGCCATCCACATCAACGCCGGCGTCGCCGCCCTCGCCATGGTGCTGGTGCTCGGCAAGCGCCACGGCTGGCCCGGGGAGGCCATGCCGCCCCACAACCTCCCCATCGTCCTGCTCGGCACCGGCATCCTGTGGTTCGGGTGGTTCGGTTTCAACGCCGGCGGCACCGGACTCGGCGGAGGCAACGCCGCCCTCGGCGCCACCGCCCTCATGAACACCTTCCTCGCCGCCAGCACCGGCATGTTCGCCTGGCTCGTCGTCGAGCGGCTGAAGGACGGGCACTTCACGCTCCTCGGCGCGTGCTCGGGCGTGGTCGCCGGCCTCGTCGCCATCACCCCCGCCGCCGCCTACGTGGGCGGCCTCGCCGGCATCGTGTTCGGCGCGGTGGCCGGCGTCGCCTGCTACTTCGCCATCCAGCTGAAGTACCGCCTGCAGTACGACGACAGCCTCGACGTCGTGGGCGTGCACATGGTCGGCGGCATCGTCGGCGGCCTGCTCATCGGGTTCTTCGCCGACTCCGGGATCATCGGCGGCGGCCCCGAGTCGGAGGGCCTCCTCTTCGGCGGCGGCGCCGAGCTGCTCGTCGAGCAGGTCATCTCCATCGTCGCCGTCCTCGCCTTCTCCTTCGTGGTCACCTTCGTGCTCGCCAAGGTCCTCGACGCCACCATCGGCCTGCGGGCCCCGGCGGCCGACGAGACCACCGGCCTCGACCGCACCGAGCACGCCGAGCGCGCCTACGGCGGCGACCTCGCCGGCGTCTGACGGTCAGCCCGTGCGGCGGTCGGTCCCACGGCCCGAACCCCGCCCGGGCTGAACCGTCGCCGGAGCCCGCCCGGGCAGGAGTCGCTCCCACGGCCCGAACCCCGCCCGGGCTGGTCCGACCGCCGGGCGGCGAACGCCCGGAGACGGCTCACGACCGCCGCGGGTGCGCGGACCGGCGGCACGTCGTATGGTGGATAGCGATCGTTATCGCACACACCAGGGGGACTGCGTGGCCGATTCGAAGAAGCCGAGGGCGCCGTTCGCGCCGTGGGACCGGCGGGAGCTGCCCGGCGCGTTCAGCGTCGAGGAGACCGCCGCCCGGGTCGGTCAGTACAAGTGGGTCGAGATGAAGCTGTTCGAGGCGCTGGGCGGCTGGGTCGCCACCGTGCCCGAGCTCGACGTCAAGATGCGCCTCGGCACCCACTGCTACCACCACGCCTGGCACGCCGAGCTGTGGCACAAGCGCCTGCCGGAGCTGCGCGAGATGAACCCCGAGCGGCTCACCGCCCCGGCGAGCCCCGAGGTCGAGGCGTTCATGGCCGCCGTGGCCGAGCCCGGCGAGCACGACCAGACCATCGAGAAGCTGGTCGGCGTCTACCGGGTGCTGATCCCGCACAAGATCGCGGCGTACACGTACCACCTCAACAACACGTCGACGATCACCGATGCGCCCACCATCCGCTCGCTGAAGTTCATCCTCCAGGACGAGATGGAGGACTGGCGCGACGGCACGCTGATGCTGACCTCGCTCATCCAGAGCGAGGAGGAGGTCCAGCGGGCCGCCGACCACCAGGCGAAGCTCGAGAAGCTCCTCGTCGCCGCCGGCGGCATCTGCGGCCCCGGCACCATCGGCGACGCGTACGACCTGTCCGGCGACCCGGCCCGTGCCGCGGTCGCCTCGAACTGAGAGACCCAGGGGGACCACCACGATGAAGAAGCTCATCTCGCCCGACGAGCTGGCCCGTGACGACCGCTTCGAGCGGGCCGACATGATGGAGCGGATCCAGGATCCGCGGAACGGCAGCGAGGCCGCCAACCGCGGCAACGGCCGCCTCAAGCCCGACCGCGCCGACGCGCCCGACGCCGCCCGCCAGCTGATGCACGGCATCTTCGTGGGCGAGATCCAGGCGCTCGAGGGCGCCGGGCGCACCTGCTACGACTTCGAGGTCGGCCCGTCCGGCAAGCTCGGCGACGACGAGGTGCCCTTCGAGCTCAAGCTCGACATGGCCCGCCAGTGCTGGGACGAGGCCCGCCACTGCGAGATCTCGGTGAAGCTCAGCGAGTGGATGGGCACCGAGATCGGCGAGTTCGGCGAGAACGCCTTCCTGTTCCAGGCCGCCTGCAACCCCGACCCCGTGCTGCGCCTCACCGGCGTCAACCGGGCGCTCGAGGGCCTGGCCATCGACGTGTTCAACACGATGAAGGAGTTCGGCGACCTCGCCGGCGACCCGGTGCTCGAGTTCTGCGAAGACTGGATGCTCGCCGACGAGGTGACCCACGTGAAGATGGGCTCCGACTGGCTGCGCAAGCTCACGGTCAACGACAAGGAGCGCCAGAAGCGGGCGCTCGAGTTCCAGCGGGTCGTCGACAAGCTGTTCTCCTTCGGCG
>JBKHXT010000141.1:0-9442 GCA_046565885.1 Acidimicrobiia bacterium
GTTCTACGGCGGCGTGCTCGGCTGCCCCACCGGCCGCCGCTCCGACCGCTGGATCGACTGGGACCTGCACGGCCACCAGCTGGTGACCCACCTCGTCGACGAGCACCCCGGCGCCGGCGACGCCAACGCCGTCGACGGCCACGAGGTGCCGGTGCCCCACTTCGGGGTGCTGCTCGAGGTCGACGCCTTCCACGCCATGGCCGATCGGCTGCGCGCCGGCGGGGTGGCGTTCGTGATCGAGCCCTACCTGCGCTTCGAGGGCCAGCCGGGGGAGCAGTGGACGATGTTCGTGCGCGACCCGGCGGGCAACGCCATCGAGGTCAAGGCCTTCGCCGACGACGCCGACGTGTTCCGCGCCTGACCCGCGGCCGTCACCGGCCGTTCACAGATCGAAGGAGGAGGTCCGGGGTCGGAGCACGAAGTGGCCGGGAGGGCGGGCACCCGCGCAGGGAAGGAACCCCATGTACCGGATGCTCCGAGCACGACCCCGGGCTGTCGTCGCCGCTGCGGCGCTGCCGCTGCTGGCGCTGGCGGTGGCGGCATCGCCGATCGCCCAGGCCCACCCCGACCCCCTCGAGAACCACCACAAGAAGCAGGCGGCGGGCGGCATCGTCGTCCGCGTCGACGCCCCGTCCGTCACCGCCGAGCTCTCCGCCGTCCAGTGGAGCGACACGGCGCCGGTCGACGGCCAGCAGGGCCCGCTCGTCTACGCCGGCAGCGGCTGCTCGCCGCTCAGCTACGCCGGCGTCGACGTCGCCGGCAAGATCGCCTTCATCGACGACGAGGCGGCCACCGACCCTTGCCCGGCGGCCACGTTCGCCCAGAAGGTGCAGTCGGCCCAGCAGGCCGGCGCCCTGGGGCTGGTCTCGCTGCCGGAGGAGGGCACCGAGCCCAACGCCAACGCAACGGCGGTGACCGGCGACATCCCGGCCCTCGAGCTGTTCCGCACGCCCGAGGCCGTCGCCGTCCGCGACGCCCTCCTGGCCGACGAGGCCGTGGACGCCGAGCTCGACGACACCCGCGAGCCGCTCTCGCGCATCGTCGACCAGCCGTGCGTCGACGGCCAGGCCGGTCCCTTCGCCTGCGAGGGCATCGACCTGCTGTCGTTCGTCCCCCAGGAGGAGTTCGACGGGGCCGGCGTGAGCGACATCTGGGGCTGGACCGATCCGGAGACCCGTGAGGAGTACGTCATGTTCGGCAAGACGAACGGCGTCGCCTTCTACAACATCACCGATCCGATCAACCCGCTCTACGTGGGCTACCTGCCCAACCAGGCCGCCCTCCAGGAGATCTGGCACGACATCAAGGTCTTCGAGGACCACGCCTTCATCGTCAGCGAGTCGATGCCCCACGGCATGACGGTGTTCGACCTGACCCAGCTCCGCGGCGTCACCGAGGCCGAGGAGCTGGTGCCCACCGCCCGGTACGACGGCGTGATGTCGGCGCACAACGTCGCCATCAACGAGGACACCGGCTTCGCGTACATCGTCGGCGGCAACGCCGCGCTGGTGGCGCCCGACCAGTGCCTGTCCGGGCTGCACATGGTCGACATCAACGAGCCCGCCTCGCCTCGCTTCGCCGGCTGCTACCCGCTGGACGGCGGGCCTGGCACCGCCGCCCGCACCGCCGGGCTGCCGGTGGGCGCCGCGTACGTCCACGACACCCAGTGCGTGATCTACGACGGCCCGGACGAGGAACACCAGGGCAAGGAGCTGTGCTTCAACGCCGCCGAGGACAAGGTCACCATCGTCGACGTCACGAACAAGGCGCTGCCGACCACGATCGCCACCGTGTCGTACGAAGACGTCGCCTACGCCCACCAGGGGTGGCTCACCGAGGACCACCGGTACCTGCTGACCAACGACGAGCTCGACGAGCAGGCCGCGCCCGAGACGCGGACCCGCACGATGGTGCTGGACGTGAGCGACCTCGACGAGCCGGTCGTGCACGACTACCACTTCCACGACACGGTCTCGATCGACCACAACAACTACGTCCACGAGGGCCTCGTGTACCAGTCGAACTACACGAGCGGCCTGCGGGTGCTCGACGTCGCCACCCTCGACGACGAGGACCCGCGGCTCGACGAGCGGGCGTTCTTCGACGTCTACCCCTTCGACGACGAGGACCCCCAGGCCGTCTTCGAGGGCACCTGGTCGAACTACCCGTACTTCGAGTCGGGGACCATCGCGCTCACCGGCATCAACGAGGGCCTGTTCCTCGTCCGCCTCGCCGACGGCGTGGCGCCCGACGACGGCGGGGACGACGGCAGCTCTGATGGCGGCGACGACGGCGGCGATGACGGCACGGACGGTCCGGGGAACGGCAAGGCCAAGGGCCGGCCGGACGACGCCGGCCCGCCGGAGGGTCGGGGCCCCGGGGCCTGACGGACGACCGAGCTCAGCTCGTCGGGTGGGAGGCGGCCCACTCGACGAGCTCCTCGGCCCGCCAGGTGTTCACGACCTGCTCGGGCGTGACGCCGTGGCGGGCCGCCCGGTCGCAGCCGAAGGGCTGCCACTCGAGCTGGCCCGGCGCGTGGGCGTCGGTGTCGATGGCCAGCTTGCAGCCCCACTCGAGCGCGAGCTCGAGGAGCTGGTCGGGCGGGTCCATGCGCTCGGGGCGGCAGTTGATCTCGACCGCCGTGTCGAACCGGGCGCAGGCGGCGAAGACCACGTCGGCGTCGAAGCTGGATCCGACCCGGCCGGCGAAGTCGCTCTTGCCGATCGGCCGCATCCGCCCCGGCAGCTTCTGGCCGGTGCAGTGGCCGAGGATGTCCACGTGGGGGTTGGCGACGGCCACGGCCATGCGCCGGGTCATGTCCTTCGGGTCCATGCCGAGCTTGGAGTGCACGCTGGCCACGACGACGTCGAGGCGGTCGAGCAGCTCCTCCTCCTGGTCGAGGGAGCCGTCGTCGAGGATGTCGACCTCGATGCCGGTGAGGATGCGGAAGCCGACGCCGTCGCGCCGGTAGGCGGCGTTGATGTCGTCGATGACGTCGAGCTGGCGGCGGAGGCGCTCGGGGTCGAGGCCGTGGGCGATGGTCAGGCGGGGCGAGTGGTCGGTGAGCACCACGTACTCGTGGCCGAGCGCCCGGGCCGCCTCGGCCATGGCCTCGATGGTGGCGCCGCCGTCGGACCACTCGGAGTGGAGGTGGCAGTCGCCCCGCAGCGCGGCGCGCAGCTCGGCGCCCTCGCCGACGTCGACGGGGTTGGTGGCCTCGAGCTCGGTGAGCTTCTTCGGGACCTTGCCGTCGAGGGCCTCGGCGATGACGGCGCTGGTGGCCGGGCCGATGCCGGGCAGCTCGGTGAGCGTGCGGTCGCGGTGGCGGGCCAGCAGCTCGTCGGCGTCGAGCTCGGCCACCAGGTCGCGCGCGTTGGCGTACGCCCGGACCCGGCGGCTCTCCTCGAGGCGGCGGTCGAGGAGGTACACGATGCGATCGAGGACCTCGACCGGGTCGAGGGGCCCGTCGCCGTGGTCGCAGGCGTCACCCATCGCGCCCGACGCTAACGGTCGCCCCGTCCGGTGCCGCACGGCGGGGCGGTGAGCGGCGAAGATGTCCGCCGTGCCGTCCTGGGGGAGCGCGCTGCAGCGGTGGTGGTCGGTGCCGCACCGTCGGTGGCTGGGGTTCGTCGTGCTCGTCGCGTTCGCCCTGCGCGCCGGGTGGGGGCTGTCCGTGCTGGTCGCGCTGCCGGAGATGTTCGAGGGCGGCGACCAGTACGGCTACGTGCGCTACGGCCGCGAGATCGCCGCCGGCGACGGCTACGTCTCCTACACGACGGGCACGCCGACGGCCTACTACCCGGTCGGGTACCCGGCGCTGCTCGCCGGGCTGTTCTGGCTGCTCGCCCACACCCCGCTGCCCGACGAACTGCCGGCCGCGGTCGCGGTGCTCCACGCCGTGCTCGGCGCGGCCACGGTGGGGTTCGTGTGGCTCCTCGCCCGCCGGGCGCTCGGGCCGGTCGCCGGGTGGGTGGCGGCCGTCGTGGTCGCCGTGCACCCCGACCTCATCGCCTACGGCTCGTCCTACGCGCTCGAGACCGCCTTCGTCGCCTTCGCCCTCGGCGCGCTGGCCGTGCTCGCCGGCCACGACTGGGCGTCGGGGCCGCCCTCGAGCCGGCGCCTGCTCGCCTTCGGCCTCGCCCTCGGCGTGGCCGGGCTGATCCGTCCCTTCGCCCTGCCCTTCCTGCTCGCCCTCGCCGGCGCCGTGGCCGCCACCGGCGTCGGGTGGCGGCGCTGCGTGCGGGCGGTGGCCGTCGCCGGCGTGGCCGCCGTCCTCGTCCTCACGCCGTGGACGGTGCGCAACGCCGTGCGCCTCGACGCGTTCGTGCCCATCTCCACGAACCTCGGCGACACGGCCTGCATGTCGCGCTTCGTGGGCAGCGAGGGCGGCTTCGCCTGGGCGGCCCACGAGTGGTGCGCCGACCCGACGCTGCCCGACGTCGAGCGCAGCGCCGAGAACCTCCGCCTGGCCGCCGAGTTCGTCCGGACGCACCCGGCCGAGGAGCTGGCGCTGGTCGGCCGGCGCTTCACGAAGATGTTCGGCCACGGCCACTCCGGGCTCGACGAGGCAGAGGCGAGCGGTCGGGGACCGCTGCCCGAGGACGTGCGCCGGGTCGCCGAGGGCCTCTCCGACGCCTGGTTCGCGTTCGTCCTCGCACTCGGCGTCCCCGGCGTCCTCCTCACGCTCCGCCGGTGGCGCGAGGCGCCGGCGCGCGCCCTGGTGGCGATCCCGGCGCTGGTCCTGCTCGTCATCCCGCTCGGCCTCTGGGGCGCGCCCCGCTTCGCCATGCCGCTGGCGCCGTTCCTGGCCGTGGGCGTCGGTGCCACCGCGTCGGCGGTGGCCGCCGCCGTCGGGCGCCGGCGCCTGCCCCTGGGGCCGGCGCCCGGGCCGGGGCCGCTGGCGGCGGGGGCTGGGTAGCCTCCGGCCATGCGCTGCCCCGTCTGCCTGGACACCGAGATGGTCGAGCACATCCGGGACGGGATCGAGATCGACCACTGCCCGCGCTGTCGGGGCATGTGGCTCGACCGGGGCGAGCTCGACAAGCTGCTCGACCTCGTCGAGGCCCGGTCGCCCGAGCCCCGCATCACGGCTCCGGCGGCCCCGCAGGCGCCGCCCCCGCTGGCGGCCGACCGCCGCGAGCACCGCGACGAGCGGGACCGCTGGCGCGACGACCGCTGGGACGACCGGTACGACGACCGGGGCCGGTACGACGAGCGGGGTCCCCGCCGCAAGAAGCGCAAGAGCGCCTTCGCCTCCATGCTCGAGGACGTGTTCGAGGTCCTCGACTGACGAACCGCGGCGCTTCGTCAGCGACGTCCTGACGAACCGCCGCAAGACGCCGGGGCGAGGGTGGGGTCAGCTGACCTCGGCGAGGGCGAGGCGGAGCGCCTGGAGCTCGTCGGCCACGCGGCCGATGCGGTCGACGGCCATCCCGTCGACGTCGGTGGCGAGGGCGCCGGCGAGGGCCACCACCTCGCCGAGGCGGAGCTGGAGGCGGTGCAGCTCCTCGGCCGCCCGCTCGACGCTGTCCCAGACCGAGTGCACGGAGCCGAGCTGGCGGTCGAGCGACTCGGCGGCTGCCCGCAGGTCGTCGGCGTCGCGGCCGTCCTCCTCGGCGCGGGCCAGCGCCCGCCGCACGTCCTTGGCCCGGCGGGTGATCTCGTCGGGGTCGAGGTCGGCGAGGGTGGCGGCCTTGGCGTCGGTGCGCCGGGCGGCGTCGAACACGGCCCGGACCGCGGCGTGCACCTCACCCCGCAGCGACTCGAGCCGGTCGCGGATCGGGCCGTCCGGCGCCCGGCCCACGATGGCCTCGTAGCGGCGGGCGGCGTCGAGCGCGGCCTCGGCGTCGGCGCGCCGGGCGGCACCGACGGTGGCGGGGTCGAGGTCGGCCAGGGGGTCCCGCTGGCGCCGGAACACCATGTCGGCGCACCGTAGCCACCCCAGTACCGTGGCCCGCCGCATGGAACGCTTCGGATTCGTCGGCCTCCCGAACGCGGGGAAGTCCTCGCTCTACAACGCCCTGTCGGGTGGCGGCGCCCTGGCGGCCCCCTACGCCTTCGCCACCACCGACCCCAACGTCGGCGTGGCCAAGGTGCCCGACGACCGGCTGGGGAAGCTGGCCGAGATGTCCCAGAGCCGCAACGTCGTCCCCGCCTCGGTGCAGTTCGTGGACATCGGCGGCCTGGTCGAGGGCGCGTCGAAGGGCGAGGGCCTGGGCAACCAGTTCCTGGCCCACATCCGCGAGGTCGACGCCGTCGTGTTCGTGCTCCGCGCCTTCGAGGACGACGACGTGCCCGGTCCGTCCGACCCGCTCGAGCACCTGCGCATCGTCGAGCTGGAGCTCACCCTCGCCGACCTGGAGACGGTCGAGAAGCGCCTCGACCGCCAGCGCCGGATGCTGAAGGGCGACAAGTCGCTGGCCGGCGAGATCGCCGTGCTCGAGGAGGCCGCCGCCGTGCTCGGCGAGGGCACGCCGATCTACCGGTCCGACATGAAGCCGGCGCACCGCGAGGAGCTGCGCCAGCACTTCCTCCTCACGAACCGGCCGGTGATCGCCATCGTGAACGTCGGCGACGACCAGCTCGACGAGATCGACGCCGCGGTGAAGCCGGTGGCCGACGAGCTCGGCGGCGTGGCCGAGGTGATCGGCATGTGCGTCCAGCTCGAGGCCGAGGCCGCCACCCTCGACACCGAGGAGGAGCGCGTGGAGATGCTCGAGGGCCTCGGCCTCGGCGAGGGCGCCCTGCCCCGGTTCCTCCACGCCGCCTACCAGCTGATGGGCCTGCGCACGTACTTCACGACCGGCGAGAAGGAGAGCCGGGCGTGGACGTTCCGGGCCGGGGCGAAGGCGCCCGAGGCCGCCGGCGTGATCCACACCGACTTCCAGCGGGGCTTCATCCGGGCCGAGTGCATCCAGTGGGACGAGCTGCTCGAGCTGGGTTCGTGGAACGCCGCCAAGGACGCCGGCAAGCTCCGGGTCGAGGGCAAGGACTACGTCGTCCAGGACGGCGACGTGCTCGAGTTCCGCTTCAACGTGTGAGTCGGCGCCCGGCTGGGCAGAATCGTCCCGTGCCCTGGCTGCTGCGCGACGACCGGGTGCTGGCGAGCCTCGAGATCGCGTCCACCCGGCGTGACCGGCGGCGCGGGCTGCTCGGCCGCGACGGCATCGAGGGGGCGCTGCTGATCGAGGGCACCCGCTCGGTGCACACCGTCGGCATGCGGTTCCCGATCGACGTGGCCCACCTCGACGCCGACGGCGTGGTGCTGCGCACGTGCACGATGCCCCGCCACCGGCTGGGGATGCCCGTGCTCCGGGCCCGCCGGGTGCTCGAGGCCGAGGCCGGCTGCTTCGCCCGCTGGGACCTGGCGCCCGGCCAGGTGCTCGAGGTCCGCACCGAGCGCCCGGCCGAGCGGTGACCGCCCCCGGCCGGCTGGTCGTGGTCGGCACGCCCATCGGCAACCTCGCCGACCTGTCTCCCCGGGGGCGCGACGCGCTCGCCGCCGCCGACGTGATCGCCTGCGAGGACACCCGGCGCACCGGTCGGCTGCTGGCGGCCGCCGGCATCGGTCGGCGCGACCTCGTCGTGGCCAACGACCACACCGAGGCCCGGGTGGCCCGGGAGCTCGTGGCCCGTGCCCGCGCCGGGGCCGTGGTGGCGCTCGTGACCGACGCCGGGATGCCCGGCGTGTCCGACCCCGGCGACGACGTCGTGTCCGCCTTCGTCGCCGCCGACCTCGCCGTCGAGGTGGTGCCCGGGCCCACGGCGGCGACCACCGCCCTCGCCGGGAGCGGCCTGCCCACCGGCCGGTTCGCGTTCGAGGGGTTCCTGCCCCGCAAGGGCAGCGGGCGCAGCGAGCGCCTCGCCGCCGTGGCCGCCGAGCTGCGCACCGTCGTGCTCTACGAGGCGCCGCACCGGGCCGCGCGCACCATCGCCGACCTGATCGAGGCGTGCGGCGGGGGCCGGGCCGTCGCCATCGGCCGCGAGCTCACCAAGCTGCACGAGGAGTGGTTCCGGGGCGACCTCGACGGCGCCGCCGCCTGGCTGGCCGAGGAGCCCAAGGGCGAGTTCGTCATCGTCCTCGGCGGCGCCGAGCCGCCCGCCGAGGCCAGCGACGACGACCTGCGGGCGGCCCTCGACGAGGAGCTCGCCGCCGGCGCCACCACCCGCGACGCGGTGGCGGCGGTCGTCGAGCGCTTCGGCGTCGCCAAGCGCCGGGTCTACGACCTCGCGATCAGCTGACCGCCTGGTACGGAGCCGCTGCCAGAACCGTGGGGGGCAGGGACCGGTGGTACGGGGTCGCTGCCAGAACCGATGGGCGTCGGGGCACCGCCCACCGCCCCGGGGGAACTGGCAGCGGCTCCGTACCGGCTACGCCTCGGCGGCGGCGAGGACGTCGGCGACGGTGGCGGGCGGGTCGGTGCGGCGCAGCGCCCGCCGGAGGTTGGCGACGCCCTCGTCGCTGAGCTCCCACACCCCTTCGTCGCCGTCGGTGTGGAGCACGAACACCCAGTGCTCGTCGAGGCCCTCGGCGCGGACGGCGCCGCCGGCGAAGGTGCCCGCCGGGGCGCCCTCCCAGCGCAGGTCGACGGCGAGGGCGCCGGGGCCGTCGAGGTGGTCGGCGCCGGCGAGCACGGTGGCCACCGCCGCCAAGGGTCGTGACCCCCGCACCCGGGTGGGGCCGCCGGGGTGCACCGCCTCCAGGCACGACAGCGACTGCACGTCGGGCACCGTCGAGACGAACGTGCCGGCGCTGGCCCAGCCGGGCTCGCCGGTCGGGCGGCGCCGACCCGGGAGCCGGTAGAGGCGGGCCGAGCCGCTGCGCCGCGCCGGCACCAGGCCGGGGACGTCGAAGTCGACGGTGACGAGCCGGGCGCCCTCGACCTGCTCGAGGCGGGGGAGCAGGCGCTGCAGCGTCGCCGGCGCCAGGTAGGAGAACAGCACGTCGGCGGACAGGTCGACGTCGGGGTCGAAGAGGTCGCCGGTGCGGATCTCGGCATCGACGCCGGCGCCGGCCAGGTTCGACCGGGCCTCGTCGGCCAGCTCGTCGTCGGCCTCGACGCCGACCACCGTGGCGCCCCGCTCCGCCGCGGCCAGCAGCACCTGGCCGTCGCCGCAGCCGAGGTCGAGCACCCGCACACCGGGTCCGACGTCGGCGAGCTCGAGCGCGTCCTGCACGGCCTCCGCCGTGCTCGGCGCCCAGAAGGGCCACGTGCGCGACGTCTGGGCGTCGCTGGGCTCGCGGGCCACGGCGGCTCAGCCGGCGACCGGGGCGCGCAGGTGCGACCGCAGGTGCTCGGCCGCCCGCTCGGGCGGGACGATGTTGATCATCACGCCGGTGCCCTGCTCGAACCCGGCCACCGAGGTGATGCGCGGGTTGACGTGCACGTGCCAGTGGAAGTCGCCCGGGTGGTGGTGCGGGGCGGTGTGGAACACGAGGTTG
>JBKHXT010000142.1:0-8482 GCA_046565885.1 Acidimicrobiia bacterium
GTTGGCGTCGCCGGCGCCGGGGTGCTCGTCGACGAGGTGGGTCACCAGCTGGTGGCCGTGCAGGTCCCAGTCGATCCAGCGGTCGGAGCGGCGGCCGGTGGGGCAGCCGAGCACGCCGCCGTAGAACGCCTCGGCGGCGGCGAGGTCGTCGACGGGCACGGCGAGGTGGAAGCGGGGCAGCTCTGGCACCCTTCGAGCATCCCATGACCGAGGCTCCGCCACCCCTCCCCGAGCGCGTCCGGCGCGGCTGCGCCGCCCTCGCCGAGCGGGCGCAGCTCGTGCTCATCGATCCTCCCGCCCTCGACCGCCTGGCCGGGCAGCTCGATCCGAGCGCGCCCGAGCCGTTCGAGGAGGAGCGGTTCACCGGCCCGCCGGAGCACCGGTCGATGGCGGTGGTGGCCTGGAACGCCGTCAACTTCGGCTCCGGCTGGTTCCCGCACGTGCGCAAGCTGCCCGGCCGCTCCGGCGCGCGCACCCTCGCCACCCGCTGGCACGGCCACGTCGACCGCCACGGCGTGCCCGACGCCGGCTGGCTCGCCGCGGTGACCGTCGAGCAGGTGGCCGACGTGTTCGTCCAGCCGCGCGAGGGCGAGGTGCTCGGCCTGCTCGAGGCGTTCGCCGTCGCCTGGCGCGAGCTCGGCCAGCACCTGCTGGCCCGCCACGGCGGCTCGGCGGCGGCGATGGTGCGCTCGGCCGGTGGCTCCGGGGCGGCGCTCGCCGAGGAGCTGGCCGGCCTCTCGTGCTGGGACGACCGGCACGAGGTCGACGGCGTCGAGGTCCCGCTCCACAAGCGGGCCCAGATCACCGTGTCGCACCTCGGCGGGTTCGACGACGCCGACCGCCTCACCGCCTTCGCCGACAACCTGGTGCCCCACGTCCTCAAGGTGCACGGCGTGCTCGTGGTCGACCCGGCCCTCGACGCCCGCATCGAACGGGAGGAGCTGCTCCGCTCCGGCGAGCGCGGCGAGGTCGAGCTGCGAGCGCTCGGCGTCCACGCCGTGGAGCTGCTGGTCGACCGGCTGCGCGCCGCCGGCCACGCCGGGGCCACGGCGGCGGCCGTCGACCACCGCCTCTGGCAGGCGGGGCAGGACCCGGCCGTGAAGGCCCGGCCCCGCCACCGCTGCCGGTGCACGTACTACTGATCCACGTTGACATCGCCGGGATGCCCCGGCATCCTGGGACGCGATGACCCCCGACCTGGGCCTCCTGCTTCTCACCTAGGCGAGCGCCACATACTGCGCTCGCCCGACCTCCTGTGCCTCCCGGCCAGGAGGTCTTCTGCTTTTCCGCCACGAGCTCGAGACCCCGTCACCCACCCGAGAGGAACCACGAATGCCCCCGCAGCCGGTCACCCCGAAGAAGATGCCCTTCGAGAAGTACCAGCCGTTCCTCCCGCTCGAGCTCCCCGACCGCACCTGGCCGGACGCGCGGATCGAGCAGGCGCCGCTGTGGTGCTCGGTCGACCTCCGTGACGGCAACCAAGCCCTCATCGACCCGATGGACCCGGCCCGCAAGCGGAAGATGTTCGAGATGCTCGTCCAGATGGGCTTCAAGGAGATCGAGATCGGGTTCCCGTCCGCGAGCCAGCCCGACTTCGACTTCTGCCGCGAGCTGATCGAGCAGGACCTCATCCCCGACGACGTGTGGATCCAGGTGCTGGTCCAGTGCCGCCCCGAGCTGCTCGAGCGCACCTACGAGGCGCTGCAGGGCGCCCCCCGGGCGATCGTGCACTTCTACAACTCGACGTCGATCCTGCAGCGCCGGGTGGTGTTCGGCCTCGACTACGACGGCATCACCGACATCGCCGTCAACGCCGCCAAGCTGGCCCGCAAGCTCGAGGAGACGGTGCCGGGCACCCACGTGCGGTACGAGTACTCGCCGGAGAGCTTCACCGGCACCGAGACCGACTACGCCATCGAGATCTGCGACGCCGTCCGCCAGGCCATCGACCCCGGCACCGACGACAAGCTGATCATGAACCTGCCGGCCACGGTCGAGATGTACACGCCGAACATCTACGGCGACGTCATCGAGTACTTCCACCGCAACGTGCCCCACCGCGACCAGGTGGTCCTGTCCCTGCACCCCCACAACGACCGGGGCTGCGCCGTGGCCGCCGCCGAGTTCGGCGTCATGGCCGGCGCCGACCGGGTCGAGGGCACGCTGTTCGGCAACGGCGAGCGCACCGGCAACGTCGACGTCGTCACCCTGGCGATGAACCTGTTCGTGCAGGGCGTCGACCCCGAGCTCGACCTGTCGGACATCGACGCCATCCGCCGCACCACCGAGTGGTGCAACCGGCTGGAGGTGCACCCCCGCCACCCCTACGGCGGCGACCTCGTCTACACCGCGTTCTCCGGCAGCCACCAGGACGCGATCAAGAAGGGCCTCACCGCCCTCGGCCCCGACTACGACGTCTGGGAGGTCCCGTACCTGCCCATCGACCCGAAGCACGTCGGGCGCACCTACGAGGCCGTCATCCGCGTGAACAGCCAGTCCGGCAAGGGCGGCGTGGCGTACGTGATGAAGGAGGAGCACGGCTTCGACCTGCCGCGCCGGCTCCAGATCGAGTTCTCCCGCTCCATCCAGGGCGTGACCGAGAACACCGGCACCGAGATCACGCCCGGCGAGATGTGGGCCCAGTTCGAGGGCGAGTACCTCGGGGTGGGTCGGCTCCGGCTCGACTCCTACGAGCTGCGGACCACCTCCGACACGGCCGAGATCACGGCCCAGGTGATCGTCGACGGCGAGCACAAGACGGTGGTCGGCACCGGCAACGGACCGGTGTCGGCGTTCGTGCACGGCCTGCGCGACCAGCTCGGCGTCGAGGTCGACGTCCTCGACTACAGCGAGCACGCGATCGGCGCCGGCGCCGACACCCAGGCCGTCGCCTACGTCGAGACCCAGTCCGCCGACGGCGAGGTGCGCTGGGGCGTCGGCGTCCACGACAGCATCGTCGCCGCCTCCCTGCGGGCGGTGCTCTCGGCCGCGAACCGGATGCCCCGCTGAGCGTGGACCTCGACGCGCTCGAGGTCGGCGACGACCCCGCCGCCTGGGAGGCGGCGGGGTTCTCGCTCGTCGGGGACGAGGTGGTGATCGGCGCCGTGCGCGTCCGCTGCCTCGGCGACGGCGAGGGCCACGACCGGTGGCGGTTGCGGGGCGACGACGTCCCGGCGCACGTCGACGGCATCGCGACCACGGCCACCACCGCCGCACCGGCCACGCCGGTCGAGCACCCGAACGGCATCACGCGCTTCGACCACGTCGTGCTCCGCTCGCCCGACCTCGAGCGCACCACCGAGGCGCTGGCCGGGATCGGGCTCGACCTGCGCCGCGTGCGCGACGTCGGTGCGGGCGAGGGCGCGTTCCAGCAGCGGTTCTTCCGCCTGGGCGACGTCATCCTCGAGCTGGTCGGCCCGCCCCGCCCCCGTGGCGACGGGCCGTGCACGATCTGGGGCTACGCGCTGGTGTCCGAGGACATCGACGCCACCGCGGCGGCCCTCGGCGAGCGCTGCTCGGCGCCCAAGGAGGCGGTGCAGCCCGGGCGTCGGATCGCGACGCTGCGGACGCGCGACCTCGGCATCGGACCGACGATCGCCGTCATGACGCCGCACGTGCGCCGGGGCGGGTGACCGCCCCCGGCGCCGTGGCGGTCAGGCGTGGTCGCGCCCGTGGCGGGCCAGGGCGCTGACCAGCCAGTCGCGGTTGCGGTCGAGCGGGCGCTCGAGGCCGGCGTCCTGGGCCCGGCGGGCGAGCTCGGCGTCGTCGAGGTGGCGCAGCTCCTCCTCGCGCTTGTGCAGGTCGCGCATCGAGTCGCGCTCGACGGTGCCGCGCCAGGCGCCGGTGGACTTGCCGCGGGACTCGACGAAGTCCTTGAACTGGTCCATGTCCTTCTTGGCCCGGTCGGAGATGTAGCCACCCCAGTCGGCGACGTGCTCGAGGAAGCCCTGGGGGTCGGTCTCCAGCTGCAGCACGACCCGGGTCGTGTCGTCGTTCAGCGCGTGGAACGTGACCACGCCGGCGTTCTTCGTGCCGTCGGTGGCGGTCCAGGCGATGCGCTGGTCGGGGGTCTGCTCGGTGATCTCGGCGTCCCACTCGCGGGTGACGCCGGAGATCTTCGCCTTCCAGTGGACGTGGGTGTCGTCGACCTGACGGACGTCGACCACGTGCTTCATGAACAGCGGGAAGTCCTCGAACTGCGTCCACTGGTCGTACACGGTGCGCACGGGGAGGTCGATGTCGATCTCGTGGATCATGGCGGGCTCCTGATCTCGGGTGGGCTCCCGGGCTCCGTACCCGATGTGGCGCAGCGGATGACTCGACCGGTGATCAGGACCGCAGCAGGGCGTCGATGCGCCGCCCGGCCACCACGACGCCGACGGCCACCATGGCCGCCAGGTACGCGACGTGGACGAGCAGGCCGGCGTCGACCTCGCCGGTGGTGAGCGCCCGGCACAGGGCCACGCCCTGGTACAGCGGCGTGACCTGCACGACGACGGCGAGCCAGCCCGGGTACTCCGACAGCGGGAAGAACGTGGCCGAGAAGAGGAACATCGGCGTGATGGCCAGGTTCACGAAGTCGAAGTCGAGGAACGACCGCATGTACGTGGATGCGGCGAGCCCGACGGCGGCGAAGGCGGCGCCGATCAGCACCGTGACCGGCAGGGCGAGCAAGCCCCACCACGAGCCCATGAGGCCGAAGGCGACCATCGTGAGGAGGAACATCAGCGAGTAGAAGGCGCCCCGCAGCAGCGCCCAGGTCACCTCGCCGAGGGCGACGTCCGTCGGCTCCAGCGGCGTCGCCAGCACCGCGTCGTAGAGCTTGGCGTACTTCAGCCGGATGAAGAAGTTGAAGGTGGTGTCGAAGACGGCGCCGTTCATCGCCGCGGTGGCGAGCATCCCGCTGGCCACGAAGGTCTCGTACGGGACCGTGCCGCCGGCGTAGGCGACGTCGCCGACGAGGGCCCCGACCCCGATGCCGATCGAGAGCAGGTAGAGGAAGGGCTCGAGGATGCCGGACACCACGAGCGGCCACGCCCGGGCGTAGCCGAGCGCGGTGCGCTCGGTCATGCGCAGGAACCGCTTCCGGGCGTCGAGCGGCGGCAGCACCCGGGCGGCGTCGGTGAGCGCGGCGACGTTCACGGCGTGAGCCTCCGGGCGAAGTTGCGCACGCCGAAGGGCAGGGCGACGGCGGTGACGGCCAGGAGCACGACCAGGTGCAGCGGGGTGGTCACGTCGACGGTCCCGGTGGTGAGGTCGCGCGCCGGTTCGACGGCGTGCCACAGCGGCGACAGCCACACCACCGGCCGCAGCGCATCCGGCAGCTGCTCGACGGGGAAGAACGTGCCCGAGAACAGGAACAGCGGGATGACGCCGAGGCGCATGACGAGGGCGAAGCTGGTGTCGCTCTGCCGGGTCACCGAGAACGCCGCCAGCACGGCCGTCGTGGTCGAGGCCAGCAGGACGGCGGGGACCACGGCGAGCGGCGCCCACCACGACGCGGTGCCGCCGAGCGGGACGGCGACGGCCAGGAACGCCACCGAGGCGACCAGCGCCCGCACCGCGGCGGCCAGGACCAGCCCGCCGTAGACGTCGCCGGGCGTCATGGCCGTGGTGACCATCGAGTTGTACTGGCCCATCCACTTCACGCCGCCCATGACCGGCCACAGCGATTCGGCGCCCGCCGTCATCAGCGCCGACGCCGCGAGCAGGCCCGGCGTCACGAACACCACGTACTCGAGGCCCTCGGCGCCCTGCTCGACGAGGCCGCCGAGGCCGATGCCCATGGCGCCGAGGAACAGCAGCGGCTGCACGAAGGACGAGAAGGCGTAGCCGCGCCACGTGCGGGCGTAGATGATCAGCTCCCGCTCCAGCGCGCGGACGACCAGGGCGCTCACTCGTCGAGGACCCGGCCGGTGAGGGCGAGGAAGACGTCCTCGAGGCTGGCCCGCCGGGTCAGCTCCGTGACCGCGTCGACCCCGCGGTCGGCGAGGGCCACCCGGGTGGCGTCCCCGTCGTCGGTGTACAGCAGCAGGCGGTCGGCGAGGGCCTCGTGGCGCTCGCACACCTCGGCCGCCACCGGGATCGCCTTCTCCTGCAGGTGGTGGTCGGCGAAGCGGAGCTCGACCACCTCGGCGGTGACGTGGCGCTCGATGAGCTGGCGGGGCGAGCCCTCGTCGACGATGCGGCCCTGGTCCATCACGACGAGCCGGTCGCACAGCTGCTCGGCCTCGTCCATGTAGTGGGTGGTGAGGATGAGGGTGACGCCCCGCCGCTTCAGCCCGTAGAGGCGGTCCCAGAGCAGGTGGCGGGCCTGGGGGTCGAGGCCGGTGGTGGGCTCGTCGAGCAGCACCATCTCCGGGTCGTTGATGAGCGCGCGGGCGATGGTGAGGCGTCGCTTCATGCCGCCCGAGAGCGGGTCGACCCGGTCGTGGCGGCGGTCGGCGAGGCGGGCGAACTCGAGCAGCTCCTCGGCGCGCTCCCGCAGCAGCGGCCGGGGCAGGCCGAAGTAGCGGCCGTAGATGATGAAGTTGTCCCAGACCGACAGCTCGGTGTCGAGGTTGTCCTCCTGGGGCACGACGCCGATGCGGCTGCGGATCTCCGGGCCCCGCTCGGCCGGGTCGAGCCCGAGCACCCAGAGGTGGCCGCCCGTCGCCGCCGACACGCAGCCGATCATGCGCATGGTCGACGTCTTGCCGGCGCCGTTCGGACCGAGGAAGCCGAACACCTCGCCCCGGCGGACCTCGAAGTCGACGCCGGCCACCGCCTCGAACCCCCCGAAGCGCTTCGTCAGCCCCCGGGCCTCCACGAGCGCGTCGGTCCCCTCGGCCATCGGAGCGACGGTACCGGCGGGCCGTGACCGCCACGACCATCTGTTTCGTGGGGGCGTCGGGGGCGTCCGTAGCCTGGACCGACCATGCTCACCGCCTCCGGCCTCTCGCTGGCGCACGGCAGCCGGGTGCTGTTCCGTGACGTGACCCTCGCCCTGTCCCCGGGCCGTCGGGTCGCGCTCGTCGGGTCGAACGGACAGGGCAAGACCTCGCTGCTCGACATCCTCGTCGGCAACCGGGAGCCCGACGCCGGGTCCATCACCAAGCCGAAGGACATGCGGATCGGCTACCTGCCCCAGGAGATCCCGACCGAGGACGACGGCTCGGTGCTCGACACGGTGCTCGGTGGCCGGCCGGACATCATGCGGCTCCACCACCTCCTCGCCGCCGGGCCCACCGGCACCACCCCCGAGGCCCTCGACGCCTACGGCGAGGCCCAGACCCGCTTCGAGCAGCTGAACGGCTACGCCCTCGAGGCCGAGGCGCACGGCGTGCTCGCCGGCCTGGGCTTCGCGCCGGCCGACGCCGACCGCCAGGTGTCCGAGCTCTCCGGCGGCTGGCGCATGCGCGTCGCCCTCGCCCGCCTGCTGCTGTCCGGGCCGGACCTCCTCGTGCTCGACGAGCCCACCAACCACCTCGACGTCGACTCCGTCGGCTGGCTCGAGGCCCGACTCAACGCGTGGACGGGCGCGCTGCTGTTCGTCTCCCACGACCGCGACTTCATCGACAACGTCGCCACCCACGTCGTCGAGCTCGCCAACGAGACGCTCACCGAGTACGTGGGCGGCTTCGCCGAGTTCGTGGTGCAGCGCGAGGAGCGCATCGCCCAGCTCGAGGCGCAGGCGGCCAGCCAGGCCAAGGCCCGGGGCCAGACCGAGCGCTTCGTCGAGCGGTTCCGCTACAAGGCCACCAAGGCCCGCCAGGTGCAGAGCCGCATCAAGATGCTCGAGAAGCTCGAGAAGATCGAGATCCCCGACCGCAAGGAGCTGCAGGCCCGGTTCCAGTTCCCGGAGCCGCCGCGCACCTCCCGGGTCGTCGCCGAGCTGCGGGGCGTGACGGCGGGCTACGGCGACACGCCGATCCTGCGCGACGTCTCGGTGCACGTCGAGCGCGGCCAGAAGCTGGCCCTCGTCGGACCCAACGGCGCCGGCAAGACGACGCTGCTGAAGATGATCCTCGGCGACCTGCCGCCCATGTCGGGCGAGGCCGAGATCGGCCAGTCGGTCACCGTGGCCCGCTTCGAGCAGCACCAGGCCGACGAGCTCGACCCGTCCAAGACCGTCCTGCAGATCGCCCGCGACGGCATCGGCAGCGACACGCCGCGGGGCAAGTCGCTGCGCACCTACCTCGCCTCCTTCGGGTTCCGCGACGACGCGGTCGAGCGCCAGGTCGGCGTGCTGTCCGGCGGCGAGCGCACCCGGTTGGCGCTGGCCAAGGTGATGGCCCAGCCGGCCGGCCTGCTCATCCTCGACGAGCCCAGCAACCACCTCGACCTGGCCAGCTGCGACATGCTCGAGGACGCGCTGAAGGTGTACCCGGGCACGGTCCTGCTCGTGACCCACGACCGCTACCTCATCCGCTCGGTCGCCGACGACCTGATCGAGGTCCGCAACGGCACCGCCCGGTTCCACCACGGCGTCGACGAGCGCGTG
>JBKHXT010000143.1:0-8853 GCA_046565885.1 Acidimicrobiia bacterium
AGGCGGCGTGCTCGTCGGCCACGGTCCAGCGCTGGGTGTGCCAGCGCTCGCCGACCTCGGCTTGGACGGAGGCGAGCAGCTCGATGGCGGCGTCGAGGCCCCGCTCCTCGCCGACCCGGCAGACCGCCGACACGACCTCCTCGCGGCGGCGCTGCTCGATGAGGTCGAGGATGGTGTCGGTCGCGACGGCGGCCATCGGGCCAGTCTGGCCCGATCGGCGCCCGAGGGCACCCGGGAGACCCGCTCCTAGAGTGGGACGATGCCCGCGTCCGACCACCGCGCGCCGCCGCTCGGGCCGGCACTCGAGGCCGGCCGCCTCGGCGTCTGGGAGTGGGACCGTGAGTCCGGCACGGTGGCGTGGTCGGCCGAGATGGAGGCCCTCGCCGGGCTCGAGCCGGGCTCGTTCGGCGGGTCCTTCGACGACTTCCTCGACGCCGTGCACCCCGACGACCGCGTCGCGGTCGGCGCCGCCGTCGAGGTGAGCCTGGCCACGGGCCGCCACCTCCTCGAGCACCGGTTCCTGCGCCCCGACGGCCGGGTCACCTGGGTCGAGGGTCGCGGCGCCACCCGCCACGACGACGCCGGTCGGGTCACGGGCATGGTGGGCGTCGCCGTCGACGTCACCGACCGGGTGCGCCGGCGCCGACGCCTCGAGTCGGAGCAGCCGATCCTCGTGGCGCTGAACCGCATCAGCCTGCAGCTGAACAGCGAGCACGACCGCGACCGGCTCGGCGACACGATCGCCGAGGTCGCCGCCGAGGCGTGCGACGCCCCGGCGGCCGCCCTCGTCCGGCGGCCGAGCATCCTGCACCCGTGGGAGGTCGTGGCCCAGGCCGGCCGCTCGCCCGTCGACCTCGGCGCCGTCGCGGACGAGGTCGTGCGCACCATGCGCGACCACCCGACGGGGGAGCCCGGCGTGGTGCGCATCGGGCGGGCCCTGGCCGTGCCCGTCGGGTCCACGCTCGACCTCACCGACCTGCTCGTGGTCGCCGACGTCGACGACGGCGGCCCGGCCGACCACGCCGAGCGGCTGCTGGCCGGGATCGCCGCCCACGCCGCCACGGCGCTCGAGAACGCCCGCCTCCACGGGGTCGCCGCTCGCGAGCTGGCCGCCCGCAACGCCGCCCTCGCCGAGCGCGACGAGGTGATGCGCCAGCTCCAGCGCAGCCTGCTCCCGCCGGCGCTGCCCTCCGTGCCCCACCTCGACCTCGCCGGCCGCTACCTCCCGATGACCGAGGGCATCGGCGGCGACTTCTACGACGTCTTCCCGCTGCCGGACGACGCCTGGGGCATCGTGCTCGGCGACGTGTGCGGCAAGGGGCCGGTGGCCGCCGGCGTCACCTCGCTCGCCCGCCACACCCTGCGCGCCGCCGCCATGGCCCAGCACGCCCCGGCCGAGTCGGTGCGGATCCTGAACGACGCCATGGTCGACCGCCACCGCGACGCCCGCACGTTCGCGACCCTGGTCGACGCCCGCCTGCGGCCGTCCGCCGACGGCGTGCGCATCCAGGCCGCCGTCGCCGGCCACCCGCCGCTGCTCGTGCTGCGCGCCGACGGCCGCCTGGAGCGGCACGGCCCCACCGGGCACCTGGTGGGCATGTTCGACGAGATCGCCGCCGACGAGCTGGAGCTGCGCCTCGACCCGGGCGACCTGTGCGTCTTCTACACCGACGGCGCCACCGACGTCCGCCGGGACGGCGTCGTGTTCGGCGACGACCGCCTGGCCGAGGTGGTGCAGGGCTGCCGGGGCATGTCGGCCGACGCCGTGGCCCGCTCCGTCGAGGTGGCCGTCGTCGACTTCCAGCGCGGCGACATCAGCGACGACCTCGCCCTGGTCGTCGCCCGCGTCCCGGGCTGAGCCGCTACCGGACCGCCTGCACCGTCCGCTCGGCGGCGCGGAGGTGGCCGGCGGTCACGTCGACCGCCTCGCGCACCACGTCCAGCAGCTGGCGGGTGCGGTCGTCGTCGGCGACCCGGACGTGGCGGCCCCAGTCGTCGGTGGGCACGGCGTCGATGCGCTCGGCCAGCTCCGTGGCCGTGCCGTCGAGCTGGTCGAGCAGGGTGCCGAGCGGCGTGCGCGGATCGTCCCACCAGGCACCGCCGAGGTCGGCGATGGCCGGGTGCAGCGCCGGGTCGCTGCCGCCCTGGACCTGGGCCAGCGCCCGGGCGACGAGGGACAGCACCCCGTCGGCGGCCACCAGGTGGTCGGCTGCCGACCGGCCCTGCGGACCGATGCGGCGGGCGAGCTCGTCGGGATCGACGCGCTCGTCCTCGTCGTCGGGCCGGGCCAGCACGGCGCGGAAGCGGCGGGGGAACGACCGGACGGCCACGGCGGCGTCGTCCGGGCTGAGGTGAGAGGTCGGAGAAGGGGCCACGGGTAGAGTTTGCGCACATGTTCGACGGTCGCTTCCGCACCAGCGTCGAGAAGGGCTTGAAGCCGGTCGGCGCCAACCTGCGGCGAGCGGGCATCAAGGCCGACCACCTCACCGCCTTCGGCGTCCTCATGTCCGGCGCCGCCGCGCTGGCCATCGCCAACGGCGCCCTGCGCGGCGGGCTGCTGCTGCTGGCCCTCACCGCCATCCCCGACGTGCTCGACGGCGCCGTCGCCAAGGCCTCGGGCACCGCCTCGCCCCGCGGGGCGTTCTTCGACTCGGTCATGGACCGCGTGGCCGACGCCATGCTCCTCGGCGGCGTCGCCTGGTACCTCGACTCGACGATGGACGGCCGCATCGCCGTGCTGCCCATGGCGGTGCTCGGCGCGTCGATGCTCATCTCCTACGAGCGGGCCAAGGCCGAGTCGCTCGGCTTCGACGCCCGGGGCGGGCTCATGGAGCGCGCCGAGCGCCTGGTGCTGCTCGGCTTCGCGCTCCTGTTCGACTCGCTGCTCGTGCCGGTGCTGTGGGTGATGCTCGCCCTCACCCTGGTCACCGCCGCCCAGCGGTTCTGGAAGGTCTGGAACCAGGCGGCCGCCACCGTGCCCCAGGTGCCGCCGGTCGACCGCGACCGCCGCCGCCGCACGCTGCGCCGGGTCGAGCGCCAGCAGCGGGCCGCCCGCCGCCGGCGCCGCGCCCGGTCGTAGCCGCCGCGGTGGCCGGCTCCCGCCTGCTCCGCGCGTTCGAGGCCGCGTCGGCGGTCGCCGGCCACGTCCCCGCCCCGCTGCTCGGCCCCCTGGCCCGGGTGGGCGGCACGGGCGCCGCGCTGCCCGACGCCACGCGCCGGTTCCTCGTCGCCCGGCACCTGCGCCGGGCCGACCCGTCGCTGTCGGGGCTGGCGCTGCGCCGCGCCGTGCAGCGCACCTTCGAGTCCTACGCCGCCTACTGGCTCGAGGCGTTCCGCCTGCCCAGCGTCACGCCGGAGGAGCTCGACGCCGGCATGACCTACGCGGGCTACGAGCACCTCGAGCGCTCGCTGCACCGGGGGCGGGGCACGATCCTCGTGCTGCCCCACCTCGGCTGCTGGGAGTGGACCGGCTTCTGGTTCACCCGGGTCGTCGGGGTGCCCATCACCGCCGTGGTCGAGCGCCTCGAGCCGCCCGAGCTGTTCGAGTGGTTCGTCGACTTCCGCACCAACCTCGGCATGAACATCGTGCCCCTCGGTCCCGACGCCGGCCGCGAGGTGATCAAGGCGCTGAAGCGCAACGACCTCGTGTGCCTGCTCAGCGACCGCGACATCGACGGCAGCGGCGTGGAGGTCGAGTTCTTCGGCGAGCGCACGACGCTGCCCGCCGGGCCGGCCACGCTGGCGCTGCGCACCGGCGCCGACCTCATCCCCGGGGCGATGTTCCAGCGCCCCCACGGCGGCCACCACGGCGAGATCCGGCCGCCCCTGCACGTCGAGCGGCAGGGCTCGCTGCGCGAGGACGTGGCCCGCATCACCCAGGACGTCGCGCACGCCCTCGAGGACCTCATCCGCCTCGACCCCACCCAGTGGCACCTGATGTCGCCGAACTGGCCGAGCGACCACGAGGCGCTGGCCGAGGCGGGCCTGTCGTGAGGGGCCGGCGATGAGGATCGGCCTGCTGTGCCCGTACAGCATCACGATCCCGGGCGGGGTGCAGGGCCAGGTGCTCGCCCTCGCCCGGTCGCTGCGGGCCAAGGGCCACCACGCCCGGGTGCTCGCCCCCGCCGACGGCGTGCCGCCCGACCCCTTCGTCACGCCCCTCGGCGTGAGCGTGCCCACCGCCGCCAACGGCTCGGTCGCCCCGGTGGCACCCGACCCCTCGGCGCAGCTGCGCACGATCCGCGCCGTCGTCGACGAGGGCTTCGACGTGCTGCACCTGCACGAGCCGCTCGCGCCGGGGCCGACGATGACGACGCTGCTGCTCAACCCGGTGCCGATGATCGGCACGTTCCACGCGGCGGGGGACTCGGCGTCGTACCGCTACGCCGCCCCGGTGCTGCGCTGGGGGCTGCGCCGGCTCCGCCACCGGGTCGCCGTGTCACCCGACGCCCGCGACCTGGCCCAGCGCTACCTGGCGGGCGACTACGAGCTGCTGTTCAACGGGATCGAGGTCGACCGCTACGCGGCGGGCCCGGTGGCGGCCACCGACGGGCCGACCATCCTGTTCTGCGGGCGCCACGAGCCCCGCAAGGGCCTCGCCGTCCTGCTGGAGGCGCTCCAGCGGCTGCCGTCGGACGTCACGGTGTGGGTCGCGTCCGACGGGCCCGAGACCGAGCGGTTGCAGGCGACCTACGCCGGCGACCGGCGCATCCAGTGGCTCGGGCGCATCAGCGACGAGGACAAGATGGCCCGCCTCCGCGGCGCCGACGTCTTCTGCGCCCCGGCGCTGATGGGGGAGTCCTTCGGCGTCGTCCTGCTCGAGGCCATGGCCGCGGGCACGGCCGTGGTGGCGAGCGACCTCGACGGCTACCGCAACGTGGCGACCCACGAGGTCGATGCGCTGCTGGCGCCGGTCGGCGACGCCGACGCGCTCGCCGCTGCGCTGCACCGGGCGCTCACCGACCCGGTGTGCCGTGACGCGCTCGTCGGCGCGGGCCGTGCCCGCGCCGACGAGTTCGCCATGGATCACCTGGCCGACCTCTACCTGGAGCGCTACGAGCGGATCCGCTCGCAGCGCTCCCGGCGAGGTCCTCAGCCGGCGTTGCGCCGCAGGAGCTGACGGCCGGCGAGGGCGGCCACGGCCGCGGCCATCGCCAGGCCGAGCACCAGCGTGTCGCTGCTGCCGGTGCGGGGCAGGGTCGGCGTCGGGGTCTGGCCCGGCGTCGCGGGGGCCGCCGGCGCCGCGGCGGCGGAGGCGGCGAAGACCGACTGCTGGCCGAGCGCGGCCACCTGCAGCGACAGCGGGGTGTCGAGGGCGGCGAGCAGCGGCAGGCCGTCGGTGACCGGGGCGAGCAGGTCGTTGACCGCGGCCACCTCGGTGGCGCCCGTGGTGGGCACCGCCAGGCCGAGGCCCTGCAGCGTGTCGGCCACCGACTCGACGCCGGCGAGGCCGTCGAGCAGCGCCTGGAGCTCGCTCAGGATCGGCTGCACCTCGACCACGAGGCCGGTGAAGTCGGCGCTGGAGACCACCGTGCCGGCCTCCTCCACCACCGAGGTCTGCTCCTGCAGCGTCGACACCGACACGAGGTCGGCGAGCGACGGGGCGATCTCGCCGAGGACGCCGCCGATGGCGCCCTCGACCTGGCCGAGCAGGGCGTCGACCTCGGCGGTCGGGGCGGCGAGGTCGACCGAGCCGAGCACGGGCAGCTCGCCCACGGTCACGGCGCCGAGCGAGGCGGTGACGTCGGCGACGGAGGTGGCGACGTCGTCGGTCGCCTTGGTGAGCACCTGCACGTCGAGGCCGTCGACGTTCAGCAGCGCCGTGCCGCCGAGCAGGTCGAGGACGCCGCCGGTGCCGGTGAGCAGGCCGCGGAGCTGGGCGAGCACGTCGTCGAGCTGGGCGGTGAGGTCGTCGATGGCGGTCCGCACCACCTCGAGCTGCTCGGTGACCGTGTCGGTGGCGTCGCAGATGACGGTGTCACCGCCGGTGCCGCCGCCGAGCAGGTCGTCGATGACGCCGCCGACGTCGCCGCCCACGTCGCACACCGTGCCGGTGAGGTCGTCGGTGAGGTTCGTCTCGAGCCGCTCGAGCTCGGTCAGGCCGGCCTCGAGGTCGTCGAGCTCGCCGACCAGCCCGTCGACCGCGGCGAGCAGCGAGTCGGCGCTGAGGTCGGTGACGTCGATGCCGAGGGCGTCGAGGGGCAGCGACTCGAGCAGGCCGAGGCCCTCGAGCAGGCCGAGCAGCGTGTCGAGCGGCAGGTCGGTCAGCGAGATGCCGAGGCCCTCGAGGAGCGCCTCGAGGTCGAGTAGCGACAGGTCCTGGACGGCGAGGCCGCGGGTCGCGGCGGCGTCGCTGGTGAGGGCGCTGCTGCCGAGGTCGAGGTCGACGCCGGTGACGGAGGCGATGCCGCCGAGCACGTCGAGGTCGGCGAGGGCCGCACCCAGCGTCGAGCGGGCACCGGCCTCGTCGACGAGGGCCGACAGCGACAGGGGCAGGGCGGCGCCGGAGGCGATCGGGTTCGCCGGGATGGCGACCTCCTGGCCGGTGCGCTGCTCGGCGCCGGTCGACTCGACGGCGAGGAGCGGCACCGACTGGGCGATGTCCAGCAGCTCGGAGGTGAGGGAGAAGGCGGCGATCTGGGCGGCGGCCGAGCGGGCCCCGGCGGTCTCGTCGATGTTGGCGACCCCGGCGTCGGTCAGCAGGTCGAGCGCCAGCACCTGGCCGGCGTCGAGGCCGAGGACCGTGAGCTCCCCGGTGGTGGTGCCGACGCCCTCGACGGGGTCGGCCCCCTGGGCGATCGCGGGCGTGGTGGTGGCCACGACCAGGATCCCGGCCGCGAGGGCAGGGGCGAGACGGGACAGGCGCATGACGTTCGAGCTCCCCAGGGCAGACGTGTTGACCGTGGCAGCGTGTCCGATTCGCCGGAATGGGGAAATCCCCCAGGCGTGCCATTTCGCCAGCGGGACGGACTAGGAGACTGCTGAGTAATCGGGCGGGCGGTGCTCGCGATCGGCGGTGTGGTTCGGTAGACCGCGGGTATGCAGGGCGTCAGCGATCAGGATCGTGAGCTGCTCGATGCGGGTGCGCTGGTCGGGCATCTGGTGCCGGAGGGATCGGTGTATCGGTTCCTGGCCGAGCACCGGCGCCGGTTGTTCCCCGATGCGATGTTCGAGGATCTGTTCCCGTCGCGGCGGGGACGGCCTTCGGTGCCGGCGGATGTGGTGGCGACGGTGATGGTCTTGCAGGCGCTCGAGGGGCGCTCGGACCGCGAAGCGATCGATGCGCTGCGCACCAATCTGCGCTGGAAGGTCGCGGCGGGTCTCGCACTGGACGATGAGGGCTTCCATCCCACGGTGCTGACGTTGTGGCGGAACAAGCTGCGAGCCAGCGAGGCCCCGCAGCGGATCTTCGACGCCGTCCGTCAGGTGGTCGCCGAGACCGGGGTGTTGAAGGGCAAGAACCGCCGGGCCCTGGACTCCACGCTGCTCGACGATGCGGTCGCCACCCAGGACACGGTGACCCAGCTGGTGTCGATGATCCGCCGGGTGCGCAAGGCGATTCCCGCAGCTGCTGCGGTCGAGGTCGCGGCACATGACTACGACGCTGGCGGCAAACCGGCGTGCGCGTGGGACGACCCGGCCGCTCGCGACGCTCTCGTGACCGGGCTGGTCAACGATGCGCTCGCCGTGCTCGACGCACTCGACGGTGTTGAGCTCGGTGAGGACGACAAGCAGTTGGTGGCGTTGTTGGCGCTCGTTGCCGGACAGGACGTCGAACCTGACCCTGATCGCGGTGAGGGGGCGTGGCGGATCGCCCGCAAGGTCGCACCGGACCGGGTGATCTCGACCGTCGACCCCGAGTCGCGGCACATGCACAAGTCCCGCTCGAACTACCGCGACGGGTTCAAGGCCCACGTCGCTGTCGAACCCGAGACCGGGATCATCACCGGCTGTGAGCTCACCGCCGCCAGCGCCGGCGACGGACCTGTCGGCGTCGCCCTCCTCGACGGCGAGAGCGAGGTCGATGTGCTGGCCGACTCGGCCTACGGGTCCGGCCAGGTCCGAGCCGACCTCGCCGCTGCGGGCCATCGGGTGATCATCAAGCCCTTGCCGCTGGCCCGCCGGGCCAAGCTCGCCGCCGACCAGTTCAGCCGGGACGACTTCGTCATCGACCACGCCCGGCGCATCGTCACGTGCCCCGAAGGCCACACCGTTGAGATCCGAGGGAACGGCCACGCCCACTTCGGGACCGACCGCTGCCGCTCGTGCCCATCACGGCCACGCTGCACTACCAACCGCAACGGTCGCGTCCTGGTCGTCGGCGACCACGACGAGCTCCTCGCCACGGCCCGAGCCGACTGGCGTAACGGGACCGGCGTCGACGACTACCGCCAGCACCGACCCATGGTCGAACGCAGCATCGCCTGGCTCGTCGCCCACGGACAACGACGCGTCCGCTTCCGCGGCATGGACCGCAACCGAGTCGGCCTCGCCCACCGCGCCGCCGCGCTCAACCTGCGCCGACTCGTCAACCTCGGCCTCACCCACACCGGCGCTGGCTGGGCGATCACCTGACCAGCGGGTCCGGGGAGGGCAACAAAGGGACCTCTCCTACGGGTTCAACCCAACCAGGGTGGCCGGCTCGCACCCTCTCCACGCCGGCTCTTCGGTTCGGCCACTTCCCCGGACCCACACGCGAGCCTAGAAGCGACTTGCTCAGCAGTCTCCTAGTCCGTCCCGCGGGCGAAATGGCACGCCTGGGGGATTTCCCCATTCCGGCGAATCGGACACGCTGCCACGGTCAACACGTCTGCCCTGGGGAGCTCGAACGTCATGCGCCTGTCCCGTCTCGCC
>JBKHXT010000144.1:0-10684 GCA_046565885.1 Acidimicrobiia bacterium
GCAGCCGCGGAAGCGGGGCTCCATGGCGGCGTGCTCGCGGGAGGAGCCCTCGCCGTAGTTCTCGTCGCCCACGGCGACCCACGGGCGCCCGGCCTCGTGCAGCGATCGGGCCACCTCCGGGAACGGCTTCACCTGGCCGTCGACCGGGTCCTTGCCCGAGCCGGCCTCGCCGGTGAAGGCGTTGACGGCGCCGGCGAAGAGGTTGCCGGAGATGTTCTCGAGGTGGCCGCGGTACTTGAGCCAGGGACCGGCCATCGAGATGTGGTCGGTGGTGCACTTGCCCTGGGCCTTCATGGCGACGGGCAGGCCGAGGTAGTCCTGGCCGTCCCAGGCGGGGAACGGCTCGAGCAGCTGGATGCGGTCGGACTCGGGGTCGACCACGACCTCGACGTCGCTCGAGTCGGCGGGCGGCGGGACGAAGGTGTCCTCGCCCGGGTCGAAGCCCTGCGGCGGCAGGTCGACGCCCACCGGCTCGTCGAGCAGCACCTCCTCGCCGGCGTCGTTGGTGAGCGTGTCGGTGCGGGGGTCGAAGTCGAGCCGGCCGGCGAGCGCCAGGGCGATCACCGTGTCGGGCGAGGCCACGAAGCTGAGCGTGTTCGCCGACCCGTCGTTCCGCTTCGGGAAGTTGCGGTTGTAGGAGTTGACGATGGTGTTGACCTGCTCGAGCTTCGACTCGGGCCGCGACCACTGGCCGATGCACGGCCCGCAGGCGTTGGCGAGCACGTTGCCGCCGATGGCCTCGAGGTCCTGCAGCAGGCCGTCGCGCTCGATGGTGGCCCGGATCTGCTCGGAGCCGGGGGTGACCAGCAGCTCGGTCTTGGCCTTCAAGCCCTTGGCCGCCGCCTGGCGGGCGATCGAGGCGGCACGGGTGATGTCCTCGTAGGACGAGTTCGTGCACGAGCCGATGAGGGCGGCGCTGATCTCGAGCGGCCAGTCGTTCTCCTCGGCCCGCGGCCCGACGGCGCCGTCGCCGCTGCCCACGACGTGGGCGCGGTCGGGGGAGTGGGGGCCGTTGATCATCGGGGGCAGCGACGACAGGTCGATCTCGATGACCTGGTCGAAGAAGTCCTCCGGGTTGGCCAGCACCTCGTCGTCGGCACGCAGGTGCTCGGCGATGGCGTTGGCGGCGTCGGCGATGTCCTCGCGACCCGTGGCCTTCAGGTAGGCGGCGATGTTCTCGTCGAACTGGAACAGCGAGGTGGTGGCGCCGATCTCGGCGCCCATGTTGCAGACCGTGCCCTTGCCGGTGGCGGTGATCGAGTCGGCGCCGGGGCCGAAGTACTCGACGATGGCGCCGGTGCCGCCCTTGACCGTGAGGATCTCGGCGACCTTCAGGATAACGTCCTTCGGCGCGCTCCACCCGGACAGGCGGCCGGTGAGCTTGACGCCGATGAGCTTGGGCCAGCGGACGTTGAACGGGAAGCCGGTCATCACGTCGACCGCGTCGGCGCCGCCCACGCCGATGGCGACCATGCCCAGGCCGCCGGCGTTCGGGGTGTGGCTGTCGGTGCCGATCATCATCCCGCCGGGGAAGGCGTAGTTCTCGAGCACGACCTGGTGGATGATGCCGCTGCCCGGCTTCCAGAAGCCGATGCCGTACTTGGCCGACACCGTGCGGAGGAACTCGTACACCTCGGCGTTGGTGTCGACCGCGACCTCGAGGTCCTTCAGCGCCCCGACCTTGGCCTGGATCAGGTGGTCGCAGTGGACCGTGGACGGCACCGCGACCTCGTCGAGGCCGGCGGTCATGAACTGCAGCAGGGCCATCTGAGCGGTGGCGTCCTGCATGGCGACCCGGTCCGGGTCGAAGTCGGCGTAGCTGCGGCCGCGCTCCATCTCCTGGCCGTCACGGTCGCGGAGGTGGTTGATGAGGATCTTCTCGGTCAGGGTGAGCGGCCGGCCGAGGCGCTCGCGCCCGATGCGGACCGACTCCGGCAGGCGGTCGTAGACGCCCTGGACGAGATCGATGGGGGTGGACGCGGTGACAGGCATGATGCAACTCTAATACAAGTGAGGGAGATCCGGTACGTGGCGATCGCAGGCGACCTGCGGGCGAAGGTGGCGGGCGGCGAGCTCGTCGCCGGGTCCGTGCTCCCCTCCGAGGCCGACCTGGCCGGATCCTATGGGGTCAGTCGGGTGACGGTCCGGAAGGCGCTGGAGGTGCTGCGGGGCGAGGGGTTGATCGACGCCCGCCAGGGCTTCGGGTGGTTCGTGCCCGCCGATCGGGTCCGCCAGACCGTCGGCGACCTCACCACGATCGAGGCCGAGCTGGCCGCCCAGGGCCGGGAGCCGGTGCGCAAGGTGCTGTCGTTCTCGCTGGTCGGCGACACGCTGGAGGTGGTGCGGGTCAACCTGGCCGACGGCGTCCCCTTCGCCCTCGTCACCGTGTGGTGCCCGGGCGAGCTCGGCCGCTCGCTCAGCCGCGACGACGTGGAGCGCTCGACCTTCTACGACCTGCTCCCCGAGCCGGTGGTCGCCGTCGACCAGGTCATCCGCGCCGCCGCCGCCGACGAGCGCGACGCCGAGGTGCTCGACGTGCCCCCCGGCTCGCCGCTGCTGGTGGCCGAGCGGGTCAGCCGGGGCGCCGGCGGCGACGTGCTGCTGCGCTCGGAGCACCGCTTCCCCGCCCACCTGACCGAGTTCGCGAGCCGGCGCTCCTAGATTCCCGCCATCGAACTGCTGGTGGAGCTCCGGGTGGGCGCCGGCGCCGAGGCGCCGCGCCTGGACTGCCGCGTGGCGCTCGACCCCGGCGCGACCGTGGCCGAGCTGCGCGAGGCGCTCGCCGCCCACGCCGCCGACCGCGGCATCGCCGTCCCGCCCGGTGCGCTGCTGCGCGGCCCCGACGGCGATCCGCTCGACCCCGCCGCCCGGGTGGCGGGGGAGGGCGTGGCCCCCCGGTTCACCTCCGGCCAGCGCCTGTGGCTGTCGGAGCAGCCGCCGCCGACCGGGCTGCGCTCGCCCGCCCCGTCGCCAGGCGAGGTCGACGAGCGGGGCACGGTTCCCTTCAACCGGACGCCCTACCGCCCCGTCGCCGTCCGCCCCCGGCCGCTGCCGCCCCTCCCGGCACCGCCGGCACCGCCACGCCCGAGCCGGGTCGCGGTCACGTCGTTCGTCGTCCCCCTGGCGACCGGCATCGGGTTCGCGGTCGTGCTCGGCCGTCCGCAGTACCTGCTCATCGCCCTGCTGGCGCCGCTGGCGCTCGCCGCCGTCGCGCTCGTCGAGCGCGGGCGGGGACGCCGCAGCCACCGCGGCGCGCGGGCCGAGCACCACCGCCAGCTGGAGGAGGCCCTGGGGTCGATCGACCGGGTCCTGGCCGAGGAGCGCGCCGACCGGGAGCGGGCGCTGCCGCCGCTGGCCGACCTGGCGGCCGCCGCCCGCTCGAGGCGGCCCGAGCTGTGGGCCCGCGACCTCCGATCGCCCGACCTGCTCGTGCTCCGCCTCGGGACCGCGCCGGCGCCGAGCCACGTCTCGCTGGAGATCGACCCGGGCGGCGACGAGGACCTGCGCCGCGACGCCGAGCGGCGCATCGCCGAGGCCACCGCCACGATCGACGCCGCACCGGTGGCGCTCGACCTGGACGACGACGCCGTCGTCGCCGTCGTCGGACCGCCCGGGGAGCGAGACGGGCTCGCCCGGTCGCTGCTGGCCCAGGTCGCCGTCCGCCACGGCCCCGAGGACGTCGTCGTCGCCGCCCTGCTCGCCCCGAGCGCGCTGGCCGACCACGAGTGGCTGCGGTGGCTGCCCCACGCCCGCTCGTCCGCGTCACCGCTCGCCGGACCGCACCTCGCCGGCTGGCCGGCCGACGTCGACGTCCTCCTCGGCGCGCTGCTCGACCAGGCGGTCGACGGGCGATCGGGACCCCGGATCGTGGTGGTGGCCCACGAGGACGCCGCCGTCGACCGTGGCGCGCTGGGCCGCTTGCTCGACGCCGCACCCGGGGCCGGCATCCGGGTGCTGTGGCTCGGCGCCGACGAGGGCCTCGTGCCCCGCCAGTGCCGGGTGGTCGTCCGCGTCGAGGCCGACGGCAGCGGCGAGCGCACCTCGACCGACCCCGCCGACGAGCCGCTGCGGTTCTCGGCGGAGGTGGCGTCGCCCGAGGTGGCCGATGCGATCGCCCGCGACCTGGCGCCCCTGCGCGACTCCTCGAGCGCCACCCAGGCCAGCGCCCTGCCGGGCGCCGTCGGGCTCGCCGACGTGCTGGCCGCCGACGACGTGGCCGAGGCCTGGTCGCGCAGCACGTTCGAGTCGCTCGCCGCCCCGGTGGGCGTGGCCGCCGACGGCCCGATGGTCCTCGACCTGGTCGAGCACGGCCCCCACGCCCTCGTGGCCGGCACGTCGGGCGCGGGCAAGAGCGAGCTGCTGCAGACCCTCGTCGCCGGCCTGGCCGCCACCCACCCGCCCGAGCACGTCACCTTCCTGTTCGTCGACTACAAGGGCGGGGCCGCCGCCGCGCCGTTCGCCGACCTGCCGCATACCGTCGGCTCGGTGACGAACCTCGACGCCGCCGCCAGCCGCCGGGCGCTCACGTCGCTGCGGGCGGAGCTCGACCGGCGCATGGCGCTGCTCGCGGAGGAGGGCGACGGCGCCGCCGACCTCGCCACCCTCGCCCTGACGAGGCCCGACCGGTGCCCGCCCCGCCTGGTGATCGTGGTCGACGAGCTCGCCACGCTGGCCAAGGAGATCCCCGACTTCGTCCCCGGGATCGTCGACATCGCCCAGCGTGGGCGGAGCCTGGGCATCCACCTCGTGCTCGCCACGCAGCGCCCGGCCGGCGTCGTGACGGAGAGCATCCGCGCCAACGTCAACCTCCGCATCGCCCTGCGGGTGCTCGACGCGTCCGACTCGCAGAACGTCATCGGCGCCGCCGACGCCGCCGCCATCCCGGTGCCCCGCCGGGGGCGGGCCATCGCCCGCCTCGGGCCCACCGAGCTGGTGCCGTTCCAGGCGGCGTGGTCCGGGGCCGCCCGCGCCGGCGCGGGACGAGCCCGCGTGCGGGTCGAGCCGCTGGCGTTCGACGGCGCCGGCGCGACCGGCGACGCCGCCGATCCTGGCGAGGGCACGCAGCTCGACGAGGTGCTGGCGGCCGTCGCCGACGCCCACCGGCGCACCGGCGGGGCGCCGCCTCGCCGGCCGTGGCTGCCGCCGCTGCCCGGCCACGTCCGGCTCGAGCCGCTGCTCGACCTCGTCGCCGACGAGCGACGGGCGGACCCGGGTCGCTGGGCGGTGCTCGGCCTCCACGACGATCCCGCGCACCAGGCCCAGCGGCTGGCGGTCGTCGACCTGGAGGCCGAGGGCGGACTCGCCGTGTTCGGCGCCGGCGGCGCGGGTCGCACCACGGCCCTGCGCACGGCGGTCGCCTCGCTCGTTTCGGGTGCGTCCCCCGGCGAGGTGCAGGTGGTCGCCCTCGACTTCGCCGGGCGGACGCTGCGATCCCTCCTCGACCTGCCGCACACCGCCGCCGTGCGCACCTCCGACGACCTCGACGCGACGGCCCGGGAGATCGACCACCTGTCGGCCGAGGTCGACCGGCGCCGCACCGTGCTGGCCGGCCGCGCCGCCGACTCGCTCTCGGCACTGCGGGCGCTGGACCCGGCGGCGGCCGCCGACCTGCCGCGCATCGCCCTCGTCGTCGACGGGTTCGCCGGGCTGCGCGCCGACCTCGACACGCCGGCGGGCTACGAGTGGTGGCAGCGGCTGCAGCGGGTCCTGGTCGACGGCCGCCAGGTGGGCATCCACGCCCTCGTCACCGCCGACCGCCGCGCCGACCTGCCGGCGCCGCTGCTCACCGCCATCGGCGCCCGGCTCGTGCTGCGGATGACCGAGCCCGAAGCGATGTCCTCGCTCGGCGTGCCCCTCACCGTGGCGCGCGGCGCCGAGCTGCCCCCGGGCCGGGGCTTCCTGCGGGGCGACGAGGAGGTGCAGGTGGCGGTGCTCGGCGACGACGCCTCCGCCGCCGGCCAGGCGCGGGCGCTCGCCGACCTCGGCCGCCGCGCCAGCGGGGAGCCGGCGGCCCGGCGCGATCCGCTGCCCGACGAGGTCGACCGCCCCGCCGGGCTCGACCGGGACCTGGAGGTCGCCATCGGCGTCGGCGACGACGGCCCCGTCACCGTCGACCTGCGCGGCGGCCACCTGCTGGTGGTCGGCCCGCCGGCGAGCGGTCGCACCACCGCGCTCGCCGCCGTCGCCGCCGGGCTCGCCGCAGCCGGAGCGCCGTGCACCCGCATCGACGGCCGGGCCGACGACGCCCTCGAACGCCTCGAAGCGCTGGTGCGCGACGCCGTGCCGGGCGCCGATCGCCACCGCCCCCACGTCGTGCTCGTCGACGACGCCGACGAGCTGGGCGACGGCCCGGGCGGGCGCCTGCTCGAGCAGCTGGCCGGCGCCCCCGGGGTCCGGCTGGTGGCCGTCGCCGACGCCGCCGCCGTCGCCCGGGCCTTCAGCGGCTGGGTGCCGGCGGTGCGGCGAGGACGGCGCGCGCTCGTGCTGCAGCCGGCGTCGTCGGCCGACGTCGACCAGGTGGCCGGCGTCCGGGTCCGGCTGCGCCCGGGTGCCCGCTTCCCTGTCGGGCGGGGGGTGCTCGTCGAGGACCGGCGGCCGCACGTGGTGCAGGTCGCCCGCACGTCGTGACATGAGAAGACACGAGAGGGGTTGACACGACGCTCGTGCCCATCGCATGCTGCTCCACGTTCCACCACGACACCCGAGAAGCATCGAGAGGGCACGACATGAACGACATCCTGGTCACCTTCGAGGACATCCAGGCCATGGCCGGCCGGCTGCAGGCGGAGGGCGGTGCCATCGCCGCCCAGCTCGACTCGCTGCTCGACGCCGTCCACTCGCTGGTCGAGTCCGGCTGGCGCGGCCAGGCCGCCGGCGCGTTCGGCGGCCTCTACGCCAACGCCACCCAGGGCTGGAAGGAGGTCGAGACCGCCCTCGTCGGCATGGCCGAGCTCCTGCGGGGCATCGGCGGCCAGTACGAGAGCCAGGAGGCGGCCATCGCCTCGTCGCTCGCGGGCTGATCGTGCCCGCCACCCTCTTCGTCGTCCCCAGCGAGCTGCGGGCCTCGGTGGCCGCCGTCGCCGACGCCCGCCGGGCGCTGGCCGACGCCGCCGACGTCCTGTCGCTCGCCGGCCGGCGCCTCGACGCCGGGCTCGACCACGACGGCCGGGCCGACGACGCCGCCCGCACCTTCGTGCGGCGGTGGCGCGCCGAGGTCGAGCTGGTCGCCGGCATGCTGGCCGGCTGCACCGACGTGGTCGAGCAGGCGGCCGCGTCGTACGAGGAGGTCGACGGCGGCCCCGCCGAGGCGCTCGGCGACCTCGGCGCCTGACCGTGGACCTCCGACCGCTGCCCGGCGACGCCGCCGCCGTCCGGGCGGCGGCCGCCGACCTCCAGGCCGCGATCCCGCAGCTGCGGACCGGCCACGCCGCCGCCGTGCGGTTGCAGGAGCTGCTCGACGGCGAGCACTGGCGAGGCGAGGCGTTCACCGCGTTCGCCCGCACCGTCGAGCGCAAGCCGCTCGCCCCGGCCCTCGAGCGGGCCGTCGACGCCATGGGCGAGGCGGCGGCGCACCTGCACCGCTTCGCCGCCCGCTTCGACGACCACCAGGCCGAGCTGGCCCACCTACGGGCCCAGGCCGCCGCCGTCGGCGCCGGCACGGACCCGACCGACCCGGCGGCGGCCGAGGCGGCGGAGGCCGAGCTGCGTGCCATCGAGCGCCGGGCCGCCGCCGTCCACGACGACCACCGCCGCGACCTCGACGAGCTGGCGGCCGTGCTCGGGGCCCTCGGCGAGGAGCCCACGTTCGCCGAGCCCCCGCCGTCGGCGTGGGACCGGGTCGCCGGCGCCGTCGGCGGGATCGCCGACGTGGCGTGGAGCTTCGGCACCGGCGTGGTCGAGGGCGTGCGCGACCTGGCCGTCGGCATCTACGAGCTGGCCGAGCTGCTCCTGACCCCCCAGGGCTGGGCGACGATCGCCTCCAGCGGCGACGAGCTGGCGGGCATCTGGCGGGCCGCCGTCGACGACCCGCTCGGCTTCGCCGCCGCGCTGGGCTCGGCGCTGCTCGACCTCGACACGCTGCGCGACGACCCCGCCCGCTGGCTCGGGCGCCGGGTGCCCGACCTCGTGCTCGCCCTCGCCACCGTCGGCGCCGGCACCGTGGCCGGTCGGGCGGCGGCCAGCGTGCGCGGCGTGCGCAGCGCCCGCTTCGCCGAGCGCTTCCTCGACCGCGACCCGCTCGACCTGTCCCCGGCCGCCGCCGCCGACCGGTTGCGCCGCTCCGACGGCGTCGCCGGCCGCTACGTCGCCCTCGGCGTCGACGAGGCCGACCTCCACCGCATCGGCTCCGGCGCCCTCACCAGCGCCGAGACGCCCCTCGGCCGGCTCGCGCTGCGCGTCGACGGCGGCCTCGCCGGCCTCCCCGGCGGGACGGCGCTGCGCCAGGCGCCCGGGCTGGTGCTCGACGAGATCCGGGGTGTCACCGACGCCGCCTTCGACCGGGGCCTCCACGCCCTGGGCGCGCCCACCGAGCTGCCGGGGACGCTGTGGATGAAGCGCCACTTCGCCGACCAGGTCACCTTCGGCACCACCAGCCGCCTCGCCCGCTGGGACGGCCTGCTCGTCGGTGCGCCGGCGCTGTCGCCGGCCGCCTACGCCGGCGTGGCCGGGGTCGAGGTGCTCGACCTGGCCGACCTGGCCGCCGACGCCCACGGCGCCGCCCAGGCGGCGGTGGAGGTCAGCCGCTGAGCTTGGGCTGGTGCACGAGGGCGAAGGCGGCGAGCACCAGCGCCAGCCCCGGCGACGGCGGCGCCTCGCCGTCCCCGCCGAGCGCGACGTGCCACGCCTCCGACGGGCCGTCGGCCGAGTCGTGCCGGTGCTGGGTCGCCACCATCCACCCGCCGAACGCCGGCAGGGGTTCGGCGATCGGCGTGCCGAAGCGGGGGCGCCGCTCGACCTCGAGGGCGTCGCGGTCGCCCTTCGCCCGCCGGACCAGCGCCCGGCCGAGGTCGACGACGGACCCGGCCACGTCGCGCAGGTCCGAGGGCGAGGTGGGGGTGATGCCGCGGGTGGCCAGCGTGGTGACGTCCTTGCGGTCGCCCACCTCGAGCCGACCGGAGCCGGTCCAGCGGGCCTCGACCCGGCCCGACCGGGCCGTCGCCCACGCCCGCGGCATCGTGGGATCGACGAAGGGGAGCATGACCGTGCCCACCTTCGCCCGCCGCCACGGCCCGACGCCGGCCAGGTTCGTCTTGTTGGAGTCGATGAGCGCCCGCTTCGTCGTGATGGCCAGGCGGGCGGCCAGGCGCTGGCCCTTGCGCCCGCCGATGCGGGTCACGGTCGCGTCGCCGGGGGACTCGGGGTCGTCGGGGTGGGGCAGCGTCCAGATCCACGCCTCGCCGGCGTCGACCAGGTCGGCCACCACCTCGTCGACCGGGGTCATCAGCGGTCGGGCCAGGTCGGCCGGCGCCGCCGGTCGGCTCGGGAGCGGTCGCCGAGGGCCCACGCCCGGCGCCAGGCGCCGGCATCGGGCCCGGCCAGCCCTGGCGTGCGGCCGGCGTGGGCGCGCACCCGGGCCGAGTACCAGTCGGAGGAGCGCTCGTCGGCCAGCGCGGCGACGGCCGCTTCGATGCGGGCGGCGAGCCGGCGGGTGTCCTCACCCTCCTCGGCACGCAGCGGGTCGCCGAAGGTGACCGTGACCGCCCCGGGCTTCAGTCGCTTGGCGCCCTTCGGCAGGATGCGCTCGGTCCCGGACAGGTGGATGGGCACGACCGGGGCGCCGGTGCGGCGGGCGAGGTAGGCGGCGCCGCGGCGGAAGTCCTGGCCCCAGCCGTCGGGGGAGCGGCCGCCCTCGGGGAAGATGAGCATCGACCAGCCCTCGCCGATGAGCTCGGCGGCCAGGTCGGCGGAGCGACGGGTCACCGTCGCCCGCTCGATCGGGATGGCGTTGAGCAGCAGCGACGCGGCGGCGCCGGTCACGCGGTTGCGGAAGAAGTAGTCGGCGGCGGCGCCGACGAAGACCTGGTAGCGCCACGGCTCCGGCAGCGACGTGAGCACGACGGGGGTGTCGACGTGGCTGTGGTGGTTGGCGCAGAAGATCACCGGCTGGACCGGGTCGTCGTCGTGCGCCGGCTTGAGGTCCTCGAGCCGGTCGAGGCCCTTGCGGGTCGGCCGGGCGACGAGGGCCGCCGTCGGGCGCAGCACCGACTCGAGCAGCACCGTGCGCGCCCACCGCGCCCGGAACGTGCGGGCCCAGGCGGTGTCGTAGTCGGCGCCGGTGCGCCGCTGCTCGGGCAGCGGCTCGACCCCGCCGGGCGTCGTCGGCGCGGTGAGCGGGAACGTCGCCTGGCGGACCTTGCGGCGAGGATCCGGGAGCTCCACGCCCAGCCGGTCGAGGAGCGTCACGTCACGTCCGCCATCAGCAGCGGCGGGTTGTGGACGTGGGTGATCGTCGGCTGGGGGCCGACCACGTCGGAGGCGATCTCGAGCGCATCCGCCATCGTCGAGGCGGGGGAGAAGCCCAGGCGGCGCACGGCCTTCGGGTCGCCGCCCACGATGACCACCTTGCCGAGGTGCTGGAGGGCGTGGCTGCCCCAGTACCACATGTAGAAGGGGTGGACGCCGTGGTAGGCGTAGCTCGTCCGGTACAGGTGGCGGTACCACTCGTCCTCGGCGAACTGCTTCTCGT
>JBKHXT010000145.1:0-9211 GCA_046565885.1 Acidimicrobiia bacterium
CCCGCTCGTCCTCGCCCCGGTCGTAGCGGCCGCGGCGCTGCCACCACTCGTCGTACTCCGGCGCCCGGGCGCGGTAGTACGCCCGCTGCTCGGCCAGGAGGTCGGCGTCGTCCTCCACCGGTTCCCGACGCTACGCCTCGCCGGCGGTCAGCCGCCGGTCGTCGAGCCCGTGCAGGTCGGCACCCAGCGCGAGGCGGGATGCCGCGCCAGTTCCAGCACCGCATCGGCCAGATCGTGGTCGCCGTGCTCGACCATCGCATCGTGCAGCTGCGTGATCAGGTCGATGTTCCGGAGCGGGTTCTGCTGCGGATCCGAGGAGCGCGGCCGGGATCCCAGGAGCTGCAGGAGCGTCGAGGCGTTGGTCGCGCCCATCCACTCGGTCAGGGCCGCTTCGAGCGAATCGATCTGCTCTGGCGTCGCCATCGAACGCCACGGTATCGCTGGTCGACCAGGCCCGCGCCGCGTCGCACGTTGTCTGTCGGTGCGGTCCGCAGAATGTGCGCGCCCGTCGAGCGGTCGGGTCCGTGGTGTGGCCGATGGTTCTCGTCAGACCCCCCGGGCACACTCGTGACAGCGCTCGACACCACGCCACGAAGGGGTGTCCTCGGAACCGTCGCACGGCTCATTGCCGTGCAAGGGGGAACCCGTCATGTGCCTGCGCTGCGCTGGCTGGAGCGACGACGAGATCGCTCGCCGCTACGCCCGACTCATCGATGCCCACGGCTGGGCGGCAGTCGCCGTCGACGCCGATGTGCCGTGGACCTACACCGCGGGGCTGCGGTGGCGGCTCGGCCATCCCGAGCTGATCGTCGTCGGCGTCGACCCGGTCGAGGCTCACCGCCTGCTCGGCGACCTCGTCGAGCGGATCGAGGACGGCGAGGTCGCCCGCCCGGGGGCGCTCTTCGTGCTCCCTGACGTCGAGGTCACCTTCGGCCACGTCCACCACCGCAACCTCGCCGGCGAGTGGTTCGCGCAGTGGCCCTCGGCGGCCCGGGCCTGCGGCGAGGGCACCACCTCGCTGCGGGCGCTGCAGGTGCGCCTCGACCAGCTCGACGACTGCGACGTGTGCTTCGACCGGCAGCGGGCGCTCGAGCGGGCCTGCTCCCCTTCCGCCCTCGCGGCGGTGCGCCACCCGGAGCCGACGGCATGAGCGCGACCACCGACGTCGAATGGCCCTCGTTCTGCGACTTGTGCAAGGAGTACACCACGACGTCGGAGCGGTGCTCCCACTGCGGCCACCACCTGCGCCCCGTCGAGGGACCGGAAGCGCCGTCCGGATCAGGGCCGGCGCTGGAGCGGACGCCGCTCCCCCAGGCGGCGACCGAGCTGCGTCGCTCCCACCGGACGACGCTGGCCGAGCTCGCCGGATGGGCGCTGGCGGGAGGACGCACCGTCGACCTCGATGTCGCGGCGCTCTGCCTCGAAGCACTGGAGCGCGAACGGGTCGACGACAGACTGCGCCTCGACCGCTCCTCGGTCAACGGGATCATGTGGGGAGCCGTGCGCAACGAGGCGACGTTCCTCCACACGAGCCTCCCGGACCGTTGGATGGAGGATCTCTGGAGCGTCCTGCGGTTCTTCGGCTCCACCGGCCGGCTCACTGCGGACAGCGACCCGGAGCCGGCGTTGCTCGAGCCGCTGCAGTGCTACGGCGGCCTCGGGGCCGACGGGCACCCCCGTCCGGACGGGGTCGACGTCGACTTCACCTGCCAGTGCTACCTGCCACACGACCCGGCCTGCCCGCCGGACATGGTGCAGATGTCCGTCGGCCGCAACTGGAGCGACCGCGACGACCTGTTCGAGTTCGTGGCCCTCGGCCACGGCGTGCCCCGCTCGACCGACGTGCCGATGTCGGCCTTCGAGCCGCTGGCGAAGCTGGCCCGAAGAGCGCGGGCGCAGCGGTCGATGTTCCCCTTCTTCCTCGACCTGTTCGACCACATCGGCACGCTGCCGGCCGATCGGAAGCAGCCGAAGCTGTGGGTGTACCGCTTCACCGGCTCGCACCGAAAGGGCTGGCCGCCGCTGGCGCTCGACGAGCACGGCGGTGCGTGGCGACCAGTCCGCCACCGGGGCCGGCGGCGGGGCTTCCACTGGAAGCCGATGGACGACCGGTCGGCCGCCCACCACTGCGGCGTGGCGTCGTGGGACTTCGACCGTGCACACCGCGAGCTCGAACGGCAGGACCGGTGGGATGACGAGGACAACGACCGGCTCGACGCAACGTTCGACGATGACTTCTGATCTGCATGCGTTGGCGCCACTCTGGCGCTACCGTTCGACCGTGCCGAGCATCCAGGTCAAGGACGTGCCGGCCGACGTCCATGCCACCTTGCGGAGGCGAGCCGCAGCGGCGGGCATGTCCTTGCAGGAGTACCTGCGCGGCCGGCTGATCGAGGACGCGCAGACGCCGACCCTGGACGAGGTCCTCGACCGGGCCGGCGGACGGGCCGGGGGCGCCGCGCCTCTGAGGAGCGCGGCGAAGGCCGTCCGCCGCGACCGCGACGCCCGGTGATCGTCGTCGACGCCAGCGTCGTGGTCACGGCGCTGGCGGATGACGGACCAGACGGCGACCGGGTCCGCCAACGGCTTCGGGGCGAACGACTGGTCGCCCCGCACCTCATCGACGTGGAGGTCGTCTCGGCGTGGCGTCGCTTCGCTGCGGCCGGCGAGCTCGACGACCGACGGGTCCGGCTCGCGATGGACGACCTCCGTTCGCTCCGCCTCCAGCGCACCGGGCACGGGCCACTGCTGGCGCGCTGCTGGGAGCTGCGAGCGAATCTGACCGTCTACGACGCGACGTACGTCGCCCTCGCCGAGGCGATCCCGGCGCCGCTGCTCACCGCCGATTCGAGGTTGGCGGCTGCGCCGGGACTCCGCTGCGAGGTCGAGCTGATCAGCTGAGCTCCGCTCGCATGCAGACCCGGATCGTCGGATCGAGGCCGTGCTCCGCCTCCTGGTCACGTCGCTCCCGCAGCTCGGGGCCGAGCTCGTCCTCGTCGAGGTCGCGGAAGCCGAGGTGCCGGTAGAGCGGGGCGTTCCACGGGACGTCGCGGAAGGTGGTGAGGGTGACGGCGGCGAGACCGGTCGAGGCGGCCCAGCGCCGGACGTGGTCGAGCAGCGCCCGGCCGATGCCGGCGCCCTGGTGGTCGGGGTCGACGCTCACCTGCTCGACGTGGGCGCAGCCGTCGACGACGTCGACGAGCACGTAGCCGAGCGGGCGGTCGTCGGCGTCGGCGGCGGCCCACGACCGTCCGGCATCGGCGTAGCGGTCGAGCACCTCGAGCGACGGCGGGTCGTCGTCGGCGATCTCGGGCATGCCGATGTCGCGGAACCGCTCGCCGGCGCGGCGCTCGATGTCCTGCAGCGCCGGGCCGTCGTCCGGACGAGCCGGTCGGATGGTGGCCGTCACGGCCGCATCGTCGCACGAGGCGTACCGTCGCCGGCCGTGGATGCGCTGGCCGAACGTCGCCTCGAGGTGGTGCGCCGGCACATGGCGTCGGAGAACGACCACGACTTCGACACGACCATGGCGACGTTCGCCCACCCCCGCTACGAGCTGATCCCGACCGGGCAGGTCTTCGACGGCGAGGAGGAGGTGCGGGCCTACTTCGCCGGCAGCCGCCGCACGTTCGCCGACCAGCGCAACGAGCCGATCGCCCTGCACGCCACCGAGACCGGCGTCTTCGCCGAGTTCTGGCTGCTCGGCACCCACACCGGGCCGCTGCTCGGGCACGAGCCGACGGGCCGCGAGATCCGGGTGCGCATGGTGGCGTTCTTCGAGTTTGCCCCGGCCGACGGCGACCAGCCGGACGGCATCGTGTGCGAGCGCGTGTACTACGACCTGCGCTCGATCCTCGACCAGCTCGGGCTGGCCCGACCTGGCCATGTCGCCGCTGCGGTTCGTCGAGTACGGGGCGTCCGCCGACGAGCCCAACGTCGTGGTGGACGGCTCGCCGAACGCTGCCACGGTGCTCACCCTCTCCCACTGGCCGGGCATGCCCACGCCGCCGGGGGTCGCGGCCGACACGTCGTGCCAGATGGTCTTCCGCTACCTCGACCGGGGCGCCGACCTCCACGGCGACGCCCGGGCCGTGACCAACAACCACTTCGACCAGGACGGCCTCGCCGGCATCTACCCGCTCACCGACCCCGAGGACGGCCTCCGCCGGCGGGCCCAGCTCGAGGGCCTGGCGTCGGCCGGCGACTTCGGCGTCGCCCCCGACCGCACGTCGGCCCGGATCTCGATGGCCGTGTCGGCGCTGGCCGACCCGGCGACCGCTCCCCTCCCGCTGCCCGACAGCGACGCCGAGCAGTGCGCGGTGCTCTACGAGCACGCGCTGGCCGTCCTGCCGTCGTGGCTCGACGACCCCGACCGCTGCCGCGAGCTGTGGGCGGAGGAGGACGCCGCCCTCGACGCGGCGCAGGCCGACCTCGCCGCCGGACGGGTGACCATCGACGAGCACCCGGCCGTCGACCTCGCCGTGGTGACGCTGCCGGCGGGCGGCCGGTCGTCCGGGCACCGCTTCGCCGGCCGCCGCTTCGCCGGCATCCACCCGATGGCGCTGCACGCCGCCACCGAGCGGTCGGTGATCCTCGTGCTCGACCCGGGCGACGGCCGCCACCACCTCACCTGCCGCTACGAGGGCTGGGTGCAGTACCGGTCCCGGACCATCCGCCCCCGTGTCGACCTCGCCCCGCTCGCCGAGCGGCTGAACGCCGAGGAGCCGGGGCCGACGACGTGGTGGTCGACGCCGCCGTCGGACCTCACGCCGGAGCTGGCCACGGACGCCGACGGCCCGGGCTCGTCGCTCGACCCGGCCACGGTGGCGGCCGAGGCGGTGCGGTTCCTGGCCGAGGCGCCGCCGGCGTGGGATCCGTACCGGCCGGCGTGACCGTGACGCCCGCCACACGGGAGGCGGGCACCTCGGGGGCGGCGTAGCGTTCGGCCCGACGCCGGTGACCGGGCTCGTGTTGGGGCGGGTCGGGGGCCGTCGAACCTGGAGGTGTGCCGTGCGTGACCTCGCCGAGGCCCCGTTCCTCGACCCGTTCGACCCGGAGCTCGCCGTCGACCCCGAGCCGGTCTACGCCGCGCTCCGCGAGGAGTCGGCCGTGGCCCGGACGCCGCTCGGCGCCTCCGTGCTGCGCCGCGACGAGATCCACCGCCTGCTCGGCGACCGGCGCCTGATCAGCTCGATCCCCCACCTGGTGCGGCTGCAGGGGGCGGGCGACGGTCCGGCCGGCCAGCTGCTCGAGTCGTCGGTCATCGCCGTCGACGGACCCGACCACACCCGCCTGCGCCGCCTGGTGAGCCGGTCGTTCACCCCGAGCGCCGCCAACCGCCACCGGCCGCTGATGCGCTCGCTGGTGGAGGAGCTGGTCGACGGCTTCGAACGGGGACCCGACGGCAAGGGTCGCTGCGAGCTGGTCACCGACTTCGCCGACCACTACCCGGTGCGGGTGATCTGCAGCGTGCTCGGCGTGCCCGACGAGGACCACGAGCGGTTCGGGCGGTGGGCCGAGTCGATCACCTACGTGCTGTCGCTGGAGCTGTCCGCCCACCTCGACGAGGTCGTGCAGGCCGTGGGCGAGCTGGACGAGTACGTGCGCGACCTCGTCGCCCAACGTCGGCGCGCCCCGCAGGACGACCTCGTCACCAGCCTCGTGCAGGCGTCCGAGGACGGCGACCGGCTGAGCGAGGACGAGCTGCTGTCGATGATCGGCGGCCTGCTGTTCGCCGGCGTGGACACCACCCGCAACCAGCTGGGCCTGGCCGTGCACACGTTCTGCGAGCACCCGGACCAGTGGGCGCTGCTCGGCCGGGAGCCCGAGCGGGCGCCGGCGGCGGTGAACGAGGTGATGCGGCTGCACGGCGCCGTGCCCGGCATCCCCCGGGTCACCCTCGAGGACGTCGAGGTCGACGGCTGGTGCATCCCGGCGAACACGATCGTGTTCCTGTCGCTCGCCTCGGCGAACCGGGACGCCCGCCACTACGACGACGCCCTCTGCTTCGACATCACGGCCGAGCGGGAGGCGCACCTGACCTTCGGCGGCGGCCCCCACTACTGCCTCGGCGCCAACCTCGCCCGGGCCGAGATGGAGGAGGCGCTGGCCGTGCTCGCCCGGGCGATGCCGGACGTCCGCCTCGACGGCGAGCCCGAGTGGCGCATGGCCACCGGCATCGCCGGCCCGACCCGGCTGCCGCTCGCCTTCGGCCCCGGCCGGGAGGACGCCCGCCGGTGACGCCGTAGGTTCGGAGCGAACCCGACCGAGGAGGCGCCGTGCCCGAGATCGACCCGACCCCGCTGGAGAAGTCGTTCGCCATCGTCGAGGGGGAGCGGATGGCGTACCACGAGCGCGGCACCGGCGAGGCCGTCGTGTTCCTGCACGGCAACCCCACGTCGTCGTACCTGTGGCCAAACGTGATCCCCACGTGGAGCCCCACGCCCGCTGCCTGGCCCCGGACCTGATCGGAATGGGCGACTCGAGCAAGCTCGACGACCCCGGCCCGGGCACCTACCGCTTCACCGAGCACCGCCGGTACCTCGATGCGTGGATGGACGCCGTGCACCCGGGCGACCAGATCACGCTCGTGGTCCACGACTGGGGCTCCGGCCTCGGGTTCGACTGGGCCCGGCGGCACCCCGAGCGGGTGGCCGGCATCGCCTACATGGAGGCGATCTTCCCGATGCGCTGGGACCAGTTCCCGGAGGCGGCTCGCGACCTGTTCCGATCGTTCCGCACGGCCGAGGGCGAGAACCTGATCCTCGGCGGCAACGCCTTCGTCGAGGGCGTGCTGCCCGGCGCGGTGATCCGCGACCTCACCGACGCGGAGATGGACGAGTACCGCCGGCCCTTCATCGCCGAGCACGAGCGCTGGCCCACGCTCGAGTGGCCCCGCCAGCTGCCGATCGACGGCGAGCCGGCCGAGGTCGTCGAGATCGCCGAGGCCTACACCGAGTGGCTGTCGACCTCCGACGTGCCGAAGCTGTTCATCAACGCCGAGCCCGGGGCGCTGCTCACCGGCGAGCAGCGCGAGCGGGTGCGCTCGTTCCCGAACCAGACCGAGGTCACGGTGTCGGGCAGCCACTTCGTCCAGGAGGACAGCCCGCACGAGATCGGGCAGGCGATCGCCGACTGGCTGCCCATCCGCTGACGCGGTACACCCACTTCGCATGCAGCACATGCGCAGTGGGTGTACCGTGCGGGCGGTGGCGAAGACGATCCAGGTCCGCGACGTCCCCGACGACGTCCACGCCGAGCTGCGAGCCCGGGCGGCGGCGGCGGGCACGTCGCTGTCGGACTACGTGCTCGGGGAGCTCGAGCGGGTGACCCGCCGATCGGACAACGCCGAGGTGCTGCTCCGGGCCGCCCAGCGGGAGTGGTCCGTGTCGCGGCGCACCACCCGGGAGCTCCTCGACGAGGCCCGCGCCTCACGGTGATCGTCGTCGACGCGTCGGCGCTGATCGAGGTCCTCGTCGGCGAACCCAACGCCGCGCTGGCCGCCCGGCTGGCGCAGGAGCCCGTGCTCCACGCACCCCACCTCCTCGACACCGAGGTGCTCCACGTGCTCCGACGGCTCGAGCAGCGGCGCGAGCTGACCGGTGCCCAGGTCGCCACCGCACGGGCGCACTTCGACGCCCTCGCCATCGACCGCTACCCGCACCGGCAGCTGTCCGAGCGGGTCTGGGCGCTGCGGAAGTCCGTCTCGGCCCACGACGCCACCTACGTCGCCCTCGCCGAGGCGCTGGACGCCGTGCTCGTCACCACCGATCGGCGGCTGGCCCGGGCGACCGGGGTGCGAGCGACGGTCGAGGTGCACTGACCGCCGGCGCCAGGCGTACGGTGCGCGGCGTGGGGGACATCGCGCTGCTGCGGTCACGGGCCGGCGGATGAGGCCGGCAGGTCGTCAGGCGTCGGTGATGCCGGCCCGCACCCTCCCCACGACGTCGTCGGGCAGCTCGCTCATGCCGTGCGCCGACTCGGCGTGGGCCGCGGCCGCCTGCAGGACCTCGTCGTCGGTCTGGCCGGTGACGACCCCGTCACAGCCGTCGACGACGGTGCCGCACTCGAACTTCCTCATGGCTGCTCCTCCTCATCCGGGTCGCACCATCGCCTGCGCCTGCTCGCGCTCCAGCTCCATGTCGTGGACGGCCCGGGCGTGGGCCTGGGCCGCCTCGACGACCTCGTCGTCGGACTCGCCGCGGAGCACCGCCCCGCACGGGCACTCGATGATCTGACCGCTCATGTCGGTTCCTCCCTGCGGACGGTACGGAGACGGTATTGCCGTCAGGTTGGTGGAACCTTGCTGCGCGTCCTGCTGACCGGCCGCCTCACGGTCACCGACGGCGAGCGCACCGTCGACGAGACCTCGATGCCGGGCACGCTCGGCCGGGCGACGTTCGCGGTGCTCGCCCTGGAGCGCCAGCGGGTGGCCCACGACGTGCTCGCCGACCGGCTGTGGGGCGAGGCGCCGCCGGCGGGGTGGTCGAAGTCGCTGCCGCCGATCATCAGCAAGCTGCGGGCCCGGCTGCGCGACCTCGACGACGGGTCGGGCGTGCCCACCATCGAGGCCCGGGACGGCGGGTACGCGCTGGCGCTCCCGCCGTCGGTGTGGATCGACGTCGAGGACGCGGCCCGTCGGCTCGACCGGGCCGAGGCCGCCCTGCGCAAGGACGAGCTCGACGCCGCCTGGCCCGACGCCGCCGCCGCCACGGCGATCCTGCGGCGGCCGTTCCTGATCGGCGTCGACAGCCGGTGGGCCGACGACGTCCGCTCGCAGCTGGCCGACCGGCGGCACCGGGCGTGGCTCGTCGTCGCCGAGGTGTGGCGCCGGCGGGGCGACCACCAGCTCGCCCGGACGGCCGCGGCCGCCGCCATCGACGCCGACCCCTACCGGGAGGACGGCCACCGGTTGCTGGTCGAGGTCGAGCTCGCCAGCGGCAACCGGGCCAGCGCCCAGCGGGCGGGCCGGCGCTGCCTCGAGCTGCTGCGCGACGACCTCGGCGTCGAGCCGTCGGAGCAGACGCTCGAGCTGCTGCGCCGGGCCGGCGCCTGACGCGCGGCGCCGGCGCCGTGGGAGGCTGTCGGCGATGACCGACGCACCCGTCCGACCCGACCTCGACGTCCGCCGGCTGTCCGGGTCGCTCGGCGCCGAGATCCGGGGCCTGCGCCTCGCCGAGGCCACGAAGGCCGACGCCGACGTGATCCACCA
>JBKHXT010000146.1:0-3641 GCA_046565885.1 Acidimicrobiia bacterium
CCGTGGTGCCGCCGACCGCCATGACCAGCTGCGCCCAGCGGGGCAGCTTGTACGACCGGTGGGCGAAGTAGCGGTGGTAGCCGGCCGTGATGAAGAACATCCGGACGAAGTACAGGGCCACGCAGAGGACGACGGCCGAGGCGGGCACGCCGGTCCAGATGGCGGCGAGGGGGATCAGGTGGAAGGCGAGGAACGGCCAGGACGTGCGCCAGTTGAGGCGCTCGTCGGCCGCCGGCGTGGGGGGACGTCGGGGCACCCGACCAACCTACCGACCGGTCGGTAGACCTCCACGCATCGGCTCAGCCCCGGACGGTCGTCCGGATCGTGTGGTACCCGGTGGCGCCGTCGGGCCGTGGATCGGCGCGCTCGGCCGTCTGGGTCTCGCCGGTCCCGTCGGTGGCCCGGCACCGCAGCACGTGCTCGCCCGGCTCGGCGTCCCACTCGAGGCGCCACTGGGCCCACGTGCTGTCGTTCGACGTGCCGGCCAGCCGGGCCTCCTGCCACGGGCCGTCGTCGACCTGCACCTCGACCCGGCGGATGCCCCGACTCGGTGCCCACGCCACGCCGGCGACCACCACCGTCCCGGCGTCCACGCTGCCCCCGCCGCGTGGCACGTCGATGCGGGACTGGGTCTTCACCGGTCCGAGCTTCGACCACCCCCGGGGGATCCAGTAGGCGTCGAACTCGTCGAAGCGGTTGAGCTCGATCTCGGTGAGCCACTTCGTGGCCGACACGTAGCCGTACAGGCCGGCGACGACGAGCCGGGCCGGGTAGCCGTGCGCCGCCGGCAGCGGCTCGCCGTTCATCCCGTAGGCCACCATGGCGATGCGACCGTCGGTGGCGAGCGAGGTGGGGAAGCCGGCCGTGAACCCGTCGGTCGAGCGACCGACGACCTGCGTGGCGCCGTCCTGCACGCCGGCGCGCTCGAGGAGCGCGGGCAGCGGCACGCCGAGCCAGACGGCGTTGCCGACCAGGTCGTCGCCGACCTCGTTCGACACGCAGGCGAGGGTCACGGGTTCCTCGACGGCGTCGAGCGCGAGCAGCTCGTCGAAGGTGAGCTCGAAGGGCTCGTCGACCATGCCGGTGATCCGCAGGCGCCACGAGTCGGCGTCGACCTGGGGCGTCACCAGGGCGGTGTCGATCCGGTAGAACTCGTCGTTCGGGACGACGTAGGGCGTCAGACCCTCGACGTCGTCGAAGGTCTGGGCGGTGACCGACGTGCGCCGCACGGGCGACGGCAGCTCGATGGCCGCCCGCTGGTCGGCGATCCGGGAGCGATCGCGCAGCGAGCCCGAGCCCCAGGCGGCCAGGGCGGCGCCGACGCCCACGCCGCCGCTGGCGAGCAGGAACGAGCGCCGGTCGGCGGGCCGACGGCGCGGGTCGTCGGCGCTCGTCCAGCGGGGCCCGCCGTCGGCCGCTGCCGGTCGGCGGGCGAGGGCGAGGAGGCCGGCCAGGGCGCCGACGCCGACCACCGCCCCGGCGAGCGCCGAGGCGACGGCCACGCCGGAGGGCACGTCCGGCTCGCCGAGCTGGGCGGCGAGCCCGAGCGCGGCGAAGGCGACGAGGCCGGCACCGGCCACGGCGAGGGAGCGGCGGGCCACCACGCCGAGCACCGCACCGAGCAGGAGGCTGGTGACCACGATGCCGACGACGAGCGCGACCTTGTCGTTCTCGCCGAACAGCTCGACGGCCACGTCCTTGAGGGACGCGGCGTAGCGGTCGACGAACTGGTTGCCGACCGCGGTGACCGGATCGGTCTGCTCGCCGGCCACCGCCGTGACGACCTGCCCGGCGGCGAGGGCGGCCGCAGCGGCGACCGCACCGGCGAGCGCCGCTCGCCCGGCGGGGACGCGAGCGCCGGCGGGCGCCTCGGTGGGGTCGGCTGCCACCCGTCCCACGCTAAGCCGGCCGGCTCGCGGGCGGGCGTCGGCCCGATCAGCCGGTGGTCGCGGCGAAGTACTCGTCGCTCGCCGTGAGCAGCCCCGCCAGGCGGATGTCGTCGACGTCGACGAGGAGCCGACCCCAGTAGTCGCGGCCCTCGACGTCGGCGCGGCGGCCGAGCAGCGTGCGGTACAGCACGTCGACCCGGCGGACGTTCGACTCGTAGGACAGGTAGAAGGACTTGGCGACCGTCACCCGCGGCGTGCCGACCATGACCTCGTCGACCCAGTACCGCCGGGCGGCGTCGGGGTCGCGCCGCAGGATGCGGGCGTAGAGGCCGTCGACGAAGCCGCCGACCGTGCCGCCGCCGCCGGTGGGGGGCGGCCGGCGGAACCACTCGTCCGACCCGTAGAGGTGGGAGGCGACCTCCGAGACCCGCAGGCCCTGGCTCACCAGCTGCGACCAGTAGGCACGGCCCTCGGCGTCCGCGGACCGGCCGAAGATCTGCACGTAGAGCTGGTCGATCACGGTGCCGGTCCACTCCGGCGACCGCGACAGCGCCAGGGTGAACTCGCCGCGGGGCAGGCCCTCGCGCAGCTGTCGGACCCACTCCGTGCGCTCGGTGCGCCGGGAGGGCCGGCCGAGCAGGTCCTGGTGGACGGCGTCGACGTAGGCGTGCAGGCCGGTGAGCGTGGAGGCGGGCGGCGGCGGACCGGGCGAGGGCGCGTTCGGATCGATGGTGCCGGTGCGCCCGGCGTCGCGCCGGAACATCGGCCACGCCGCCGGGGCGGCGGAGGCGCCGGCGGCCCGCCAGATCGAGATGGCCTGGCTGTCGCCGTGGTCCCACTGGCGGTCGCCGTCGTCGACCTGCACGTTGGCCGCCAGGTAGGTGCTGCCCTCGACGACCCCGACCGCCGGGGCGTTCGAGGCCGGGTAGGCGTACTCGCCGGACACGGCCGGCATCGGCAGCCGGTGCTCGACCGCACCGGCGGCGGCGTCGAGGACCACGACCTCGCGCTCGGCGGTGACGACCACCTCCGGCTGGCCGTCGGCGTCGACGTCGGCCACCACCGGCGACGCGATGGAGCTGCGGTCGACGCCGCAGCCCACGGCGTCGGGCATGGCGCACGCCGACCAGGTGCGCCGACCCGTGTGCTCGAGGCGGTGGACCTGGGCGTCGCCGGTGACGGTCACCACCTCGAACGCGGGATCGTCGTCGAGCTGGGCGAGGGCGGGCGAGCCCATCGTGTTGCCGGACAGCCACCGCGGCCAGCCCACGAGCTGCTGGCGGCTGGCCAGGTCGACGGCGTGCAGCTGGCGCTGGTCGCCGTGCCCGAAGTTCCGGCCGGTGCCCACCACGGCGTCGAGGTCGCCGTCGCCGTCGACGTCGGCCACGGCCGGCGAGGACCAGATCACCTCGCCGCCGAGGCGCAGCGGGTAGCCCGGCAGCGGGTCGCCCTTGCCGTCGACCACCCACAGGTAGCCGCCGGCGGGCAACGGCTGGTTCACGGCGTCCATGTCGCCGCCGAACACGATCTCCTTGGCGCCGTCGCGGTCGACGTCGGCGAGCGCCGGCGAGGACAGCGAGGTGTCATAGGTGTACGTGGGGAAGCCCGCGACGAGGCGACCGTCCAGCTCCCAGCCGTGCAGGCGGTGGTCGAGGCCGAGCGCCACCACCTCGAGCCGGCCGTCGCCGTCGATGTCGCCGACGACCGGTGCGCCGAAGAAGCCGGAGAGGTTGGCCAGGCCGGAGTCGCCGG
>JBKHXT010000147.1:0-5306 GCA_046565885.1 Acidimicrobiia bacterium
CGACCGCCTCGGCCGGCGTGGCCGGGTTCAGCGCCACGGCGGCCTGGGCGCCGAGGTCGCGGATGCGGCCCAGCGTGCGGTGGAGGTGGCGGCACGTCTCGGCGTGGACGATGAGCAGCCCGCAGCCAGCGTCGACCCACGTGTGCAGCAGCGGGTCGGGGTCCTCGACCATGAGGTGGGCCTCGAAGAGCAGGTCGGAGCGGTCGCGGCACGAGGCGATCACGTCGGGCCCGAAGGTGAGGTTGGGCACGAAGCGCCCGTCCATCACGTCCCACTGGATCCGGTCGACGCCGGCCTCGTCGAGCGCGGCCACAGCGTCGCCCAGCCGGGAGAAGTCGGCGGGGAGCACGGAGGGCGCGATGAGGAGGGGCCGGTCGGTGCCGGGGCGGTCGCTCATGGCCCAATCCTCGCAGACCACCCCGGGCGCCCAGGGCATCCGGGCCGGACCCCCTAGCCTGCCTCCGGTTCAGCACCTGGAGCTCCGCGTCGACGACGTGGCGGTGGGGGGCGACGGGATCGCTCGAGCCGACGACGGCCGGGTCGTCTTCGTCCGCGGCGGCGTGCCCGGCGACGTGGTCGACGTCCGCGTCACCGAGGACAAGCCCCGGATGCTCCGGGCCGAGGCCGTGGCCGTCCGCACGCCCAGCGCCGACCGCACGTCGCCGCCGTGCCCCCACGCCGCCGAGGGCTGCGGTGGCTGCGGCTGGCAGCACCTCGACCTCCAGGGCCAGCGCCGGTGGAAGCGCCGGATGGTCGAGGAGAGCCTGCGCCGCCTCGGCCACCTCGAGGGCTCGGTCGAGCCCGGCCCGGAGCTGCCGGCCTCGGGGTTCCGCACCTCGCTGCGGTGCCTGGTGACCCCCGACGGCCTGGCGTTCCGGGGCGCCCGCTCCCACGACGCCGTCGTGGTCGAGGGCTGCCTCGTGGCCCACCCCGGGCTCGACGAGCTGGTGCGCTACGGTCGGTTCGGCACCGCCGACGAGGCGGTCCTGCGCATCGGCGGCGCCACCGGCGAGCGGCTGGTCGTGCTCGACCCCACCGTCGCCGGCGACGTCGAGCTGCCCGCCGACGTGGCCGTGGTGGGCGCCGACGAGCTGGCCGCCGGGCACCCGGCCCACCTGCACGACGAGGTCGCCGGGCGCCGCTTCCGCGTCTCGGCCCGGTCCTTCTTCCAGACCCGCACCGACGGGGCCGAGGCCCTGGTCTCCGCCGTGCGCGACGCCGGCGGCGACGGCTGGGGGAGCGGGCACCTCGCCGACCTCTACGGCGGCGTCGGGCTGTTCGGGTCCACGCTCGGCGACGGCATGCGGACGACGGTGGTCGAGTCCAGCCGCTCGTCGGTCGCCGACGCCGAGGTCAACCTGGCCGACCGCGACGCCACCGTGGTGCGGTCCGCGGTCGAACGCTGGCGGCCGGCGCCCGCCGACCTGGTGGTCGCCGACCCGCCGCGGGCCGGTCTGGGTCGGGGCGGGGTGGACGTGGTGGCGGGCACCGGCGCCGGCCGGGTCGTGCTGGTCAGCTGCGACGCCGCCGCCTTCGGTCGCGACGCCGGCCTCCTCGCCGCCGCCGGCTACGAGCGGCGCTCGACGGTGCTGGTCGACCTGTTCCCCCACACCCCGCGGGTCGAGCTGGTCTCCCGCTTCGATCGGACGGCGGCGTGAGCGGATCGGATCATCCGGACGCCCGGCGAGCTCCGAAGAAGGGCACGATGTCGGTCGAGCAGCTCCGGGACGCCAGCGACGCGGCCCTCGTGGTGTCCATCGGGCGCTACCACGAGGACGCGCTGGCCGAGGTGTACCGGCGCCACGCCGGTGCCGTGTTCGCCCTGGCCCGACGCCTCCTGTCCGACCAGGCCCTGGCCGAGGAGATCGTCCAAGAGGTGTTCCTGCGCCTCTGGAACGACCCCGACCGCTACGACCCCGACCGGGGCTCGCTGCGGTCGTACCTCCTCGCCCAGTGCCACGGGCGCTCGGTCGACCTCATCCGCTCCGAGTCGTCGCGGCGCCGCCGCGAGGAGAAGGAGCTCACCCTCGCCGCCGAGGCCGGCTACGACCTCGAGCACGAGGTCTGGGACCTCGCGGTCGCCGACCGCGTGAAGAACACCCTCCAGGGGTTGCCGGAGGGCGAGCGCGAGGCCATCCTGCTCGCGTACTTCGGTGGGCACACGTACCGGGAGGTCGCCGACCTCCTCGGGACGCCGGAGGGCACGGTGAAGAGCCGGATCCGGGCCGGCCTGAAACGGATGCGCGGCGAGCTCGCCGGCATCGGCATCAGTGGTGGAACATGACCGATCGACACGATGACATCGCCGAGCTCCTGGGCGCGTACGCCCTCGACGCCGTCGACCCCGACGAGGCCCGCCTCGTCGAGGACCACCTGCGCACGTGCCCGCGCTGCGCCGCCGAGGTGGCCGAGCACCGCGAGGTGGCGGCCATGCTCGCCCACAGCGGCGCCCCGGCGCCCGAGGGCGTGTGGGCCCGCATCTCCGAGAGCCTCGAGGAGCCGCCGCCCGAGCTCACCCTGCCGCTGACCGGCCGGGCCGCGCCGGTGGCCAGCCTCGACGATCGCCGCCGATCGAACCGGGCGCCGCTGCGGTGGCTCCCGGCGGCGGCCGCGGCCGCCGCGGTGCTGGTCGTGGCCGGCGTGGTCGCCGGCTTCGCCCTCGACGAGGGCCCCAGCCGGAGCGAGCCGGTCGCCTCCTCGTCGCTCCAGGACCTCGCCCGCGAGGTCCTGAACGATCCCGACGCCCGCAAGGTCGTCCTCTCCCCGCCGGACGGCGGCGAGGTCGCCGCAGCTGCCGCCGTCGACGTCGACGGGTCGGGGTACCTGGTCGGCAGCACCCTCCCGTCGCTCGACCCGTCCCGCACCTACCAGCTGTGGGGCATCAGCGACCGGGTCGTGGTGTCCCTCGGCGTCCTCGGCGCATCGCCGGGCGTGGTCGCCTTCCACGTGGACGAGGGCATCCACACCCTCGCCATCACCGAGGAGGAGGCCGGCGGCGTGCCGTCGTCGGCGAACCCGCCCGCCCTCGTCGGCGAGCTCAGCTGACGCCAGACGGCTCGTCGACGTCGGCCTCGGCCGGCCCGAACACGACCAGGTCGTCGAGCAGGCTCCCCGGATCGGCCGACCAGTCGAGCGCCGCCATCTGCGAGCGGCTGCGGCGCCCCAGGCGCACCCGCAGCACCTCGAAGTCGTCGGTGCGCCACCGGATCGGGTCACCCTCGGCCGGGCCGACGCGGGTCGTGCGCTCGCCCCGCACCACCTCCACCGGACGGTCCGGCGACCACGACGCGAGGAGCAGGTCGGCGAGCCGCCGCACGTCCTCGGTGTCGCGGGCACCCGGCCGGTCGAGGGCCAGTCGGATGTCGTGCTCGTGGGTCACGGCGTCGATGGCCGCCGGCCAGATCGACCGCTCGGCCACGGCCTCGGCGAACACCGGCGCCATGGCAGCCCACCGGTCGAGGACCTCGGCGAGGTCGACGTCGGCGAGCTCGGCGACCTGGGCGGCGGTGTCCTCGTCCGACGGCACGCCGCGCAGGCGCCCCTCCGCCGCCCACATCACGGTCCCGGCGAGGTGGCACACCACGTCGCGCACCGACCAGCCCGGGCAGGCCGCCACCGGCGTCGCGAGCGCCGCGTCGTCGAGCGGTCGGACGAGGTCGTCGATGCGCTGGCGGGCGGCGAGGTAGGTCGTGGCGATCTCGGGTGCGGGCATCGGTCACGATCGTGGCACTTCGTGCTGAAGGGCGCAGGACCGGGGTACCGAGGCCCGCATGGCTGACAACGAGATCAACGACGGCGACATCACCTCCGGCGGTCCCACCGAGGACCAGGAGAACCTCGACACCGGGGGCCACGGCTCGAAGGACACGGGCGACGAGCCCACCGAGGCCGACGAGAACCTCGATGCGCCCGGCGAGCACTCGAAGGACACCGGCGACGAGGCCTGACCCGCTCGCCCGGCTGGTCGGCGACCCCGAGCGCTTCGGCGCCGAGGTCTGGGGGCGCCGACCGCAGGTCCACCGGGGAGGCGACGTCCTCCCCGACGTGCTGACCCTCGCCGACGTCGACGCGCTGCTGGCCAGCGCGACCCGCCGGCCCGAGGTCCGGCTCATGCGCGACGGCGAGGCCGTCGACCCGCGGTCGTGGACCTCCGACGTCCGCCTCGGCGGCCGGTGGGTCGCCGACGTGGTCGATGCCGCCGCCGTCGCCCGCCACCTGCACGACGGCGCCACCGTCGTGCTGCAGTCGCTGCACCGCACCGTCCCGGCGGTGGGGCGGTTCGCCGCCGCGCTCGAGCAGCGGGTGTCCCACCCGGTCCAGGTCAACGCCTACCTGACGCCGCCCGGCTCGGCCGGCCTCGCGCCCCACGCCGACGGCCACGACGTGCTCGCCGCCCAGCTGCACGGCACGAAGGACTGGTGGGTCGACGGGCTCGGCGAGGTGACCCTCGGTGCCGGTGACGTGCTGTACCTGCCCACCGGCACCCGGCACCGGGCGGCCACCACCGACCGCTCGTCGCTGCACCTGACGATCGGGATCATCCCCGTCACCTACCGCGACGTGGTGCAGCGCCTGCTCCGCCGGGCGGCGCCGTCGCTCGACGCGCCGCTCCCGCTCGGGTACGCCGCCGGGAGCGGGGACCTGGAGGCGGGGCTGGCCGACGCGCTCCAGGACGCGGCCAAGGCGCTCGTCGACGCCGACGTGGCCTCGACCACCGAGCTCGAGCGGGGACGCCGGCGACCGCGGGTCCGCCCCGACGGCCGCATCGCCTCGGTCGCGGTGCTCGACGAGCTCGACGCGGACAGCGTCGTCCGCCTCCGTGCGGGCCCGCCTCCCCGGCGGTCGGTCGACGACGACGGCCGCCTGCGCCTCGACCTCGGCGACCGCGTCGTCCACCTGCCCGCCGGCGCCCGGGCGGCGCTCGACCGCCTGCTGGACGGCGCACCGTGCCGGGTCGGGGACCTGCCCGAGCTCACCCCGCCGAGCCGGGTGGTGGTGGCCCGGCGCCTCGTCGTCGAGGGGATGCTCGTCGTCGAGGGGCCCTGAGCGCGGCGAGGCCCCTCGGACGAGGGGCCTGCGCTTCCTGTACCCCCCCTGGGACTCGAACCCAGAACCTGCGGATTAAGAGTCCGACGCTCTAACCAGTTGAGCTAGAGGGGCAGGTGCGCCACCGGCCGGAGCCGGCGGCTATGAGCGGTCGAATCTATCGCCGCGTGGGGTGACCGAGGGGACTTGAACCCCCGACCTCCAGGGCCACAACCTGGCGCTCTAACCGAACTGAGCTACGGCCACCAAGGACCGACGAT
>JBKHXT010000148.1:0-7723 GCA_046565885.1 Acidimicrobiia bacterium
ATCCACAGCGGCACCAGCTGGGCGGCGGCGAAGGAGAGGCCGCCGAGGACGACGAGCGCCCGCATGAGCGCCACCTGGTCGCCGAGGTCGTCCCGGCTGTCGACGACCAGGTCGTCGGCTCGCCCGGCCTGCTCGCGGTACCGGTCGACGAGGTCGGCGCTGCGGTCGAGGCGCCGGACAAGCGACTGCACCTCGACCCCGAGGGCGCGCAGCTCCCTCGTCAGCTCCTGAGATCGCTCCTCGAGCGCGGCGACGTCCGTGCGGGCGTCGGTCAGCGTGGCGACGATCGGATCGAGGTCACCGGACAGCCGGCGCAGCTGCTCGGCCAGGGTCGTCTCCGGGTCGTAGTCCGGTCCGAGCGGCACGCGGGACAGCTGCTGGAGGACGCCCTCGACGCCGGCGGCGGCGGTCGACACCTGCCCCAGCGTGGCCTGGAACTCGCCGAGCGCCGCCGGCACCTCGACGGTGAGGGCGCCGACGTCGGCGACGACCGGTTCGAGGTCGCGCACCCCGAGCCGGAGCTGCGCCAGGACCTCGTCGAGTGCCCGCAGGCCGGCGCCGAGGTCGTCGACCACGTCGCTCGCGACCACGACGGTGTCCTCGACGTTCGACACCACCTCCTCGGTCACGGCCAGCGACTCGTCGACGGTGTCGCGCAGGTTCCCGACCAGGACCCACCCCACCGCCGTGCCGACGACGGCCACCACCAGGCCCACCACGCCGACGGCCACCATTGCGCGGCCGGCCGCGGCGGGCTGGAGGCGATCGACGAGCACGGTGGTCCGGTACCCGATCGACCGCCGGTTCGGACATCTGCCGGCAGCGAGATGCCCAGATCACCGGTGGGTATGGGTCGCCGGTGGATCCGTACGCCGTCTTCCTCGTCGTGCTCGGCCTGTGCGTCGTCGGCGGGGCGACCCTGCCCCGCCGGCTGACCCGACGGCCGCTGTCGCTGCCCACGATGCAGGTGGCCACCGGCGCCCTGCTCTTCGCCGTGGTGCCCACCCTGCCCGCCGCCGATCCGATCTCGATGCCCATCGTCACCGAGCGGCTCAGCGAGTTCGTCGTCATCATCTCCCTCGCCGGCGTCGGCCTCATGATCGACCGGCCGTGCGGGTGGCGGGAGTGGGCGCCCACCTGGCGCCTGCTCGCCCTCGGCATGCCGGCCACCATCGCCGCCACGGCGCTGCTCGGCTGGGCCGCCCTCGGACTTGCGCCCGCCGCCGCCATCCTCCTCGGCGCCGTCATCGCACCGACCGATCCCGTGCTCGCCTCCGACGTCCAGGTGGCCGGCCCGAACGAGGGTGACATCGGCGAGGTGCCCCTCGCCCTCTCCGCCGAGGCGGGGCTGAACGACGCCCTCGCCTTCCCCTTCGTCAACCTGGCCCTGGCGATCCTGGCGGGCGGCGCCTGGTTCGGCGGCTGGATGCTGGACGACGTGATCGTGAAGCTGGGCGTCGGCCTGGTCGTCGGCTGGCTGCTCGGGCGCGCCCTCGGCTGGCTGATCTTCGTGCACCTCGGCGACGGCTGGCTCAGCCGCCGCTCGGAGGCCATCGCCACCGTCGGCGCCACGTTGCTCGTCTACGGCGTCACCGAGCTGGCGCACGGCTACGGCTTCCTCGCCGTCTTCGTCGCCGCCGTCACCGTCCGCTCACGAGAGCGCGAGCACGAGACCCACGAGCTGCTGCACGGCGCCACAGAGGCGGTCGAGAACCTGGGCAGCGCCCTGGTGCTCCTGCTCATCGGCGGGGCCATCGTCGGCGGTGCGCTGTCGCCCCTCGGCTGGCGCGAGGTCCTGGTCGGCGTGGCCGTCGTGGCGGTGGTCCGGCCGGTGGCGTGCTGGCTCGGGCTCTTCGGCACGTACCTCGACCGCCGCCAGCGCCTGGTGACGGCCGCCTTCGGCATCCGTGGCGTGGGGTCGGTGTACTACCTCGCCCACGCCGCCTCGGAGATGGACATCCCCGGCATCGAGCACCTCTGGGCGGTCACGATCTTCATCATCTGCCTGTCGCTGGTGATGCACGGCGCCCTCGCCCACCAGGCGGTCGAGTACGCCGGGCGGGGCGAGCAGGGCCAGCTCGAGCTGTTCGACGCCCCGCCGACGCGCAGCTGACCCTCGGTCCCAGACTGGCGCCATGCTCTGGGCGCACCGCACCATCGCCGCCGAGCCCGCCGATGCCTGGCGGGTGCTCACCGACCCCGACCGCTGGGCCGACTGGGGTCCCACGGTCCGGGCCGGGCACCTCCACCCGCCCGGCCGGTTCGAGGTGGGTGCCACGGGCACCGTGATCACCGCCGTGGGCATCCCCCTGCCGTTCGAGCTGACCGAGGTCGACCCGGGCCGGCGCTGGTCGTGGAAGGTCGCCGGCGCGCCGGCCACGGCGCACACCGTCGAGCCGGTCGACCGCGGGTGCCGGGTGGGCATCGGCGTGCCCCCGCTGGCCGCCGGCTACCTGCCGGTCTGCGCGCTGGGCCTCCGGCGCATCGAGGGGATCCTGCTCGGCGGCTGAGCCGGCCGCCGCTACGGTCGCCGGGCGTGCACGTGGCCGACGCCCTCGACGCCCGCATCGCCGCCACCGGCTCGATCGCCTGCGTCGGGCTCGACCCCCGGCCGTCGCTGCTGCCGCCCGAGCTGGTCGAGCGCCACCGAGCCGGTCCCGGCACGCCGGCCGAGCGGGTGGCGGCCGCCTTCCTCGAGGCCAACCGGCGGGTCATCGACGCCGTGGCCGATCGCTGCGCGGCCGTGAAGCCGCAGGCCGCCTGCTACGAGGCGTACGGCCTCGCCGGCTGGCGGGCCCTCGCCGAGACGGTGGCGCACGCCCGGGCGGCCGGCGTCCCCGTGATCCTCGACGCCAAGCGCGGCGACATCGGTTCGACCGCCGCCCACTACGGGCAGATGGCCTTCGGCGGCGCCCCCGACCTCGACGACGGACCGGTCGAGGGCATGGGCGCCGACTGGCTGACCGTCAACGGCTACCTCGGTGCCGACGGGGTCGAGCCGATGCTCGCGGACGACGAGCGGCGCGGCGCCTTCGTGCTGGTGAAGACGTCGAACCCGGGCAGCGGCGAGCTGCAGGACGTGGCCGCCGGCGACGCCACCGTCGCCGACCGCGTGGCGGACCGGGTCGCGGCGTGGGGCGCCGACCGGCTCGGGGCGTGCGGGCTGAGCGCCGTCGGCGCCGTCGTGGGCGCGACCTACCCCGACCACGCCCGGGCGCTGCGGGACCGCATGCCGGACACCGTCTTCCTCGTGCCGGGCTACGGCGCCCAGGGCGGCACCGCCGCCGAAGCCGTCGCCGGACGGCGGCCCGACGGCCGCGGCGTGCTGGTGTCGTCGAGCCGGGGCATCACCGCGGCGTGGCAGGACGACGGCGCCGAGCTGGGCGACGCGGCCCGGCGCGCCCTCGACGCCATGAACGCCGAGCTGGACGCCGCCCGCTGAGCGCCGGTCGTTCCGTGGCCGCTGCCAGATCCGTTTCGTGGCCGCTGCCAGTTTCCCGGAGCGCCCGTACACTCGGTCCCCATGACCCCCGCGGAGGCCGCAGCCACGCCCACGGCCTGGGCGGTGCAGCCGTCCGGTCCCCTGCGGGGCGACGTGCGGGTCTCCGGCTCGAAGAACGCCATCACCAAGCACATGGTGGCGGCGGTCATGGCCGACTCGCCGTCGACCATCCGCAACGTCCCGGCGGTCGGCGACGTCGGCATCACGACCGACGTCCTGCAGTCGCTCGGCGTCGGCGTCGAGCGTGACGGCGACGAGATCACCATCACGCCCACGCCCGACATCGACCCCGAGGTCGCCCAGCGCTACTCGGGCCTGAACCGCATCCCGATCCTGCTGCTCGGCCCGCTGCTCCACCTGCGGGGCGAGGCGTTCGTCCCCCTGGTGGGCGGCGACCGGATCGGCGCCCGGCCCGTCGACTTCCACGTGGAGGCGCTGCGGGCCTTCGGCGCCGAGGTCACCGAGACCGCCGACGGCGTGAGGGCCCAGGTCGCCGACCGCCTCGTCGGCACCCAGATCACCCTGCCGTACCCGTCGGTCGGCGCCACCGAGACGGTGCTGCTCACCGCCGCCCTGGCCGAGGGCCGCACGGTCCTCAACGGCGCCGCGACTGAGCCGGAGATCATCGAGCTCGCCCTGTTCCTGCAGCGCATGGGCGCCCGCATCGAGCTGAGCCCCGGCCGCCGCTTCGTCGTCGACGGCGTCGACCGCCTGCGCGGTGCGACCACCATCCTCGAGGGCGACCGCCTGGAGGCGTTCTCCTACCTGGTGGCCGGCCTCGTCACCGGCGGCCAGGTGCGCGTGGGCGGGTGCTCGCAGGAGCGCATGGTCACCGCCATCTCCACGCTGCAGCGCATGGGCGCCCACCTCGAAATCGACGACGAGTGGATCAGCGCCCACCCGGGAGACGGCCTCAGCGCCATCGCCATCCACACCGACACCCACCCGGGGTTCATGACCGACTGGCAGTCGCCGCTGTTCGTGCTCATGACCCAGGCCGAGGGCATGTCGGTGCTCCACGAGACCGTGTTCGAGGACCGCATCCGCTACCCGGCCACCGTGGTGCAGGCCATGGGCGGCGAGATCGAGCTGTTCTCGACCTGCCTCGGCGGCCCTGCCTGCCGGTTCCACGACAGCAACGCCGTGCACTCGGCCGTGGTCCGGGGGGTCTCCAAGCTCCGCGGCGCCCACGTCGAGATCCCCGACCTGCGGGCGGGGTTCTCCGGCGTCATCGCCGCGGCCGTGGCCGACGGCGCCTCGGTCATCGAGGGCGTGCACCACCTCGAGCGGGGCTACAACCAGCCGCTCGAGACCCTCCAGTCGCTCGGGCTCGACGTGCGCCACACCGAGCCCCACCCCGAGGACGCCGCCCGCCCCGAGCGCTGAGCCGGGCTCAGCCGGTGACGAGGCTGGCGAGCGCCCAGATGGCGCCGACGGCGCCCACGGCGGCGAAGGCGATGCTGCGCCCGACGGGGGCGGCCTCGAGGTCGCCGTCCTTCACCTGCTCCGGCGGGCGCACCACGGCCAGGATCGACCCGACGGCCATGGCGCCGCCGATGGCGAGCACCAGCCAGGCGAGGAGGTCCTCTCCGAGGAACATGGGCGCCAGGGTACGCCCGTCGCCGGGTGTGCGAGACTCGGGCGCACCAGCGACTCGAAGGGACCGAGCATGGGCTTCCACCACCTGGCCTTCGCCTCCCGCGACATGGCCGCCACCCACCGCTTCTACGCCGACGTCCTCGGCTTCGAGCTGGTGAAGGCGGTCGCCGCCCCCACCGACCGCCCCGGCGGGTGGGCCAAGCACCTCTTCTACGCCATGGGCGACCACGACGGCAGCGAGAACAGCGCACCGCTCATCGCCTTCTGGGAGCTGCACGACGAGCGCATGCCCGAGCCGAAGACGGCGATCAGCACCGACCTCGGCCTCGAGGTGTGGGTGAACCACGTGGCCTTCGCCGCCGCCGACCTCGACGACATCGCCCGCCGTCGCACGCAGTGGCTCGACGCCGGCATCGACGTCATGGAGATCGACCACGGGTTCTGCACCAGCATCTACACGGTCGACCCGAACGGCATCCTCGTCGAGTTCTGCACCGACACGGCGCCCTACACGCAGGCCGACCGCGACCACGCCGTCGAGGTGCTGCGCAACGACGACCCCGAGCTCGAGGTGCCGCCGAGCCCGGTGTTCCACTCGGCCGCCGAGCACCGCAGCCGGCTGCAGGCCCAGCCGGTCGGTGCGGCCGCCGGCACGCCCACCACCTGACCGCCTCGGTGACCGACCCGACGGTGGTCGGCTGGCGGGAGTGGGTGCGCCTGCCCGACCTGCTGGCGCACGAACCGGTGAAGGCCAAGGTGGACACCGGTGCGCGCACCTCGGCGATCCACGCCTGGGACGTCGAGGCCTTCGAGCGCGACGGCCGCCGCTGGGTGCGCTTCCAGCTGCACCCGCGCCAGCACGACGACGACCACGTCGTCTCGGCCGAGGCCCCGCTGGTCGAGGAGCGCGAGGTCCGGTCGTCGAACGGCGAGGTCGAGCGGCGCCCGATCATCGAGACCACGATCGCCCTCGGGGGTCGGCACCACGCCATTGAGCTCAGCCTCACCAACCGCGACCAGATGGGCTTCCGCATGCTGCTCGGTCGCACCGGCATGGCCGGGCGGGTGCTGGTCGACCCGAGCACCAGCTACCGCCTCGGCGGGGATCGGCACCGGCCACCCGAGGGCTAGCGTCTCGCCCCTGTGAAGATCGGTCTCCTCTCGCGCAACGCCAACCTGTACTCGACGATGCGCCTCAAGGAGGCGGGCGAGGAGCGCGGCCACGACGTCCGGGTCATCGACTACCTGCGCTGCGTGATCGACATCACGTCGCACAAGCCGGCCATCCGCTACGCCGGCCAGGAGCTCGAGGGCTACGACGCCATCATCCCCCGCATCGGGGCCACGCACACGTTCTACGGCACGGCGGTCGTGCGCCAGTTCGAGATGATGAACGTGTTCCCCACGAACGAGAGCCAGGGCATCTCCCGTTCGCGCGACAAGCTCCGGTCGCTGCAGCTGCTGTCCCGCAACGGCATCGGGTTGCCGGTGACCGGCATCGCCCACTCCACCAAGGACATCGACGGCCTCATCGAGCTGGTGGGCGGGGCGCCGCTCATCGTCAAGCTCATCGAGGGCACGCAGGGCGTCGGCGTGGTGCTGGCCGAGACGAAGAAGGCGGCCGAGTCGGTCATCGCCGCGTTCCGGCAGCTCGACGCGAACATCCTCGTGCAGGAGTTCATCAAGGAGGCCAAGGGCGCCGACCTGCGGGCCTTCGTCGTCGGGGGCCGGGTCGTGGCCGCCATGCGCCGCCAGGGGGCGCCGGGCGACTTCCGCTCGAACCTGCACCAGGGCGGCACCGCCGAGAAGATCAAGCTGACGCCGGAGGAGCGCTCCACCGCCGTGCGCGCCGCGAAGACCATGGGCCTCAACGTCTGCGGTGTCGACATGCTGCGCTCGAACCACGGCCCGGTCGTGATGGAGGTCAACTCCTCCCCCGGCCTCGAGGGCATCGAGACCACCACCGGGCTCGACGTGGCCGGCAAGGTCATCGAGTTCATCGAGAAGAACGCCCGGCCGGGCCGCACCCGCACGACGGCTCGGGGCTGACCGTGGCCGCCACCGTCGTCGTCGAGCAGCGGGGGACGACCACGGTCGTCACCATCGACCGGCCGGCGGTGCGCAACGCCGTCGACGGCCCCACGGCGCGGGCGCTGCACGAGGCGTTCCTCGCCTTCGACGCCGACGACTCGCAGCTGGTCGGGGTCCTCACCGGCTCCGGGGGCACGTTCTGCGCCGGCGCCGACCTGAAGGCCGTGGCCACCGGCGACGGCAACCGGGTGGAGGCCATGGGCGCCGAGGTCGACCCGGCGGCGCTCGGGCCCATGGGCCCCACCCGCCTCCGGCTGTCGAAGCCGGTGATCACCGCCGTGGAGGGCCACGCCGTGGCCGGTGGCCTCGAGCTGGCCCTGTGGTGCGACCTGCGGGTGGCGGCCCGCGACGCCACCTTCGGCGTCTACTGCCGGCGCTGGGGCGTGCCGCTGATCGACGGCGGCACCGTCCGCCTGCCCCGCCTCATCGGGCAGAGCCGGGCGATGGACATGATCCTGTCCGGCCGGCCCGTCGACGCCGTCGAGGCCGAGGCGTGGGGGTTGGCGAACCGGCTCACCGAGCCCGGCGGAG
>JBKHXT010000149.1:0-5343 GCA_046565885.1 Acidimicrobiia bacterium
AGTTCGGGGTGTTCTAGCCCGTCCGGATGGCACCGAGCCGATTAGCAATCGCGACCGCCTCGGGCGGAAGACCGGCCGATGCGGCCGACGAGAGGATTCTTACAGGAGAGGAGAGTTTGCGATGGACCTCGCACTCGACATCATCCCCGACCTCAACGCCCAGGACGACGACGGCCTCGGCTGGTCGACACTCGCCGATGCGTCAGATCCAGGCCGAGTCGTCCCCGGCGCGCTGCTGCTCGCAGGCAACGAGGCAGCGACCGCTGTCGTGCGCATCGTCACTGTCGACGACGACGGCCAAGTCCACTTCTCGGTTCTCCCCGGCGCTGTCGAGAAGAATCGGCATCTCCTCGGACGCCGGGCCGTCTAGAACCATCGACTCGGCCGTGGGCGACGAACTCGAGTATCCGCCGTTCGCAACGCTGTACGGGTCCGACGACACCGTCTCCCCTCGGACGGCGTACTGGTTGTGGGCGACCGCGGGCTACCTGCACGACAACTATCGGCTCGATCCGGAAGAGCTCCTGGACCTGCTACCGCCACTCGCACGCCCACACTTCGAGGGTGCATGGCGGGACCGCTTCATCCAGTGCTTCGCCACGATCGCAGGGCGGCTCGCCCGTGGCGTGCGGGACGAGTACTCGCTGACCAACTGCACGGGTGAGGAGATGGCCCTACAGATCGTCCTCCGGTCGGCGGAGGACTTCCAGGCGGACGGCCTCTGGCCGGAGCCAGACCTTCTCGAGGCACTGCCCAGCCACGAGTGCGACTACGACTTCGACCTGATGAGCGACGTGCTGCTCAAGGACAACGACGTGATGCGTCTCTTCGATCCAGAATTGGACGGCATCGACGACCCGGAGAACGAGTACGCATCCGAGCGCGGCATGGTGAACCTGCACCCGAGCCGTTGGTTCTTGCCGTTCGATCCCGATCTCGAAGATTGACCGAGAGTTGGCTCCCCTCTTGGCTCCCCTCGCCCCGTCATCGCCCGGAGACGACGAAACCCCAGGCCGGTGACCTGGGGTTTCTGGTGGGCCGTAAGGGATTCGAACCCCTGACCCCCTGCGCGTCATGCAGGTGCTCTAGCCATCTGAGCTAACGGCCCTCGGGTCCGGGCACCGTAGCAGCGGCCCCGGGGGCCGGCCACATCGATGCCGCCGGATCGGGATCGGGGCGGTCGGGGGCGGCGTGGTAGACCGCCGGGCCGTGGCGAGCCCCCTGGACGACCTCGACCGACGCCTCCTGCGCTGCCTGGCCGAGCAGCCCCGCGCCGGCGTGATGGAGCTCGCCCGCCAGCTCGAGGTGGCCCGCGGCACGGTGCAGGCCCGCATGGAGAAGCTCCAGCAGCGCGGCGTGGTGACCGGCTTCGGACCCGACATCGACCTGCGGGCCATCGGCTACGAGGTCGTCGCCTTCGTCACCCTGGAGATCGCCCAGGGCGCGCTCGAGAGCGTCGTCGCCCACCTGTCGACCATCCCCGAGGTGCTCGAGGTCCACACCACGACCGGCCCGGGCGACCTGCTCTGCCGGGTGGCGGCGCCCACCAACGCCGACCTCCAGCCGCTCATCGCCCGCATGCTGGCGAGCGGGGGCATCCAGCGCACCACGACGCACATCGCGCTCACCGAGCAGATCCCCTACCGCGTGCTGCCGTTGGTGACCGGCGACGCCGCCGGCTGAGGGGGTCGGTAGCGTGAGCGCCGTGCCCATCGACGCCCGGCTGCTCGCCCACCAGGGCGGGTGGGACGAGATCCTGTTCGTGCTCGCACCGCTGCTGGTGTTCGCCGGGCTGCTCGCCCTCGCCCGCAAGCGGGCCGACCAGCTCGAGGCCGAGCGCGACGACGAGGACGCGCCGGCGCCCGACCGCGAGGGCTCGGGTCAGGCCTGAGCGGCGCCGGCGGGCCGAGCGGACCGCGACAGCAGGGCTTCGAGCACGAGGGCGGCGACGGCCGCGATCCCGACGACCCCGGCGAGCGCCCACCGCAGCGACGACGAGGCCGCCACGCCGCCCACGATGGGGGGCGACAGCAGGAAGCCGAGGCGGGCGCCGGTGGACATGACGCCGAGCCCGAGCCCCGCCGGCACGCCCTCGGTGTCGGCGGCCTGCAGGTAGAGCGCGGGGAACAGCACCGACACGCCGAGGCCCATCACGGCGAAGCCGGCGATGCCCACCGCCGCGGCCGGGGACGTCACCACCACGAGGAGCCCGACGCCGGCGACCGCGAGCGCCGACCGCGACACCCGTCCGGCGCCGAAGCGGTCGGTGGCGGCGTCGCCGGCGAGGCGGCCGGTGACCATGCCGCAGGAGAAGGCGACGAAGCCGAGCGAGGCCACGCCGGGACCGGCGCCGTGCACGTCGCTGGTGAACACCGCCGACCACTCCGCCGGCGCGCCCTCGACGACGGCCATCGCCAGCGCCACGGCGGCGAAGAGCGCGAGGACCGGCCACCGGCGGGCCCCGCCCTCCAGGGGTGCCGGAGGATCGTCGACCGGGGAGAGGTGGCGGGCCAGCCACGCCACCGTGACCACCAGCGCCACCGAGGTGGCGACCAGCTGCGTGCCGAGCGACACGCCGGCGCCGGCGGCGGCCGCGGCGACCAGGGCACCGCCGACCGCCCCGAGGCTCCACGCCCCGTGGAACCGCTGGACGACCGAGCCGGTGGCGCGTCGCTGGACCTGGGCGGCCTGCACGTTCATGCCGATGTCGGTGAGCACGTCGACGGAGCCGAGCCCGACGAGCACGGCGCCGAGCAGCCACGCCTCGGGCGCCACCGCCACCAGCGGCAGCCCGACGCAGAGGGCGAGGGCGCCGCTGACGCAGCTGCGGCGGCTGCCGAGGCGATCGACGAGCGCCCCGCCGGCGGCGCTGGCGAGCAACCCGCCGAGGCCGGTGCCGAGGAGCACCAGCCCGAGCTCGGCGACGTCGATGCCGAGGCGATCGCGGACCTCGGGCAGGCGGGGCAGCCACGACGCGAAGGTCGCGCCGTTCACCGCGAACACGGCGGTGACGGCGCGGCGCTGCGCCCGGAGGTCGGTGGGGACCCGGGGCGCGGCGGTCAGATGGTCCGGCCCGGCCGTCCCGGGCCCTCGGCGTCGTCGCCGCGCATGTCGGCGTTCGGGCGGGCATCGGCCATGAGCCGGGCGACGACCTCGGTCATCGCCTCGGGGTCGTCGACGTTGTCGGTCGTCGGGCCCCGGTGCCACGACTCGGCGATGGCGATCATCTGGCCGTGCACCTGGAAGACGCGGCCGGTGACGTTCTTCGACAGCGGCGAGGCCAGCCAGGTGCAGATCGGCGCGATCCAGCGGGGCGACTGGGCCTCGCGCTCCTCCTCCGACGGCGGCTCGCTCCGGAGGTTCTCGGTGAGGCGGGTGAGCGCCCCGGGCGAGATGGCGTTCACGGTCACGCCGTAGCGGGCCAGCTCGAGGGCGGCGATGATGGTGAACCCGGCGATGCCCATCTTGGCGGCGCCGTAGTTGGTCTGGCCGATGTTGCCGTAGATGCCCGACACGGACGTGGTGTTGATGATGCGGGCGTCGACCTCCTCGCCGGCCTTCACCTGGTTGCGCCAGTGCTCGGCGGCGTGGCGGGCGGGAGCGAAGGTGCCCTTCAGGTGGACGCGCACGACGGCGTCCCACTCGGCCTCGCTCATGTTCACCAGCATCCGGTCGCGCAGGATGCCGGCGTTGTTGACGAGCACGTCGAGGCGGCCGAACTCCTCGACGGCCTGGTCGACCATGCGCTTCGCACCGTCCCAGTCGGCGACGTCGTCGGCGTTGGCGACCGCCCGGCCGCCCATGGCCTGGATCTCGGCCACGACCTGCTCGGCGGGCGTGGCGTCGGTGCCGCTGCCGTCGGGGGCGCCTCCGACGTCGTTGACGACCACGGCGGCGCCGTGCTCGGCCAGCATCAGCGCGTGCTCGCGGCCGATGCCCCGTCCGGCGCCGGTCACGATCGCCACCCGTCCCTCGCACAGCCCCATGTCAGGTCCCCATCTCTCGTCTTCCTGCGGAACGGCGCAAGGTAGCGGCACGGTCTGCGCCATGTGCGCCGGTGCCCTCAACCCCGGGCGCCGACGTGCCGATGCCTGCCCGAACACCATCGGGAGGGACCGTGTCGAACCACTTCGCCGCAACGGGTCGGGCGCGCCGCGCCGCCGTCACCATCGTCGCCCTGGGGCTGCTCGCCGCCGGCGTCGGCGCGACCAGCGCGGACGCGTCGGCCTCGACCGGTCGCCAGCGAGCCGAGCAGGTCGTATCGGAGCGGGTCCGGGGCGAGGCCGCCATCCGGGCGCTCGGCACCCGCCTCCCCGAGGTCGCCGCCGCGAACGGCACGACGGCCGAGGAGCTGCGCGGGCGGCTGCGCGCCGACGACGAGCTCTGGGTCGACCCGAGCGGCCTCCTGCTCTACATCGACGAGACCCTCGGCGAGCACGCCGACCACGACCACGCCGAGGCGCCGTCCGGCACCGTCGACCCCGTGCTCGGCTCGCCGTCGACCGCCGACGCGCTGGCCCTCCACTCCCGCCCCGGCGCGAGCCGGGTCCTGTTCCTCGACTTCGACGGGCACGCCAGCCCGGGCAGCGGGTGGAGCGGCACCGCGGGCACCCCCTACGACACGGACGGCTCGCCCTCCACCTTCTCGGACGCCGAGCGCCGGGTGATCATCGACGTGTGGCGCCACGTCGCCGAGGACTTCGCGCCCTTCGGCATCGACGTGACCACGCAGGACCCGGGCATCGACGCCATCCGACGGACCACGTCGACCGACGCCGCGTACGGCACCCGCGTCGTCGTGACCCCGACCAAGACCGACTGCACCTCGTGCGGCGGCATCGCCTACGTGGGCACCTACGACATCCACGGCAGCGACTCGAGCGGCTGGTACCACGACCGCTACCAGCCGGCGTGGGTGTACGTCGCCGGCACGAACGCGAAGAGCATCGCCGAGGCGGCCAGCCACGAGGCCGGCCACAACCTCGGCCTCTCCCACGACGGCGTCACCGGCGGCACCGCCTACTACGCCGGCCACGGCGACTGGGCGCCCATCATGGGCGTCGGCTACTACGAGCCGATCACGCAGTGGTCGAAGGGCGAGTACAGCGGTGCGAGCAACACCGAGGACGACCTCGCCGTCATCGCCGCCAACGGCGGCACCCCCGTCGCCGACGACCACGGCGCCACGCCGACGACGGCCACCGCCATCGCTGCGGGCACCGTCGACGTCAGCGGCGTGATCGGCACCCGGGGCGACCAGGACGCCTTCACCTTCACCGCCGGGCCCGGCACCCTGTCGCTGCAGGTGGCGCCGGCCACCGTCGGCCCGGACGTCGACCTGTC